>CAJKQZ010000040.1 GCA_905202115.1 uncultured Prevotellaceae bacterium | reverse complement strand
AATATGTCTGAGATATTTTGAATTATCTCAGACATATTTTTTGCTACATATACACACGCTGATTTTCAAGTGCTTGGTCGCTGACCGTTTTTGTCTGTAAAAACAAATCGGATTAGGGTCTTTAACGACCTTAAAGTCGTTAAGGCCGTTAAAGACTAAAGCCATTTGCAATGTGGCCGAGGCCGCATAATTTGTCGGGCTTTTTTGCGGTAGAATGGCCGGCGTGGGCAAAGAAACAGCCCCGACAAATAGTCGGGGCTGCCGTATCGCTGTTACGCCTTGCGGCGCGACATTATCAGAATTTGTTGCGGTGTCCGGAAACCTTGATGTATCCGTAGGGAGCGTTGCCGGCCTTGACGTAATAAACAATGCTGTCTACTTTTACACCGTCTTCGTTGGTGGCTGCTTTTGCGAGAATCTTGCCGCCTACGATTGTGATCTTTTCATCGCTGTACTCGTTGTCGGCATCCTCAACCGAGAACGTGCGTTTGCCGTAGTTTACATTGACTTTGGCTTTGCAGGAGTAATCAGCTCCGGCGCCGAGGTAGAGTTCTCCGTTGTCGTCCACCCACATCTCGGTCGATTTGTTGGCCGAAGTGTTGTAGGTGTTCATCGGGCCTTCGAACGAGCCGAGCTCGTACCAGTCCCAAGCGTCGATGTTCGCAACATCGCCCTGGTCGTCGCACATGTAGGCTGTTACAATCCAGCTGCCGGCCATTTTCTTAACTTTCGTGCCGCCGGCGCTTGTGCTGCTGTCGCTGGGGTCGCTGTCGCACGAGGTCATTACCCCGAATACAAGAGCCAATGCCAATAATGAAATGTATTTCTTCATAATTCTTATTTCTTATTCAAGGGTTATTTTCCCATTGTCATGGTGAACTGATACAACATATCGACTTCGAGAGATACCTTGTCGGTGGCAGGGTTGTAAGAACCCGTAGCGTATTCAAAAGGTGTTTCGTCTCCCCATACTGAAGAGCCGGAGATACCCTCGATCGTATTGTCTTCGTTGAGTTGTAGGTAACCGGTAGCACGGTAAGCTGCACCGTAGCCTATGGTTACGTCGTAGAGACCGCCCCACCAGTCGCTTATGGAATAGAGACCCGGAGCAAGCTCGGTAAGGGTAACGGGGTTGCCGTTTACCGAACGGGGCAGAGTGTTTGCCTCGACGGTGTACGTTCCGCTGATGTTGGTGGTTACGTCGGGATTGTAAACAACAACCGTACGCGATACGCTCTTGCTGAAGCCGTCGACGTTCTTTGCCGAATAGGTTACGTGATAGATTCCGACCTGGTCGGCATCTACTTCGTCGCCGCCTACGACAACCTTGCTGGTTACGTCCTCACCGTTCTCGATAGCCTTGTAGCCGGGCTCAACAAATTCTGTACCCACGGGCACCTGGAGAACCTCGTCGCCTTCGAGCTCAATAGAAACGTAATAGGTTATCTTGGCGTCATCTTTGCTGTCGTAATCGCACGAGGTGAAGCCTACGAGTGCAAACATCACAGCAAGCGAATATATTACCTTTTTCATATTGATATTCATTGTTTAACTTAATGTGTGATTTTTTACTTGTCCCAGAAAACAGGCGTTGTTTTGATGTCGGGCTGGGCCGGTACATTGCTGTTGATGTTGGCACTGCTGTAGCAATAAGGCAAACGCTTGGGAGCATTGCGGTCACCCATGTCGTTACGGTAGGGGTAAATGAGGTCGCCTGCCGTATATCGCGTAGCGTCGTTGTTGTATTCAACACCGGTGAGCTTGTATTCGGGGCAGTTGGTGCGGCGCATTTCCGACCATGCTTCCATGTGGTCCATGTAAAGGAGGGCAACCCACTTCTGCATGTATATCAGCTTCAGCTTGTCGTCGTTGCTTGCAGCGTTTGCAAACGAAATTCTGTTGCCTGCAAGGAATGCGTCTGCGCCGGAAATGCCGCGTTGTGCGAAGTCGGTGCGGATAGCAGTCTCGTATGCGGTCTGTGCAGCCGCCGTGTTGTTGAAGTATTTGATGTAACACTCGGCCAGAAGTAATTGCAGCTCGGCCTGCGTGAAGAACTCAACGGGTTTTGTGGGATAGTAGTTGAGCGCGCTGAAGTAGCCAATATTGTCGTATTGGGTGAAACCGGGTTGCTTGTGCGAACCGGGAATACGGCCGTAATACTGTCCGGCATTATCGCCCTCGGTAGCCTTGACGAATGTGTAGGCAATACGGGGGTCGTTCGTGAGTTCCATGTAGCTGATGATAGGAATTGCTGCAACGTGGTTCTTTGCGTTGAGGTTGTAAGCGTTTGCAGCGCACCACGGGTTACGCTTGTCGGCTTCGTCGCTGTAAGCGGCAAACTCGATGTTGCCCGAGAAGAACTCGTTGGCGCTTACGAGAGCTTTCACCTTTTCGGTGTAAGCCGCAGCGTCAACACCGCCTTGAATCATGCGGAGGTACATGCGCAGACGCAGTGCGTTTGCAAAGCCTTTCCACTGGTCGATGTCGCCGTCGCACATAAGGTCCGTGGTTTCCATCATATCCTGGCTTTCGTTCAGAGCAGCTTCGGCGTCGTCGATTTCTTTCAATACGCCTGCATAAACATCCTTGCCGTCATCATATTTGGGCTTTTGGATAGAACCTAAAGCTTCGCTGTAGGGAGTCTCGCCCGTAGCATCTACCATAAGCTGGAAAGTGTATGCACGGAGAACTGTTGCAACGAAAAGATCGGCAGTGTTGTTTGTTTTATTCTTGATTTCCTCTATGTCCTGAAGAGCGTAAGCATAACTTATGGCATAGCTTCTGTCTATAAGCTGGTCGCTCGGCTCAATATGGAAATATGTGAGGTTGTTGTATTGGTTGCCTACGGGGTTCTGGTCGAAATACTGAACAAAGAACCCTGCAGGATTGTACAGACCGTCGCCGGTAACCGTTGCAATGGCACTCTGAACGGCAGGCATAATAAGCTTTGCGGTCACATTGCTGCCGCCAGGGTTGTTGGGGCTTTCGTTTATGTCCAAGTCGCCGCAACTTGTGAGAGCCAACACGGCTGTTGTTGCTAATAATAATATCTTTTTCATGCTGTCAATTCTTTTAGAAGTTAAGATTCAAATTGAAGCCGTAAGTACGTGTGGAAGGACCAGAACCGAATTCACCGTACTGACCTTCGAGGTCATTGCCGAAAGTAGAAGACTCGGGATCGATGAATGTGTTGTCGCTGGGAGTCCAAGTGATGAGGTTGCGGCCGAATGCCGATACAGAAATGTCGGTAAACGGAGTTTTGGCGAGCCATTTCTTCGGAAGTCTCCAGGTGATGACAACGTTACGCAACTTAACATAAGTCTTGCTTACCAAGTCGCTGCCGTCGCGGTCGTATTGTTCTGCCCAATATTCCTGAATCATGTCGTAGGCAAGCGGAGTGGTGTTCTCAACGTAAGAAACTGTACCGTCTGCTCCGGTTATTTTGTTTACAGAGTTAGGAACGATGAACGTGTTGCGGTCGTTGTAAGCGGTCTGCTTTGCAATACCGGTGAAGTAAACCGTACCTTTGGTTTTGCAGTACATCTTTCCGCCCTTGCGGTAGTCGACGTCAGCGGTGAGGCTGAGATCTTTCCAGCGAAGAGTAGACGAGAAGCCCATTGTGAACTTGCGGTTCATGTCGCCGCAGTAGTCGAGCTTGTCTTTCTTGACGGGAAGACCGGTCTGTGCGTCTACAACGATATTTCCCTGCGGGTCGCGCTCGAATTTCTGTGCTTTGAATATACCGAGGGGTTTGCCCTTGACTGCGTACATGGAAGTGCTTCCCGAAAGGCCGTAGATAATTGTTTCGCCGCCTATGTCGGAGGGAAGGTCTACAACCTTGCTCGAGTTGTGTGCAAAGTTCCAGCTCAGATCCCACTGCCAGTCGCGGGTCTTAATGGGAGTTCCGCTGACGAGGAGCTCGACACCCTTGTTGGATATTTCACCGAGGTTTACGTTCTTTGCTGCATAGCCGGTTGCATAGTCCATATCCATTGAAATAACCTGGTTCTTGGTGCTGCGGTTGTAGTAAGAGAAGTCGAACGACAAACGGTTGTGCAGGAATGCCATGTTAAGGCCGAGCTCCCATTCCGAAGTCATTTCGGGTTTGAGCTTGTTGTTGCCCATTGTGTTCGATGCGGTGAATGCATTGTATCCGTTCAGCGGGAAACGTACGTTACCCCAACCCGAAGCGTTGGCGCTTGCGGCCGTGAAAGTAGTGGACGTCATATAAGGATCGGCGTCGTTACCGGTTTTACCCCAGGCTGCGCGAACTTTACCGAACGAGATGATTTCGCGAACGTCTTTCGGAAGGAGTTCGGTGAAGATGAAGCTGGCTGTTACGCCGGGATAGAAGTAGCTGCGGTTTTTCTTGGGAAGAGTCGACGACCAGTCGTTACGTGCAGTAACGGTAAGGAATACGAGGTCTTTCCAAGAGCCTTCTGCCTGTCCGTAAAGACCCATAAGGCGGCGGTGAACTCTGCTTGAGCGAACATTTGCTTGATTACCGGTGTTGGTTACGTTGAACCAGGTGGGGAGGTCGAGGTTCTCGATGTGGGTTCTAAGCCATGAATATTTACGCTCGTTGGTATTGAAACCTACGATAGCGTTGATGTTGAAATCGCTGATAGGTTTGCTGAAGTTAAGCATAACGTCCTGGTTGACCTCACGGCGGCGAATTTGACGGGTAGTGTATTCGCCGAAGTTCGTACCTATATCGCCGTTGTCGGTCCAGCCGGGAGTTCCGGGGAAGAGTGCACTCATGTTGGGCACGCCGTTGTCGAGCTGACCCGATGTGTGGTCGAGACCTACGCGATAGGTAAGTTTCAAGTTGTCAAGAATGTCGTAGTCAGCCTGGAACTTGCCCCAGATCTTATCGCTTTCGTAAGTGTCTTTCCAGTTGTGGAGAAGATAATAGGGGTTTGTACCGTTGTACGGGGTGAAGTAATAACCCGGTGAGTTGAACGGATTGTTCAGGTTCTTCTGCTCTACAATGCTGATGTCGCGGGGAACGTTGTAAACCGACTGGATTACGGAAAGTTTCTGACCCGCTCCGACTGCATGGTTCTTCGAATAAGTGTAGTTTATCGAAGAGCTGAAGCTGAGCTTATTGTTTGCCTTGTAGCTGCCACGTGCCGAGAAAGTATACTTGTTGTAAGAGTCGGCGCGTGTGGGGTAGATACCGTTGTCGTTGATGTTCGACAGAGAAACGAAGTAGTCGCTCTTGTCGGTTGCACCGTTGAACGATACGCTGTTGTTGAAAGTAATGCCGGTGTCGAAGAAGTCGCGGATGTTGTTCTTGATAGCCTTGTAGCTCTTCATGCGCTGCGAGTTGTTGTAAACATAACCGTAAACGCGCTTTACGCCGTCGAAGCGGGGGCCCCAGGAACCGTTTTCTATTTCATTGGCTTCGCCTGCATAACCCTGGCCGAACATGTTCTGAAGTTCGGGGATGCGTGCAACCTGCGTGAACTGGATACCGCCGTTGTAGCTTACGCCGAGACCTTTATCACGTTTTGTTCCTTTTTTGGTGGTTATCATTATAACGCCGTTGGCTGCGCGGCTACCGTAGAGTGCGGTTGCGGCTGCGCCTTTAAGTACGGTCATCTCCGCTACGTCGTCGGGGTTGATGGCGTTGGCGCCGTTACCCATGTCGTAGAAGTGGTTCAGGTTGTTGTTGATACCGTCGTTACCGTTTACCGACGCGTTGTCGACGGGCACACCGTCGATTACGTAAAGGGGCTGGTTGCTGCCGCTCAGCGAGCTGAAGCCACGGATGATTACCGACGACGAAGAACCGGGACCGCCACCGGTACCGGAAATTTCAAGACCTGCAACTTTGCCTTGCAAGCCCGACATGATGTCGGCGTTACGAGTGGCTGTGACTTCCTCGCTGTCGACTTTTGTTGCCGAATATCCCAGCGATTTCTCGTCGCGCTTAATGCCGAGAGCCGTTACAACTGCGCCCTTGAGCACAAAGTCGTTAGGCTGGAGCTTTACGTTCATTACGCTCTTTATAGGCAATTCCTGCATGTCCATTCCGATGAATGAGAAACGGACCGTTTTGGCGTTAGCAGGAATGTGGGAGAGCGTGAACTGACCGTTTTCGTCGGTGTTTACTCCGACAGTCGTTCCCGGAACGCTGACTGATACGCCGAGCAGGGGCTCGCCGTTTGCAGCCGATGTGACGCGTCCGGTTACGGTCTTGATCTGTGCTTGCACGAGGAGGCATGAGAATACTCCGAGCACAAGCATCATCAATTTTTTACCCATAATCTTACTTTTTAGATTGAACTTAATTTTATGTATGTGTTATTTATTACCGAAGCCGTCGTTCCATGCGCGGGGGAAACTGTGATTTGAGAGAGAATCGGTGTCGTTTTCTGCAATGCCTGGAACGGGTTTTCTCAATGCGGTTATGTTGACGGCTTTTAATACATAATAATTTTTGCAAAAATACAAACTTATTTTTATGAGAAATACGATTTATTTATGTTTTTTTATCATTTCTTCTTGTCACTTCCTCGTAAATTATCAAAATGACACAATTTATTTTTGTTTTCATGACTTTTTGAGTGTATTTTTAAGAAAACACATTCGTTGCAAGAGTTGATAAATGACAAAAGTATATTATGTTAAAAAATGTTCCTTTGCGGAATTATATTCTCCCGCTTCGTTTTATATGCTTTAAGTTGCAATGTGGTGATTGCGTATTGCGTTTTTTTGTGTTTCCTGTGGTTGTGCGGCCAGGTGACGGTGGTTTTGGGGGCATACATTATTATATATACGCGCGCGAGACGCACAGGCATTTTTCTTTCCGTGTGCAACGCATGTGGCGGGGAACCGGTTTTTCATGCGTGGCATGAGGCGGATTTGCTTCCGCGTGTAGAAAAAATTATCTCTGAGGTAATTTGAAATATGTCAGACATATTTTTTCGGGCCTCTGTTGCGGTGGCGAACGATGCAGACATTAAGGGCTGCATGTGCCCGTGAACTTTCGGGCAAAAGGATAAGAGCCGCATGGCAAAACGTTTGCAACGGGAAATGCCGATTTTTGCACTGTATTTGCGGGAGCGGGCATTTGCCGCTTCTGCAATGCGAAGGATTAATTAAATAACAGGTTTGTATCAATAGTGTTTGCCTGCCTGTGTTACGGTTGCGTTTTGCCCGTTTGCCGCGGTGCGCCGCCTGCAGGGGTAGAGGCAGGCAGAAGAAAAGCGAGAAAAAAATGGAGAAACTTGATTTGACATGCGATTGGGACAAGGTGTTCCCGAAAAGTGACAAGGTGGAGCATTCCAAAGTGACGTTCGTCAACCGCTACGGCATTACGCTCGCGGCCGACATGTACAGGCCGCTCGGCGCTGAGGGCAGACTTGCGGCGGTTGCCGTGTGCGGCCCGTTCGGAGCGGTCAAGGAACAGGTGTCGGGGCTTTATGCCCAGACTTTGGCCGAGAGGGGTTTCCTGACATTGGCTTTCGACCCGTCGTTCACAGGCGAGAGCGGCGGCATGCCGCGCTATGTGGCTTCGCCCGACATCAATACCGAGGACTTCTGTGCGGCAGTGGATTATCTGTCGGTGCGCGACGATGTGGACGCCGAGCGGATAGGCATTCTCGGCATTTGCGGCTGGGGCGGAATGGCGCTGAACGCTGCCGCCATAGACACGCGTATAAAGGCTACGGTAACGTCGACCATGTATGACATGAGCCGCGTGAGCGCAAAGGGCTATTTCGACGCCATGAGCGCCGACGAGAGGTATGAGATGAAGAAACGGCTTAACGAACAGCGCACTGCCGACGCGCGCAGCGGATGTTACGAGCGCGCAGGAGGAGTGGTGGCTACGGTTACGGACGATATGCCTCAGTTTGTCAAGGATTATCACGATTTTTACAAGACGCCGAGAGGCTATCATGCGCGTTCGCTTGCCTCGAACGAAGGTTGGAACGTTACTTCCCCGCTGTCGTTCATCAACATGCCGCTGCTTTCATATAGTAACGAGATTCGCAGCGCCGTGCTCATGATTCATGGCGAGAAGGCCCATTCCAAGTATTTCAGCGAGGACGCTTACAGGAATCTCGAGGGCGACAACAAGGAACTGCTCATAATCGGGGGCGCAAGCCACACCGATCTTTATGACAATCGCGCGGGTGTTATTCCTTACGACAGGATAGAGGCGTTTTTCCGGAAACATTTGAAGTGAATTCTGCGCGGCTGCTTTTTGCGGCGGCCGCGCACGCTTAGTAGCGGTAGATGTGCATGTGCGTGTATGTGACGGAAAAATCCCTGCTTTCCCGAAAAACGTTGCCATGCGAGGGAACAGGGATGTATGTCCGGCCATGAGGTACGGCCGTATTGCGCGGAAACCGGCGGGACAGGTTTTTGGAAAAAATCGGCCTCCCGTAAAAAATTTTTTTTTTCGTATGGTAAAAAACTTCCCGCAGTAAATTGAAAATACAAGGGAGATAATCGAAAATATGTCTGAGATAATTTAAAATATCTCAGACATATTTTTTGCTACATATACACCTGCTGATTTTCAAGTGCTTGGCCGCTGACCGTATTTGTCTGCAAACTCCTGCGGCAGGGCGTGCTTATTTGTGCAGCTGTTTGGTGAGGCAGTTGTTTGCGGTGCGCACGGCGAATTTGTAGAACTTGGAATCGCCGTATTTCATGAGGTCTATCGTATAAGTGCAGGCGTCGGCCGCAACGTCGCCCACTTTTGTCCACACGTCCTTCTGCCCGGTCGCTTTATTGTTGGTCGGGGAAATGTAGACGGAGGCGGGGGATTTTGTGCCGTCGAACTTCCATGTGAGCACCGCCTTGTTGTCGTAGGGAAGGGCTTGCAAATCGTAAATGTCGGTTTTCCCGAAAAACGAAATGCCGTCGAGTTCGAATCTTGTTTCGTCGGGCACGGAAAAGTTCATGAACTCGCAGATTGTGGGCAGTATGTCGACGTGCGAAAGGGTGCTGCGCCCGAATTCCTTGTTGCGCTTCTTAAGATTTGTCGACATCCATACGGTGCGTTCCCACGACGACTGTCCGCCGTGGTGGTATCCGTTGTAACCGCGCCCGTGGTCGGTGGTTACTATAACGAGCCATTCCTCGTCGTTGTTCTTTTCGCGGTATTTTACGGCTTCCCATACCTGACGCAGCAGAGAATCGGCCGCAATGACGCTCTTGTCGGTGAAATCTCCGCTGCCGTTGTAGTGGAAAGCGTCGTCGGTGTACCACATGTAAACCCAGTTGAGGTCGGGAGCGTTGGCGCGTATGTTTTTTGCCGCGTCGCTGCATATCTGCGCGTCGATGTCGAAAATGTGAAGGTCGCCGGGCTTGTCGGGAAAACGCACCTTGTCGTTGTCGTAGCCGTCGAACACGTAGTCGATTTGCAGGTTGCCGGTGGTGGGTTTGTTCTCGCCCAGGAGAATGGTGCGGTTGTCGGTCCAGCTCGAATATATGGCTGTGGTTACCTTGCGTGGCTGGTCTTTGGCAATGCGGAAAATCGTGGGATAGTTATAGTTGGCCTCGATGTTGCTGTTGCCTTTCACGTTGTGCTTGTTCATCCATGTGCCGGTAAGGATGTTGGTGTATCCTATGGCCGATACGGTGGGCGTTTCGTTGTACATGCCCACCTCTCCGCCGCAGAAGGCGCGGGCGTAGCCGCCGGCTTTCGATATTTCGGTTATGGTTGCGGGTTTCAGGCGCTCGATACAGTGGGCGGGAATGCCGTCGATTATAACGAAGAGGGTTTTGCGGGTCTTGGCGTCGGCATTTGCGAGCGACAATGCGAGCAGCAGCCCGAGAATAAGTGTCTTTTTCATTTTTAGGTATGGTTTGGGTTTTCGTACAGCAGAGATGAATTCATGAAAAACGGCCCTGCAACCGTTTTGCGGTAGTTCACAGGGCCGTTTCTTGGATATTACGGTTTCAGATTATTCCTGCGTTGCGGTTTCCTGAATGTCGTTGTAAAGTTTCTTTGCTTCGCCGAGGCTGAGAGCATGGCTGTACATGCGTACGATTGCAATCTCTCCCTCGAGCGGGAATTCTCTTGCAAGGACGTCCATGCGGGAGTCGCCGCCAATGCAGAAGTATCTGCCGATAGCGCCCTGGGGATAGTCGAGATTGCCTGCGGTCTGGGTTTTGCCTGCGAACTCGCCGTCTACGTAGGTGCGCATTTCGTTGTTCTCTGCATCGACAACGGCAACGATGTGATAGTAGCGTCCCGGTTCAACGTCGATGCCTGTGTATACTGTTGCGTATGATCCCTGGAAGTTACCCCATACCTGGATGTCTTCTCCCGGCTCGATACCGAAGCCGCCTTGTTGCTGCGAACTTACTATCGCAGGCAGATCTGCGCTGGGGTTGTTTACGACTGCAAGAACTTCGAGCGAGAAGTCGCCAGCCATTGCATTGTAAATATCACCGTTGTCGGGGTAAGGCACTGCATAGAATTCCTGGTTGTCGCTTGCGTTCTGGAATTTGGCAGCCCAACGTTTGTAGGTCTCGTTGTAATAGGTTTCGGGAACGGTTGTACCGGTCTGAAGCTCGGTGGCAACGGGCGAAACGTCTTTTGCTGCGCCGTTTTCTCCGAATTCGATGTCCATGAGGTCGGCCACGGGAGCAACTTCAACGGGGGGCTCCTCCTCATCGCCGCCACCCTGGTTGGCTTCGGCCATGTCCTCGAAATATTTGTTCATGTAGTAAACCTCGTCGCGGCTTACGGCGTGAGAATATACACGGGCTGCTATAATGTTGCCGTTGAATTCGTAGTCGCATTTTTCAAAATCGTCCGAAGCGTCACCGCCAACGGCAATCCAGTCTGTTGTAGCCGGAGTGAGGGGGCTTGTGAGCTCTATCTCGGCAGCGGGAGAACCGTTTATGTAAAGGCAGGTCTTGTTTGTTGCGGAGTTGTAGGTTCCTACAGCGTGGTAGTAGTTGCCGCCTTTGAGCTTGGTCTTGGCAGTAGCTGCGGGCCAGCCGCCGCCGGCGGCGGAGTAGAACGAAAGAACGCCGTTATCGATTTCAAGACCGACACCGCCGGCCTGCATCGCTCCCATGACTACACGGGAACCGCCGAGATCGTTGGGACGGAAGAGAACCTCGAAAGTTATGTCGTTCTCTAAAGCTTCTTTTACCTTGTCGTTGTCTGCATAGCTGAACTTGTAGTATTCGCTGCGGTTGCCGTGGAAGATAGCGGCGTTGCGGCCATATACTTCATCGACATACAGACCCGGAGTTATCGGACCGTTCTCTATCGCAAAGGTTCCGGTAGCGTCTGAAGCTACGCCGTTGTCGTTGATAACCCAGTCGAGAATGTCGGGCGTGGGGGCCGTTACGCTCGGATCGGGAGTGTAGTTGCCTACAGAGAAAGGTTCGCTGACAATGGGCTCTGAAGCGTTGCCGTATGGGTCGTAAGCTATTACTTCGGCGTACATGTCGAAGCCGTCGGGCAGGCCGTCGATTGTAATGGTGCGGGTTTCGGGCATGTCGCTGCCGAGGTAGAAGCTCGAACATCTGTTGCCCTCGCCGAGAACTTGGTTGTCGGAATTCTTGACCGAAACATGATAGTAAAGAACTACGTCATCGTCGATAGCCTGCGGGAATGTGATTTTGCGTTCACCCGCTGCGCCTTCCTCAGTGGTGATTTCGGTGTTCTCGAAATAGGGAGCGTCGCCTCCGGTATAGGAAGCGTATTCCATGTTGGTGCCGTCGTAGGGTGCCTTAATGTTCCATGAAGGTTCTATTTCTTCATTTCTGCGGCTGTCGAAGCGGCGGATGTTTACGTTCGTGAGGTCTTCTACTGCAACGATGACACCTTCCTGTACTTCATTGACGCCGCTGGGTGTAGAACCGTCCACGTCGATTCCGGGTGTGAGGTAGCAATAATTGTTTCCGCCTTCGTCAATGCTGGTGAACTCTCCCTGCCAAAGTGCTTTCGGGTCGCGGAGAGAGAAGTGCGTGTGTCCGCAGAAATGTATGATTTGCGGATATGCGTCGAATATGCTTTTGAAAGTTTTGTTGCCCCATTCGCCGTCGGTAGCGGTCGAGCCGTGAGTTGTTCCGTAAACGGGAATGTGCGTGAACACGAAAATCGGTTTTCCTGCGTATTTCTCGCTGGCGTCTTTGAGACTTGTGCGGAGGAATTCGTACGCTTCTTCGCTGTAGTCCTGCTCAGCGCCGCCCGACATACCTACATAGATGAACGGATAGCCTTTGATTTCGAAATACTTGTTGTGATCGTGTCCGAGAGTAAGGTAGTTTGCCAACGGGTCGCCGCTTGCGTACCACTCGTGATTGCCCATGATGTAGTAGCGTTCTATATAAGAAGGAACGATGCTTTCGTCTTCGAGTACTGATTTGAATTCTTCATACTGCTCGGGCGCACCGCTGTTTGTAAGGTCGCCGTTTACGATTATAGCGTCGATTTCGGAATCCTGGGAAAGGAGATTCTGAAGCGAGCGTGTAACGCGTTCGGTAGCGTTTCCGTCGCCGAAGTGAAGGTCGCTCATCACGATGAAGTGAGGATAGCCTTCGAAAGTCTGGGTTACGGGAATTTCAACGGCTGTAGAGGCGTCGTTTTTCAGGGCAACGGTTATGTTGTCGGTGCGTTCGCCTTTGGAAGAAAGGCTTCCGGTGACGAAAGCGTAGGCTTTCGATTCGGTAGCGTCTACGTCGTCAACTGCCGAAATCCAGTCGGGAAGTGTGAAGCTGAGTTCCGAGTTCGTGGTTATGTTCAGAATCACGCTGCAGTTCTGTCCGTTTACTTTCACTTCGCTTTCGCTTACAAAGAAAGCGGGGTTTGTGCCGAGCTGGCGTACTTTGATTGTTGCCTGCTTGCCGTCGAGTGCGTTTATGTTTACGTTTGCTTCGCGTATGTCGGCGCCGGTGTTTTCGTCAGCGCTTACGGTTACGGTGCCGTTGTCTACTGTTGCTTTGCACCAGCTTTCAGACGCTGCCACCGACAAAGTGGTGTTTGTTTTTACGGTAACGCTCTGCGAGCCTCCGGCTGTCGGGAAGTTCATCGCGTTTTGGCCGGAAACCAGTTCAATATAGGTATCTCCGGCTTTGCCGACGCTCGTGAGCACCATGTTCTGCGCCTGTGCGGATATGGCCGCAACGAGCAGGAGAACGAACAGTGAACTTATATATTTCAGTTTATTCATAATAATCCTATTTTATCAGTGAACCAATATTTTCGATATCTTGCCGTCAACGGTAATGATGTAAATACCGCGCGTTAAGTGCGAAGTAGCGGGTATTACAATGCCTTCGGGCGTTGTGACGGTTACTTTGGCTCCGGCCGGAGCTATTACGCGGCCGTTCTCCACCTTGATGCTTTCGGGCTGCGTCGCAGTTGCCTCGTCAATGCCTACGGAAGTGTCTACCTTTTCGAAAGTCCATGCTACGCTCGTTCCGGCGGGGTTCTCGTCGGTAACTTCGAACGGGTCTTCGCCCAATGTCTGTGCGTTGAGCATACGTGTGCGGCCGTCGTCTCCTTTAGAAGATATTATATATTGCGTCTCGCTTACGGGGAGCAGGTTCCATGCGGTTGCTTCTGCGTCCTTTCCGCCGGCTTCGGGAAAGTTGTAGCGTCCGTCGGCCGTGAGACTGGTGGATATGCTGTTGCCGGTAGCGCGGTTTATGAGAACGGTTTTGCCGGACTGGCTTTCGTCAAGACGCCACTGTGCGTTGTAGTCGGTAGTCTCCTTTTTCTCTACGGTGAACTTGTATTTTGCGTCCACTACCGAGGTGTTGTCTACGATAACTTCGCCGTCGTTGCCTTCTCTTGCGCTTTTGATGTTGAACCAGCCGATTTTTCCTTCTTCGTCAATAGCGTATGTGTCGTTGTATTCTATCAGGCGGAATGAGCATTCGGGTGCGGTGGCAAACGATTCCCTTATCACCCATACGCAGAAGTTTCCGTCTGTTGCAAGCGTAGGGAAACGGAACATATTGATTCCGTCGGAAGGTGCTCCGACGCTCGATTCGAGGCCGAGTTCTCCGTTTACGTCGCGGAATTTGAACAGAGCGCGGGGATTGTCGGTAACACCGCAGCTCTCCCAGTTGTAGAGATTGGGGTTGTTCATAATGTCGAGCTTACGCCCGTCGTAACGGTTGATAACGGTGTACCATTCGCCGTCTACCTGTTCGAAACACCAGAGTTGTTTCGACAGAGTTTCGTAGTCTGAATAATCGGCTTTGTATCTGCCGAAAAGCCAGTCTCCTTCTACGGTGAAAACACGGTCTACCCTGTCGTCTGTTGCCAGAGTCTGCAGGAAGTACCACTTCACCTTACCGTCCTTGCTTACTTCGGGCAGCTCGATCGCCTTTAGCGATGTGCTCGCAGCCAGTGCGAAGATTGCAAGAAGAAATGTAACTTTTTTCATTTGCATTGTTTTTTTATGATTGAACATTTATAATTCTCATTAAGTATTAGTTTTTATACGAGAACTGCCGCAAACGGCAAAGGTTCGTGTCGTAACGGCAAAATTATATATCAGGGGATATTATTGTCTTTAAGAAACGATTAAGAAAATGTTTCATCATCGGAACGTTCTGACTGCGCCACTGAAATTATCCTCAAATATATAAGGATATTTCTGAACATTAATGCCTTTTGTTATTACCCCCCCCATTTTTAAAATTGTTTAACAATTACGGAGCTTTCCCCAGCTTTCTTTGTCGCCGGCTTTTAGGGGCTTGAAAAATATCTCTGAGATATTTTAAATTATGTCTGACATATTTCAAATTATCTCTGAGATAATTTTTTTACAAGCGGGAGCTTGGAAAGTCTTTTGTGTCTTGGAAAAATAGAAAGGGGAGAATTTCTTTTAATTTACAAATTTTTATTAATTTTGCCGGCGTCTTTCGGGGCCTGTCTTGCCGTCTGCTGTTTGAAATGTTTTTTTAAACTTTCCGCTGTGCATGTTTCAGGCGTTGCCGATAAGGATAAACAACGTAAAAACAATAAAAAATGACTGAATGTAGTAATCTTCCGGAGGCCGGACGCGAAAACAGGCGCATTGCGACAATCGATGTGTTCCGCGCGCTGACAATGTTTCTAATGCTTTTTGTAAACGATATTCCAGGGCTGAGAGATATTCCTCACTGGCTGCGGCACGCCGAGTACAGTGAGGATATGCTTGGATTTTCCGATACGATTTTTCCGGCTTTCCTGTTCTGCGTGGGGCTGAGTGTGCCGTTTGCCATAAAAAGACGTTACGAAAAAGGTGATTCCACGACAGATGTGATAAAACATATCGCCGGAAGAACCGTTGCGCTCGTGGCAATGGGACTTTTCACGCTTAATGCCCGCGACATCGAGGGCGGGCTGTCGTACCAATGGTTCAACATTCTTATGGTCGCGGGTTTTTTCCTTGTGTGGGGCGTTTATCCCAAAGCCGCTGGTGCGGGAAAGTATGTTTTTGCGGCCATGAAGGTGGCCGGCGTGTTGCTGCTCGCTTTTCTCGTGGTTTACTGCGATGTTCACGGCCGTCCTTTCGAACGCGGCTGGTGGGGAATACTCGGACTGATAGGATTTACGTACGCCGTGTGCGCGACGGTTTATCTCTTTACGCGCGAGAATTTCTGTGCCAACGCCGTTGTGTGGGTTGCGGTGGTGTTGCTGGCTGTAGGCAACCATTCCTGGCTCATTCCTTACGAGTACGGAAGCCGCGTGATATTCCTGCCGTTCATGGCGAGCGACTGGACGCTGCATGCTTTCGGCATGTCGGGCGTGTTTGCCGCGATGTTGCTGCGCAAATACGCTTTCGCGGGGCAGTGCCGCAGGTTCGTCATCATACTTTGCGTGCTGGGGGCGGTAATGCTGGCTCTTGCGTTGGTGACGCACGGATACTGGATAATTTCGAAAATCCAGGCCACGCCTACATGGCTTTTCTTCTGTCTGGCAGTATTCTTTCCTCTGTTCGGGTTGTTATACTGGCTTGTCGACATAAAAGGAAAAGGCTGGTGGTTCAATATAATAAAACCGGCCGGCACGGCAACGCTCACATGCTACATGTTGCCTTATCTGTGGTATTCCGTACAGCAGCTTCTCGGACTGTATTTTCCCGACAGGCTCTATGCGGGTGCGCCGGGTTTGCTCAAGTCGGCGGTGTTCTCGCTCGTAATAGTGCTGCTTGCCGGTTTGATGTCGAAGGTGAGGATTAAGCTGAAGATATAATCGCGGATGTTGCCGTGGCTCGCGGCTTCGCTGGCGGCCGCCCCGTAAACAGGACTTTCCGTTTTGGAAGTGAAAAAAATCTTTCCGCACGAAAAAAATATTTTTTTCATGTGGTAAAAAAGTTCCCGCAGTAAATTGAAAATACAAGGGAGATAATTCGAAATATGTCTGAGATAATTTAAAATAT
>CAJKQZ010000039.1 GCA_905202115.1 uncultured Prevotellaceae bacterium | reverse complement strand
AGACATATTTTCGATTATCTCCCTTGTATTTTGAATTATCTGCGGGAAGTTTTTTTACACAGTAAAAAAATATTTTTTTTCGTGAGAGATTGTTTTTATATAAAATCTTTCGCGTCTGTTTTTCTGCAGTGGCCGTGAGGCAGGTTGGCCCGGCACTTGTGTGAGCGGAGCGGGCGGAGGAGAGTTTCCGGAGCATAACATAAAAAACATCGTGTGTGTTTTGCTCGGCAAAGGCCTTTTGCTATCTTTGCACACGTCAGAAACAGAATACACACATTATTATATTATACAATCCTATTTTCTCATTATGGAAGAAGCTTTGTTTACAACATTACCCTACAAGGTGGCTGATATAAGCCTTGCCGAGTTCGGGCACAAGGAAATACGCGTTGCCGAGCACGAAATGCCGGGGCTTATGGCTTTGCGCAAGAAATATGAAACGCTCAAGCCTTTGAAAGGCGCGCGAATCATGGGTTCGCTGCACATGACCATACAGACGGCTGTTCTTATAAAGACGCTTGTGGCGCTGGGCGCGGAGGTGAGATGGGCTTCGTGCAATATTTACAGCACGCAGGATCATGCGGCGGCGGCTATTGCCGACCTCGGCGTGGCGGTGTTCGCATGGAAAGGCGAGAGCCTTGCCGATTATTGGTGGTGCGCCTTGCAGGCAATGAATTTCCCCGGCGGAAAGAAGCCTAACATGATTGTCGACGACGGCGGCGACGCCACTCTTATGATACACCTCGGAGTAAAGGCCGAGAAGGACGCCTCTGTGCTCGACACTCCCAGCGGCAGCGGCGACGAGGAGGAACTCAAGAAAATACTCGGGCGCGTGCTCGAGGCCGAACCGAAATTCTGGAAACATACGGCAAAGGAAATTCGCGGCGTGAGCGAGGAAACCACGACGGGAGTGCACCGCCTTTATCAGATGAAGGAAAAAGGAGAACTGCTCTTCCCTGCGTTCAACGTGAACGACAGCGTTACAAAGAGCAAGTTCGACAATCTGTACGGCTGCCGCGAGTCGCTGGCCGACGGAATAAAACGCGCAACCGATGTGATGATTGCCGGAAAAGTGGCTGTCGTTGCCGGCTACGGCGAAGTGGGCAAAGGCTGCGCCCAGAGCCTGCGTTCTTACGGCGCGCGCGTGCTCGTTACCGAAATCGACCCGATCTGCGCCCTGCAGGCGGCAATGGAAGGCTTCGAGGTGGTTACTATGGAAGAGGCTGCGCCGCAGGGAAACATCTTTGTGACGACTACGGGAAACATCGACGTAATCACTACCGACCACATGAAGGTCATGCCCGACGAGGCCATAGTTTGCAACATAGGTCATTTTGACAGCGAAATACAGGTGGAGGCGCTCAAAAAGCTCCCTGGCGTTAAATGCGAGAACATAAAGCCGCAGGTTGACAGCTATATCTTCCCCGACGGGCACAGGATTACTCTCCTCGCCGACGGGCGTCTTGTAAATCTCGGCTGTGCAACCGGACATCCCAGCTTCGTGATGAGCAATTCGTTCACAAACCAGACGCTTGCGCAGATAGAACTTTTCAACAAGCGCTACGACATCGACGTTTACCGTCTTCCCAAATATTTAGACGAAGAAGTGGCCCGTTTGCACCTTGCAAGCGTTGGCGCTCACCTGAGCAAGCTCTCGAAAGCCCAGGCCGATTACCTCGGAATCCCCGTTGAAGGGCCCTACAAAGCCGATCACTACAGATATTAATGGATAACCTTGCAAAACCGGAGCAGGCGGATTTTTTCTGCCGCTGCCGGTTTTTCGCTATAACGGCAATAAAAACAAAATGGAAAAACAACCGAACAACGGAAATCTTTCCGGCGGCGGCAAAAAGCCGCTCGCCGCGCGTTTGAAACGTCTCGTGCCCGACGCATTGGCAGTGGTGCTGTTCATTCTGCTCGGACTGGTTTATTTTTTCACTCCCGTAACGCAGGGACTCGTACTTACCGGTCACGACACTACGGCGGGAATAGGCGTTTCGCACGAACGTATGGAATATCTCCAGCGCACGGGCGAAGAAACGCGCTGGACAAACGCTCTGTTCGGCGGAATGCCTACTTATCAGATAGCTCCGAGCTACGAATCGCGCAATCTGCTCTCGGCTGCCGAGAGAGTGTATGAATTAGGTATGACCGGCTGCGTGATGTATGTGTTCATACTTCTGCTGGGATTCTACATACTTTTGCGCGCATTGAAGGTGCGCCCCGCCGTGTCGGTGTTCGGTGCGGTGGCGTGGGCTTTCTCGTCGTATTTCTTCATCATAATCGGCGCGGGCCACATCTGGAAACTCCTTACGCTCGCTTTCATTCCGCCCACGTTGGCGGGAATGGTGTTCTGCTACCGCGGAAAATATCTTTGGGGCGGAGTTTTGTCGGCGTTCTTCGTGGCGTGGCAGATTCTCTCCAACCATTTGCAGATGACTTACTACTTCTTGTTCGTCATAGCGCTTATGTCGGTGGGCTTCCTCGTTGCGGCGATAAAGGAAAGGCAGCTTGCCCGCTTTTTCAAGGGAGTTGGCGTGTTTGTCGCGGCCGGTTTGATAGGTATAGCGGTGAACGCTTCCAATCTTTACCACACTTACGATTACAGCAAGCACACAATGCGCGGCTCGAGCGAGTTGTCTCAGCCGGATTCCGACAACGGGAAAAGGGCCTCCTCGTCGGGGCTTTCGCACGAGTATATCACGCAGTGGAGCTACGGCATAGGCGAGACGTGGTCGCTTCTCGTGCCCAATGTCAAGGGCGGCGCGAGCGGCGCGTTGCCCCAGAACGAGCAAGCTCAGAAGAATCCGCGGTATTCGTCGTATATGCAGACGTTCCAGCAGCTTTACGGCCAGCTCGGCTCTGCCACTCCGGGACTTTCGCAGTACTGGGGCGAGCAGCCCGGCACGTCGGGGCCGGTTTATGTAGGAGCTTTCGTATGTTTGCTTTTCATTCTTTCGCTTTTCTTTGTGAAAGGGCCGCTCAAGTGGAGCCTGCTGGCGGTTACGGTGCTTTCCGTACTGCTTTCGTGGGGACACAATTTCCCCGCCTTCACTGACTGGATGATCGACAACTTTCCTATGTACAACAAGTTCCGCGCGGTTTCGTCGGCGCTTGTGGTGGCCGAGTTCTCGATACCTCTTCTTGCGGTTTTGTGTCTGGCCAAAATAATAGAGGAGCCCGAAATCCTGCGCCGCCGGCAGAAACTTTTCTTCGTCGTTTCAGGCGCGACGGCGGGCGTGTGCCTGCTTTTCGCCATAGTCCCCGGAACTTTTTTCGGCGATTGCCTTACGGCAAACGAACATCTTATTTTGCAGGACATGCGCTCGGTGCTCGACCCGATGATGGTGAACACTTACGCCTCCGACATTTCCGCAATACGCCACGATATACTTTCGGCCGACGCCTGGCGAAGCTTCTGGGTGGTGGTGATAGGCTTTGCACTCCTTTTTATATATAGAAGCGGCAAGGTGCGCCCCGTTTATGCGGCCGTGGCGCTTATTGTGCTGTGTCTTGCCGATATGTGGACGGTGAACCGCCGCTATCTTAACGACACGATGTTCGTAGAATCTTACAATAGCGAGCAGCCGTTTACGATGAGCGAGGCCGACAGGGTTATTTTGCAGGACAAGTCGCCCGACTACCGCGTGCTCAACTTCGCTTCCGACACATTCAACGAGAACGAGACTTCCTACTGGCACAAGAGCGTTGGAGGCTATCATGCCGCTAAGCTCGGGCGCTATCAGGACCTCATAACAAACTGCATCTCGCCTGAAATGAATGCTGTCCGCAAGGCTTTGCCGGCAGCGCTTGCCGAAAATTCCACGGCGTTCTCGGCCGACAGCGTGTGCCCCACTATAAATATGCTCAACACCAAGTATTTCATATTGCCAGGGCAGCAGGGCGGCCGCATTCCGCTTGCCAATCCCAACGCATACGGCAATGCCTGGTTCGTGGGTAAGATAACGTATGCCGCCAGCGCCGCCGAGGAGATGTCGACGCTCAAGTCGATAGACCGCCGCCGCGAAGCTGTTGTGGGCAAGGACTTTGCCGCCGCGCTCGGGAGTGTTACCGAACTGCAGTGCGACACGGCCGACGTCATACGCCTTACGGCTTACGAGCCCAACAAGCTGACTTATGAGGTATCGGCCAAAAACGACGGTGTGGTAGTGCTTTCCGAAGTCTATTACCCCGGGTGGAAAGCCGAGATAGACGGAGCGGAAACGCCGATAGCGCGCGCAGATTACGTGTTGCGCGCAGTGAAGGTTCCCGCCGGCAAACACACGCTTGTTCTTACTTTCGACCCCGTTACGCTCCGAACAACCGAGGCTGTAGCCTATGCGGCGCTTGCGGTGATGTTCGTGGCGCTGATTGTGGCGGTTGTGATATCCCTGCGCCGCCGGAAGTCCGTCGAGGCAGGCCGTTGAAACAGCTGTAAGTACACAATAATTATATAGAGGCTCCGGCACGGAATTTTTGGATTTCCGTGCCGGAGCCTGTTTTGTATCGCCGGAATGTGGTGCGGAGATTTTTGTGCCGCTTTTCCTGTGTGCTAAAGGAATATGTTCGTGATAAATTCCAGATTGTTTAAACCGGATACAACCGGTTGCAGACCCTTTTGTGCAGGTTGGGCGGAAAAATGGCGGAGAAAGGGTTTATATGAAAAATTCCTCTTGTGAAAAAAATATTTTTTCTTGCACTGTAAAAAACTTCCCGCAGGAAATTGAAAATACATAGGAGATAATCGAAAATATGTCTGAGATAATTTAAAATATCTCAGACATATTTTTTGCTACATATACACCTGCTGATTTTCAAGTGCTTGGCCGCTGACCGTTTTTGTCTGCAAACTTCTTTGGCAAGATACCGCTTATTTTACGGCAGGCGGTTTTTCTTGACCTCTAACCGGTTGTCGGGATTTTTCTATGAGCAATATGATTGATTATAAGAATATATTTTTAGTAAATAATAAAATTTTCGCTTTTTTAACGCGGGGGGGGGTAAATACTATGTATATTTTTTTGTAACTTGCGCTCGAATTTGGTAAAGAAGTGAAAAAAAATCGATTTTTTCGAAAAAGAAACACGCGAATAAAGAAATAATATTAAAAAAATGAAAGTAAATAATATTCACAAAAGTATTTATGCCGTTCTGGCGTTGCTGCTGTGCGGCGCAATGTCGTTGTTCGGCGTTTCGTGCTCCGACGATGTGGACGAGTCAAACCTTTATGTGTTCGACGGCGAGCAGGCCACCGACTATATCAGGTCGCAGCCCGAACTCAGCAAGTATCTCGTGCTGCTCACAAAGGCAAAGTCCGGGAAAAGAGGCTCTACTATGGATCACATGCTCGAGGCGCGCGGCAATTACACCGTTTTCGTGCCCACCAACGACGCGGTGCAGAGCTTTATCGATTCTCTTTACGATCAAAAGGACTATGACGTGAACGCAGTTAGCGACTCAATGGCCCAGGTGATAGTTTTCAACAGCGTTATCGACAACGGCGACACCGAAGCCTACAAGTCCACCGATTTCCAGGAAGGAGTGCTTCAGCTCAAGACTATGGCCGACCGCTATGTTGTCATAGCCTTTGCCGCCAACGACACAGGGCGTGTGCAGACAGTGGTAAACACGTTCTCGCGCATAATGCTTGCCGATATGGAAGTGGCAAACGGCGTAATACACGTGGTGGATCATGTGGTAATGCCCGCAACTTCGTCGCTGCCGGGCCTTTTAAGTCTGCAGGACAACACGCGCATTTTCTACAAACTGCTCGAAATAACCAGCTGGGCCGACAGCATGCAGAAATATCGCGACGATGAATACGAAGAACAGGAACACGAACAGGGTTTCAAGCATATATATTATTCGGAACTGCTTTATGAACCCGAACACCACAACTGGGGGTACACCGCTTTCGTAGAGCCCGACAGTCTGCTCGAAGCGCGCTGGGGCATAAGCCTCGACATCCGCGACGGCATAGTCACTAACTGGGACGAAGTCATTCCGCGTATCAAGGAAGTGTGCCGCGGATACTATCCCGAGGCCAAGTCGGAAGATCTTACCAGTCTCGACAACGCGGTAAACCAGTTCGTGGCCTATCATCTTACAGACCAGTCGGTGGCTTACAATAACCTCGTCATCACTTATGCGCAAGTGGGCTATTCTTACAATAATCCGTCGCAGGTGGGCATAGACAAATTCCAGTATTACGAATCTATGGGCAAAGACCACCGTATCATAAAGCTCACTTACGGAAAACAGACCGACGGATACCGCATAAACCGATACGTAAGCAAGTATGATGATCTCAATTACGATGAACTCGAAGTGCCGCGCCCTGGAATACAGATACAAAGCAGCAACGGCACGAGAGAGACACAGGCACTCAACGGGTTCTATCATATGATAGATGATATTCTCGTTTACGACGAGGACGTGCCTGGCAAAGTGCTCAACGAACGTATGCGCTGGGACACCCAGTCAATGCAGCCTGAGATACAGACAAACGGTTTGCGTTTCCTTCCGATGCAGAGATTCTTCTACATTCCGCAGGGTTATCTGCGCAAGGTGAGGTTTACCGATCAGACGCTTTTCCTGTCGATGTGTACATATAATATAAATTACCTCAATTACGAGGCCGATGATATTGTGCTCGAGGGATATTACGATGTGACCTGGCAGTTGCCTCCCGTTCCCTATGAAGGTACTTACGAGCTCCGCATGGGATATTGCAACGACTCCGGCCGCGGTATGGTGCAGTTCTATTTCGGTTCCGACCCCAACAACCTCGCCGCCGTAGGGCTTCCCGTCGATGCCCGCCGCGACCCCGACAATGCTGTGATAGGTTGGGTGAGAGACACCGACGACCCGCAGCTGAACCACGAAATAGACAAGAGCATGCGCAACCACGGATATATGAAATGTCCCGACAGTTTCGGCTATAACTCCACCAATGTGCTCGAAGGCGGGCGCAACAGCGGCCCGAGCGGCGCGAAACTGCGCAACATCATCACTACGGCCAACTGTAAGCCTGGAGTAACTTATTACATGCGTATGAAATCGCTGCTCAACCGCAATGCTAATTTCGGTCCCGACTTCATAGAGTGGGTTCCCAAGAGCGTTTACAACGGAGTTGAGCCCGAAGACAAGTGGTGATAACGACATAAGGAAGAACTTGCCTGACATAATCAGCGTTATGCTGGTGTAAATCGAAACAGGCCCTGTGAAAAACAGGGCAAGTGGGGATTTCTGCAAAAAATATTTTCTCGAAAAGAAAAATTTTTTTGCAGGGCTAAAAAAGTTCCCGCAGTAAATTGAAAATACAAGGGAGATAATCGAAAATATGTCTGAGATAATTCAAAATATCTCAGACATATTTTTTGCTATATATACACGTGCTGATTTTCAATTGCTTGGCCGCTGACCGTTTTTGTCTGCAAACTCTTATGGCAAGGCAGCGCGGATTTTACGGAAAGCAGCGATTCTTCTTTAAAGCGGGAATTTTTCTGAAGTCGGTGCCGCTGTTATGAAAAAATCTGACGGAAAGCCTACTGTAAGACTTTACGTCAGATTTTTTGTTTGTTACGGCTCTGCCGCAACGGCGTTTTTATTTCAATGCGTTCAATGCGGCCGCATAGTCGGGCTCGTTTTCCACCTTTTCAACCAATTGCGTGTGGGTTATCTTACCGTTCTCGTCGACCACCACCACGGCGCGTGCCTGCAATCCGCGAAGGGGGCCGTCGGTGATGAGAGTGCCGTAGCTTTTGCCGAACCCTGGTTCGCGGAAGAGCGACACTGCAATAACGTTTTCAAGTCCCTCTACCGTGCAGAAGCGCGACTGTGCGAAAGGAAGGTCCTGCGACAGGCAGAGAACCACAGTGTTTTCGAGTTTCGAGGCTTCGGAGTTGAAACGTCTTACCGACGCGGCGCAGGTAGCGGTATCCAGGCTCGGAAATATGTTGAGTATTACTTTTCGTCCGAGCAGGTCGCTGAGTTTTACGGAAGAAAGGTCGCCTTTAACGCCTTCGAAATCGGGGGCAGCCGCACCTGTTGCGGGAAGGGAACCGCAGGTGTTCATCGCATTGCCCATCAAAGCTATTTTTGCCATGACTGAATAGTTTTTTGTTAAACATGTTTTTCGGCGGAACGTTCCGTCACGGGCAAAGTTAGTGATTAACGGCGAAGAACGGGCACTTATTTATGTGTGTTTGAATGAAATAAGGTTTAAAACAGTTAAAAAATGAGGCAGGCACGCAATTGTCGGCCACTTTGTCTGCCGTTGTGTCGCGTGTCTGCCTATGTTTGTATGTTTTCCGTGCCGCGGTGCGGGCGTTCCGGTTTTAGTCTACCGGTGTGCCCTTTATGTAAATGTCGCGGTAGTACACTTTGCTGCCGTGTGCCTGGAGTTCAATCTGTTCCACGGGGAAAATAGGCTGGTTGCGGTCCCAGTAGTTTTCGAGAACCACGTTGTCCACCACTTTCACTCCGTTGAGCACTACGGTAACCTTGTCGCCTGTCATCTTGATGTAGAAACTGTTCCACATTCCGGTTTTGTTGTCGGCCACCGATGTGGGAGTGCTGCGGTTTTTCTGGTTGTTGTATAGTCCGCCGCTGCCTACCTGTGCGCCGACGTTCACTCGGGCTGTGTCCCAAATCTGAACTTGCGGTGTGCCGCGCAGGTATATTCCTGCATCGGGTTCTTTGCCCGTCGGGTCGAGCTGCCAGTCGACATACATTTCGAAGTCGCCGTATTTTTTCTTGGTGCAAAGATTGTCGAAGCCGTTGCCCACGTAGCAGATAAGCCCGTTCTCGACCACCCAGTCCTTTTTCATTGCCTCGTCGGCCACTACTTGTTTGCGCAGCAGTTCGTCGGGCGACATTTTAGCACGGGTTATGGGGTTTTCCACGAGGCCTTTCCAGCCGGTCAGGTCTTTGCCGTTGAATGCGCTGACAAATCCGGGGCTTCCGGCGGGTTTTGCAAGGAATTCGCGTATGGCCTTGCGCTGCTTTCCGCTAACGAGAGGCTCGCATGAGCGCAGCAGGGCGCGGGTGTTCGTGCCGTCGTATTCGGGATGTTGCAAGGCTATTTCGGTTACGGCCTGCGCGGCGATCTTGCCCAGTTCCTTGTCGTCGAGGTAGTTTCCTGCGTACATCATGCCTATGAAAGTGCCGGTCTTGCCCGTTTCGCTGAGTATGTATGCCCGTTCGCCGGTGGTTTGGGCCGATTCCATTGCGTCGCGTAGCTTGATGAGGCGGTTTTCCGGCGTTTCGGGGCCTCCGGCGGGCAGTTCCACCTTAACGAGTTTCTGTGCCGACAGTCCCGAAGGCATGCACATTCCCACTGTAAGTGCGAATGATGTGATGATTCCGCGTAAGAACATTTTGCTTATGAGATTTTTTTTCATGGTTGGGTTGTTATGTGAAAATTATTGGATGTCGTATTGGTTTTTCTGCGGTAAAGATAACATTTATTTGCTGTGTGTTGTGTTTTACAGGACAAAAATAAGGTGCGCGGCGTTATGAAATGGATGTTGCGGCTTTGTGTTGTGTTAAAAGCGGCGTTGCGGCCGGTACTGCAGCCAGTGGTGCGGAATTGTCCGGCAGAAAACCGGTAGGGAAGCGGTTCTATATAAAATTTGCTTCGCGTGAAAAAAATATTTTTTTTCGCGGTAAAAAAGTTCCCGCAGGAAATTGAAAATACAAGGGAGATAATCGAAAATATGTCTGAGATAATTCAAAATATCTCAGACATATTTTTTGCTATATATACACCTGCTGATTTTCAACTACTTGCTGGGTGACCGTTTTTGTCTGCAAACTCCTGCGGTAAAGCACTGCGGATTTTGCATGGAGCAGTCCGGAGGTATTCCGGCGTAAAAAAGGGCTTTTACAGAGACGTTTTGTCCGTTTATTCCCTTTTGGCCCCGTAAAGTGTTCGTCTTTCGGGGCTTTTTGTGCGGAATGGCCGTTTTTTAAGCAAGTATTTTTAACTTTGTGCCGCAGAATGTTTTTTTAACAGAATGAACGGAAAAGATATGCTCAGGGCGTTTGCCTATTGTCCCAAATGCGGCTCGCACAATTTCAAAGCCAACGATGAGCGTTCAAAGCGTTGTGGCGATTGCGGTTTTGTGTACTATCTCAATTCAAGCGCTGCGGTTGCGGCGGTGATAGTGAATGGTCGCGGCGAGCTTCTGGCCGCTGTACGGGCCGAGGAGCCTGCGCGTGGCACGCTCGACCTGCCCGGAGGATTCGTGAACCCCGGCGAGAGCCTGGAGGAAGGGCTCGCGCGCGAGATTTACGAGGAAACGGGCTGCGAACCGGAGAGCATGAAATATCTTTTCTCGCTGCCCAATGAATATGTGTTTTCGGGAGTTGTGGTACCCACTACCGATAATATTTTTCTATGCCGACTGAAAGATGAGGAAAACCTGTGCGCCGGCGACGACGCGGCCTCGCTGCTGTGGATTCCGCACTGCGAACTGTGCGCCGAACGTTTCGGACTGAAGTCGATAAGCAAGGCTGTGGCTATGCTGCTGGAAAAAGGCATTATCGCGGCCGGATACGGCCAACTTTCTTAGTGACACATTATAATAATGAGTTAAATTCGGATTAAAAAAAATGTAAAGAAGGCGGCATCGGATAATTTTGTCTACTTTTGCACCCCGAACATAAAAGCAAACAACTGTAATGCAGAAAAATCTCGTTATCGTCGAATCACCGGCAAAAGCCAAAACCATTCAACGTTATCTCGGAGATGACTACAAGGTAATGTCGTCGTACGGACACATCCGCGACCTCAAGAAGAAGAACTTCGGAATAGACCTTGATACGTTCAAGCCCCAGTATGAGATTCCGAAAGACAAGGCTCAGATAGTGAAAGAGCTGAAAACGGCTGCTTCGACGGCCGATAAAGTGTGGCTGGCTTCCGATGAAGACCGCGAAGGAGAAGCTATTTCGTGGCACCTCGCAGAAGTGCTCGGGCTTCCGATAGACGACGCGCGCCGGATAGTATTCCATGAAATTACCAAACCGGCAATACTCAATGCCATAAAGAACCCGCGTGCAATCGACATAAACCTTGTTGACGCCCAGCAGGCGCGCCGCGTTCTTGACCGCCTTGTGGGTTTCAAACTCTCGCCCGTGCTGTGGCGCAAGGTTAAGCCTTCGCTCTCGGCGGGGCGCGTGCAGAGCGTGGCCGTAAGGCTTATCGTGGAACGCGAGCGTGAGATTCAGAAATTCAAAAGCGAATCGATGTATCGTGTAGTTGCCGATTTCAATGTCGGCGGCAGCCCTTTCCGTGCGGAACTTAACCGCCGTTTTCCTACGGCTGGTGAAGCACGCGAGTTTCTCGAGGCTTGCAAAAGCAGCGATTTCGTGATTTCGGACGTGACGGTTCATCCGCAGAAGCGTATGCCCGCACCGCCGTTCACCACATCGACGCTGCAACAGGAGGCCGCGCGTAAATTCGGTTTCCCCGTGTCGCTTACAATGAGCCTGGCGCAGCAACTTTACGAATCGGGACTCATAACATATATGCGTACCGACTCTGTAAACCTGTCATCGCTTTGCATAAACGCCTGCAAGGATGTGATAAACGATACGCTGGGCGGGGAATATTCGAAGCCGCGGAAATATGTAACCCATTCGAAAGGCGCGCAAGAGGCCCACGAGGCAATACGTCCCACCGACATGGCAAACGACGAGATAGACGGCACATCGCAGGCGCAACGGCTTTACAAACTTATATGGCAGCGTACGCTTGCCTGCCAGATGAGTGACGCCGAAATAGAGAAAACTTCGGTAGAAATAGCAATGCACGGACGCGACGAGCGCTTTGTGGCTTCGGGAGAGGTTGTGAAATTCGACGGATTCCTACGCGTTTATCGCGAGTGGCGCGAAGCGGAAGAAACCAACGGAGACAACCGTACACTGCCCTCAATGAGCAAAGGCGAACATCCGCAGGCAGATGAAATAACGGCCACACAGCGCTTCACACAATCGCCTTCGCGCTATAATGAAGCCGGACTGGTTCACAAAATGGAGGAACTCGGCATTGGGCGTCCTTCTACATACGCACCGATTATAAGTACCATACAGCAGCGTCAGTATGTGACGCGCGGCGATAAAGAGGGAACCGAGCGCAAGTTTGACGTGCTCGTTCTGAAAAACGGCGTCATATCCGAAACCTCGAAGACCGAAATGGCCGGAGCCGAAAGAAACAAACTTATTCCCACCGACGTAGGCATTGTGGTTACGGATTTTCTGAAAGAAAACTTTGCGGAAATCATGGACTACAACTTTACCGCCGGCGTTGAGAAACAGTTTGACGAAGTGGCCGAAGGTAAAAAGGAATGGACCGGACTCATGCATGAGTTTTATGAGAACTTCGAACCGCAGGTGGAGAAAACTCTCGCCGACAAGAGCGGCCACAAAGTGGGCGAACGGCAGTTGGGAACAGATCCGAAGTCTGGCCGGCCGGTGTTTGTAAAGATAGGAAGATACGGCCCTATGGTGCAGATTGGTCAGGCGGACGACGAGGAAAAACCGGTATTTGCCACAATGAAAAAGGGACAGAGCACCGAAACTATCACTCTCGAGGAAGCTCTGGAGCTTTTCAAACTGCCGCGTAACTTAGGACAGTTCGAAGAAAAAGAAGTCTCGATAGGAGCAGGGCGTTTCGGACCTTACGTAAAGCACGACGGAAAATACGTCTCGCTGCCCAAAAATGAGGATCCGCTGAAAATAACGCTCGAAGAAGCCATAGAGCTTATTCTTGAAAAACGCGAAGCCGAGGCAAAACGCTTTATAAAAAGTTTTGAGGAAGACAAGGACCTCGAAATACTCAACGGCCCTTACGGAGCCTATATTTCCTATAAAAAGAAGAACTACCGTCTGCCGAAAGATAAGAAGGATTCGGCGGCAGACCTGTCGTTTGATGATTGCATGGAAATAATAAAGGCCGAGAACGAAAAGCCGAAAAAGGTTCCCAAAGCACGCAGTCGCAAAAAAGCCTGAAAACGGAAAAATGAGAAGCATAGCCCTGATAGGTTACATGTGCGTGGGAAAAACCACGATAGGAAAGGCTCTGGCGCAGCGTCTGGGATGTACTTTCTACGACCTTGACTGGTATATAGAGGAACGCTTCCACTCAAAAGTCTCTGAGATTTTTGCACGCGACGGAGAAGATAAGTTCCGCGACCTTGAACGGCGTATGTTGCACGAGGTAGTGGAGTTTGAAAACGTAGTCGTTGCCTGCGGCGGGGGAACTCCCTGCTTTTTCGACAACATTGATTACATGAATACCTGTTCTACTACCGTCTACCTGCGTGCCACAGCTGATACAATCCTGGAACATCTTAGCATAAGCCGAGGAAAACGGCCTCTGCTAGAAGGAAAGACCGTTGAAGAGCTGAACCGCTACGTGCGAAAGCAGCTTTCAGACCGTGAACCCTGTTACATGAAGGCAAAATACATACAGGAGATCAGTCCTCTCAACGATTTTGACAAAATAAACAACATTGCAGAACAAATAATCACCAAACTCAATATCACCCAAAGGCAAAAATGAGAAAATGGCGCATTGAAGATTCCGCCGAACTGTACAATATTAACGGCTGGGGCGTTAGCTACTTCAACATAAACGAGAAAGGACATGTTTATGTAACTCCGAGAAAAGACGGCTTGCAGATAGATTTGAAAGAGCTGATGAACGAGCTCGAGACCCGAAACATTTCTTCTCCGGTGTTGCTGCGTTTTCCCGATATTCTTGACAATCGCATAGAGAAAACCGCTACTTGTTTTCAGAAAGCGGCGAAAGAATATAACTTCAATGCAGAACATTTTATTATATATCCCATAAAGGTAAATCAAATGCGTCCCGTCGTTGAAGAAATCATCAGCCACGGAAAACGCTACAATCTCGGGCTCGAGGCAGGCTCGAAACCTGAGCTTCACGCCGTTCTTGCAACGAATATGGACTCTGACAGTATCGTTATCTGCAACGGGCACAAGGATCAGAGTTTCATAGAACTTGCTCTTCTGGCGCAGAAAATGGGAAAAAGGGTTTTCCTTGTTGTAGAGAAGCTTCACGAACTCGAACTTATCTTTTCTGCGGCAAAAAAGCTCGGAGTGCGTCCGATTATAGGCATTAGAATAAAGCTCGCCTCCTCGGGAACGGGGAAATGGGCCGAAAGCGGAGGCGATGCAAGCAAATTCGGGCTTAATTCGAGCGAGTTGCTGGAGGCTATTCAGATTCTGCGGCAGAAAGGTATGGAAGATTGCCTGTGTCTGATTCATTTTCACATCGGAAGTCAGATTACAAAAATCCGCCGCATTCAGACTGCGCTTCGTGAAGCCTCGCAATTTTATGTTCAGTTGCATACAATGGGATTCAACATTGAGTTCGTAGACTGCGGCGGCGGTTTGGGAATAGATTATGACGGCACGCGGTCGAGCAACAGCGAAAGTTCGGTGAACTACTCGATTCAGGAATATGTGAACGACTGTGTTTATACATTCGTAGAGGCTTCTAATAAGAACAACATACCTCATCCCAACATCATAACCGAGGGCGGGCGTTCGTTGACGGCTCATCACAGTGTTCTTATACTCGAAGTCACCGATACCGCCACTCAGCCGGAGATGGACGAGAACTGGGAGGCTTCTCCGGAAGACCATCAGCTTGTAAAAGACCTTTCTGAGATATGGGATAAGCTTTCCGCCCGTTCCATGCTCGAAGACTGGCACGACGCAGAGCAGATTCGTGAGGAAGCCCTCGATCTTTTCAGCCACGGAATAGTAGATTTGAAGACGCGTGCCCAGATAGAGAGCCTTTATTGGAGCATAACCCGCGAAGTAAACGGTATAGTCCATAACCAGAAGCATGTTCCCGAAGAGCTTCGAAAGCTCGACAAACTTTTGGCCTATAAATATTTCTGTAATTTCTCTTTGTTTCAGAGTCTTCCCGATTCCTGGGCAATCGACCAGCTTTTCCCTGTGATGCCTATAGAGCGTCTTGACGAAAAGCCCCAACGCAGCGTAACTCTTCAGGACATAACCTGCGACAGTGACGGAAAAATAACGGAGTATGTCAATTATATGCAGCAGACTTCCTACATTCCGCTTCACAATCTGCGTCGCGGAGAGCATTATTACATAGGAGTTTTCCTTGTAGGCGCATATCAGGAGATTCTTGGCAATATGCATAATCTTTTCGGCGATACTAATGCCGTTCACATAAGCGTTACCGACGATGGATACAGCATAGACCGTGTTATCGAGGGAGAAACCGTTGCCGAAGTGCTGCGTTATGTGCAATACGACCCCAAGCAGCTTATACGCCGCCTTGAATCGTGGGTGAAACACGCTGTCGAGAAAAACAGGATAACGAGTACCGAGGGCGAAGAGTTCCTTAATAATTACCGTTCCGGACTATACGGTTATACATATTTGGAGTTCAACGAAAAATGAAAGAGAAACTTACTGTAATAAAGGTGGGCGGAAAGATTGTCGAAGACGAATCTACGCTCAATGACTTCATTCGTAAATTCATTTCTGTAGAAGGAAAAAAGATTCTCGTTCACGGAGGGGGTCGCACTGCGACAGATGTGGCTGCACGCCTCGGAATAAAGACCGAAATGGTGGAAGGCCGGCGCATAACCGATTCCGAAATGCTCAAGGTGGTTACAATGGTCTACGGCGGGCTCGTGAACAAGAACATCGTGGCCAAACTCAATGCCGGCGGCGTTTGCGCGCTTGGTGCAACAGGGGCCGACTGCGGCATAATGCTTTCTCACCGACGCGCGGCGGGAAAGGTAGACTACGGCTTTGTTGGCGATGTGGACAAGGTGGACGCCGAGAGGCTTTCCTCTCTTATAAACGCAGGCATTACTCCTGTTCTTGCTCCGCTCACGCACGACGGAAAGGGCACCTTGCTCAATACCAACGCCGATACCATTGCCGGTGAGACGGCAAAGGCTATGGCAGCGCTTTTCGACGTTACTTTAGTGTTCTGTTTCGAAAAGCGCGGAGTGCTCCGCAATGCCGACGACGATGACAGCGTGATTCCGGTAATCCGCCGCGACGATTTTGCTGCTTTGGTGGAGCGAGGCGTGGTTAACGGCGGAATGATACCGAAGATAGAGAACTCTCTTGCCGCTGTGGCCCACGGAGTGAGCCGTGTGGTGATAACTTCGGCTGAGGAAATGGACATAGAAAAAGGTACGCACATCATTTCCTGAAACGAAATACGGAACGCAGGGCCGGACGGCCTCCTAAAAATACGAAATTCCCGAACAATGAACAAATTAAGGATTCTGACGGTCGCAGTGGCTTTGCTTGTCATGATTTCCTCGTCGGCCGACAAACGCAAGGACACACGTACGCGTGTCCTTATCGAGACAACCGAAGGTAACATTACCGTTGCTCTGTATGACCAGACACCTGTTCATCGCGACAATTTCGTAAAACTTGCCAAGCAGGGATTTTACGACGGTCTGCTGTTTCACCGCGTGATACGCGATTTTATGATTCAGGGCGGCGACCCTGATTCGCGCAACGCTTCCGAGGGACAGTTGCTCGGCGAGGGAGGTCCGGATTACACTCTGCCGGCCGAGATTCATTATCCCGAGCTTTTTCACAAGCGCGGCGCACTTGCCGCTGCGCGCGAGGGAGATGACGTAAATCCGGAACGCCGGTCGAGCGGCTCGCAGTTCTATATTGTATGGGGTAAGACTTTTACGGCTTCTAAAATGGCCGAGGAAAACGCCCGAATGCTCGAAAATTCCGACGGGGAGATAGAAATTCCCGAGGATATACGGAATACTTACGAACTTGACGGAGGTACGCCCCATTTGGACGCGCAGTATACGGTTTTCGGGGAAGTTGTGGAAGGACTGAATGTCGTGAAAAAAATTCAGAAGGCCAAGACCGATAAGAACGACCGTCCTGTGAGCGATGTGAAGATTATAAAGGCTACCGTGCTCTGAGATTCCGCTTTCGCGGTGGCCGCTGAAAAAAGCAGATATTCCGAATGCGCCTGCAATAAGGCGCATTTTTTGTGTCGTTAGTGTTAAAATACAGTTTTGCAGACAAAAACGGTCAGCTGGCAAGCACTTGAAAATCAGCAGGTGTATA
>CAJKQZ010000038.1 GCA_905202115.1 uncultured Prevotellaceae bacterium | reverse complement strand
ATTATGTGCCTTGTATTTTGAATTATCTGCGGGAAGTTTTTTACCGTGTAAAAAAAATATTTTTTTTCGCGCCAGGCCGTTTCGGAAAGAATTTATTGTTCTCCGGTTTTTTGCGGGGCGTTTTGGCTTATGTATGTTTCGCGTCGTTTAACGTTAAAGACGGCTTTGCCCTTTTGTTTTTCGCAATGACGGTAGTCCTGTTTTTTGCCGTGGAGTGCCGGCACGATAGTGCGGAGGTTCTCAAAGCCGTGTATACACATTATTATATATACGCGCGCGCGAGGAATGTTTCTTCGCGCGTCGTCTGCGGTCAGAGTCTGTTGAAAGGCGGTTTCCTGGAGTGGGGCTGCATTGGATTTATTGCCTTTGGATTTTTTAAGTTAAAAACACCATTTGCAATTATGTATTGAATATTTCGTTTTATCTTTGAAAGTCCGTTTCGCCTCGGCCGTAACAGATCGTTTAGAAAAAGGTGTTTTTGCAAAACGGGTGGGGGATTTTTTCCTGAACGGCGGATGATAACACCGGTTTTTCCGGAAATGTTAAATTCGTTGTCGGGCTTGGGGCGAACTTTGTGTAAATGCCATGAAAAAAATGATAACACGGGATAAATAATGTGATACTTTAATAAAAAATTAGTAAATTTCGCGTTGAAAACACGGTGAATGGAAACTGCATTTGCCATTATCCTTTGAAAAAAAGAAAAAAAACGAAAGAAAAGTTTGCAGATAGTAAAAAAACGTGTACTTTTGAAAGCCTACTATCCCCGATTGTGGGTAAAAAAATAAAAAGAATTAATAATTAAGAGTTTATAATGTTGCTTTAATGCAATATAAGTAAAGCCATTCTTGCCTATGGTGAAAAATGAGCGAAAAAATTTAATAAAAAGCCCGCGTCTTCAGACACGAGGCGATTTGGTGTAAAAATAAATACAAAACAAAAACAAAAGGATAAATTTAATGTGTATGAAAAACCGTTTAGTCAAAAGAAGTAGAAAGTGGCTCGTAGCCATGTGTATACTGTCTATGTGCGGATTTACGTACTCTTGTTCCGATGATTACGATTTGCCCGACAAGAAGCCGAGTTGGCTCGGTCCGAGCATTTACGATTATCTGGTCGGACAGAAGAAGTACACGAATACCGTGCGTATGATTCAGGACATCGATGAGGGTACGGGTTCGGATCTTCAGGAGATGTTGGACCGTACCGGAAGTAAGACGTTGTTCGTTGCAGACGATGACGCGTTCGCGAAGTTCTATGAAAGCAACGTCTGGGGCGTGAAGAAATATGAGGACCTCACGCTCGCGATGAAAAAACTGCTTTTCAGTTCGTCAATGCTTAACGACGCGTATCTGCTCGAAATGATGACGAACATAAGCAGCGGCGGTACGATTTCGAAGAACCAGTGTCTGCGTCAGGCCACTTCGGCGGCGGCTACCGACTCGATTCCTTATTTCATGTGGTCGAGCGGAAGCATTCCCGTAAATCTCAATGAAGATACCGAGGAGCCCGAAATCGATTACTGGAAACGTTTCCGCACCCAGGAGAAAGGAGGGCTCTACCTCGCTATCGACGGCACTACGCCTATGATGACTCACTTTATAGCAGGTCAAATGGGCGAAGCGAACATTACCGACGAAGACTTCCAGGTGTTTGCAGGAACGGAACGCCTTGCTACCGATGCTCACATCTATGCGAGCAAGGTTATAGGACAGGACCAGGCCTGCCTCAACGGTTATGTAAACCAGCTTGACCGCGTGCTCGTTTCTCCGGCTAACATGGCCGAGATGATTCGTACAAGCGGAAAAACAAATATTTTCAGCCGTATCCTCGATCGTTTCTCGGCTCCTTTCTATAACAGCGATATTACCAACAGCCATGCACAGCTCACAGGTATAACCGACTCTGTTTTCGAGAAGCGTTACATGTCGGCTCGTTCTAAAGGCGGCTCCGCTTTGCGCAACGACCCGAACGGCAACACTTTCCAGTATCCTTTGGATTACGATCCAGGGTGGAACCAGTACTATCCCGAAGGCCAGACGGTCGAGACCGATATGGGTGCGATGTTCGTTCCCTCGGACGACGTGCTTAAGGCTTACTTCCTTCCGGGAGGTGCGGGAGAGTTCCTTATCGAGGCTTACGGAAAGAAAGACAATACGCTGGAGAATCTTGAATATAATATCGATCAGATTCCTCTCCGCGTTATTGTGGAATTTGTGAAGAACCTTATGAAAACTTCGTTCATAGGCTCGGTGCCCAGCAAGTACATAACCATAATGAACGACGCAAAAGACCCGATGTTCGGTAACATCGAGGGAGGAGTTCCCGGGTTCCGCGCAACAATCGATACCACTTTGCTGGCTAACAACGGTGTTGTATATATAATGAATCAGGTCTTCGCTCCGGCTGCTTATGCCGCCGTTTCCGCTCCTGCTCTTGTAGGCAACGATACGAAGATATTCAACTGGGCTATTTCGGCCGATGACTCTTATATCACCAACCCGAACAGCGCTCCGTTGAACGCATTCTTCAGCTACTATCTGAAAGCCATGAGCTCGCGCTTCAGTTTCTTTGTTCCTACCGATGACGCTTTGGGACATTATTATGATGAAGTTTCGAGCAAATGGACACAGCCTCGTATTCTTTCGTTCTATTACAGTACGCGTCTTCAGGATAAGAGCGCGCCTGTAAAGGCCCGTTCTTACAGGTGGGATCCGCTTACTAATGAGAAAGGCGCCATGATTCCTGGTACTATCAGTGCTACGATAATAAATAACCGTCTGAAAGACCTTTTGGATTCTCATATTATCGTTCACCAGGATGCTGAGACTAAAACCGGTTTCGGAAGTCTGAACCAGTATTATGTAACCAAAGGCGGTAGTGCCGTTAAGATTTCCAACTCTCAGGACGGAACTCTTTCAAGCGATTTCGATCAGACAAGCACCGACTTCTATGTACAGGGCGGTTTCCAGATAGACAATGACTCTACTATCGGTGTGCTGCGCTCTTATGACCGCCGCGAGGAAACAACCGGTTACGGTAACGGTATGACATATATTATAGAACGTCCTGTGCAGACTACTATGAAATCTGTTTACAGTGTACTTGAAGAAGGCGATGAACTTTCTCCGTTCTACGAATTCTACAACCTCTGCCAGATCGATGCCGACATTCTTACTCGTGCGGGTGTTGCCGACAGCGTTAAGGATCAGAGCGACAAGGAATCTGAGATAGAAAAATATACGATCTTTACCTCTTCGCAAAACGGTCTTAACGACAACGTACGTTTCTTCAACACGTTCCGCTATACGGTTTACGTCCCCACCAATGCTTCAATTCAGGAGGCATTCAGCGAAGGACTCCCCACCTGGGACCAGATAGTAGAAGTTATTACTAATGGTGAGAACGAAGCGGATGATGCTACCGATGCAGGTAAGAGCGAAGAAGAGATTCTCGAAATCACGAGAGCTTATAAAACTAAAGCCCAGGCAATGATCACATGCCTTGTAAACTTCTTGAAATATCATTTCCAGGATAACTCTGTTTTTGCTGATCATTTAGCAATAGAGCCCGTGAAATATGAAACCGCCTGCATAAACGATTCTACCAACCGTTATCGTTCTGTTATGGTTTCATCAACCGGCAATGGCACCCTTTCAGTTCAGTCTGTTTTCGGAACTGCCAACGACGGTACGGATATAGTTGGTCCGCAGCGTCATGTTGTAGCGGATAATAGTCTTAAGAATATCCTGACCCGCGACTATGTTTTCAATACACGCGCCGAGAATGCTCAGACTATCGAAACTTCATCTTATGCAGTGGTTCACCAGATTGACGGAGTATTGAATTTCAAACAGCTTGAAGGCGGCCGGTACGACAGCGATTGGGCTACAACCGCCGCGGCCAAGAAATTCCTGGCTAAGTATCGTATCCGGAAATAAAAATTAATACTATGAATAAGATAAAATATTTATTGCTCATTGCGATGTGCTTATGCCTTACGTCGGCCGTGGCACAGGATCGTATCTCCGGGCATGTTTGGAATCGTACCGACGGACCGGTAATGATGGCCAACGTGGTTGAGTTAGACCAGAACAACCGTATCGTTGAAGCTACCACTACCGATATTAATGGTAACTTTTCCATGCCGGTGAAAAACAGAAAAGATAAGCTCCAGATTTCTTATGTAGGATACCAGACGTACTCGCAGGTAATAGGTGAGAATAAAGTTTTCCGCATAGAAATGGTTAGTAAGACCCAGTTGAAGGGTGTTACTGTAAAAGCTAAGCAAATGAAGAAAACCAACGGCCTTTCCATTCCGGCAAAAGAGGTATCTGTTGCTACACAGACCTTGAACATGGACGAAATGAAGGGCTTGTCGTTCGAAACTGCCGACCAGGCGCTTCAGGGACAGATTGCCGGTTTGGATATTGTGATGAATTCCGGTAACCTCGGTTCTGGTACAACAATGCGTCTGCGTGGTGTTACAACTATCAACGGTGATCAGGAACCTTTGATCGTCGTTGACGGAAACGTGCTTGAAAGTTATAATTCTACCGACGTTGACCTTCAGGATATGGACAACAGCGAGCAATTCGCACGCTTGCTTTCTGTGAACCCTGAGGATATTCAGAGTATCGACGTTTTGAAGGATGCTGCGGCTACTGCTATTTGGGGTTCCCGCGGTGCTAACGGTGTAATTGAAATCAAAACCCGTCGTGGCCGCAGAGGTAAGACACGTATAGACTTTTCTTATCGTTTTACCGGTTCCTGGCAGCCTAAAGGTATGAAAATGCTTAATGGCGACGAATACACCATGATGTTGAAGGAAGCTTATTTCAATCCTGCGCAGAGCAGTATAGCTTCTAACATTGTCGAGATTTCCTACAATGAGAACCGTCCTATGTATTATGGAAACTTCAACAAGAATACGGATTGGCGCGATGAAGTTACCCAGTTTGGTCAGACACATAACTACAACCTTGTTCTTAACGGTGGTGGTGAGAAAGCTACATTCCGTATCTCGAGCAACTATGACCATGAAACCGGTACGATTATCAAGCAGCAGCTCGATCGTTTCTCGACACGTATGGCTCTTGACTACTATGTTTCCGACCGTATCAAGTTCTCCTCGAATTTCTCGCTTACCTATACGAATAATAAGAAAAACTACACAGGTCTTCTGGATCGTGCTTATAAGGCAATGCCTAACATGTCAGTTTACAATTATAAGTACGATACCGAAACGCGCCGTTATTACAGGACTAACGAATATATGAAGATGTTCCCTGCTGCCGGTTCGGCCGGCGAGGTGCGCGACGGTTTGACATCTTATTATTTGCGCGACATGGTTAGCAATGGTAACCCCGTTGCGATAGGTAATCTTTCCTGGGTTCGCGAAAGTACTTATTCTATCGATCCTCAGTTCCAAATAGAGTATAAGTTACTCGGCAAAGACGATACTTCTACTCAGCTCAATTATAACGGTGAGGTTTATATGTATGCGTTTACCAATACGAATAAGGGTTACTATCCCAGTACTCTTACGAGTGACAGTTGGGACGTTAAAGGTGGTATAAATCTTGCCAGCGACGGAGAAAGCAAGAGTTTGACGTTTAATACAAAGCACACTCTTATTTTCACTCCTAAGTTCAAGAACGAAGATCATTATTTCACAGGTCTTGCACGTTGGGAAATGCAGACAAGCGAAACTACCTCTCAGTCTCTTAATTCGAGCGGTCTTAACGGTGGTATTTCCGACCCGAGTGTTAATGCATACCTTAGAGGTGCCAGCACAAGCGTGGGCAAGGGTCATCGTATGAGTGCTCTTGGTAGTTTCCACTATTCTTACAAAGGAAAGTATGTGGCCGACTTCACACTGCGTGCAGACGGTAGCACCAAATTCGGTAAGAACAACCGTTGGGGTTTCTTCCCCGGTATTTCCGGTCGTTGGAATATCAGTGACGAGCCATTCATGAGGCCTATACGCAAGTATGTAAGTCTTCTGGCTTTCCGTCCCAGCTGGGGTGTAGTTGGTGGCGAACCGAAAGATGAAGGTCTTATGTATAACAAATATGCAAGCACGGGTTCTTATGCAGGCGGATCGGCCATTGCACCGAGCAACCTCCGTCTTACGGATTTGAAATGGGAGCGTACTTCTTCCTGGAACATGGGCTTCAATCTCGGTTTGCTTGAAGATCTTTTCAACGTCGAGATGAACGTTTACCATAAGTATACCAAAGACCTCCTTATGGAAGGTGTGAAGATTCCTACTTCAACAGGTTTCAGCTCTCTTGCATGGGGCAATGTTGGAAATATGGAGAATAAAGGTTGGGAATTGAACTTCACGACCAAACGTATAAAGATCAATTCTAAGTTTGCCGTTCTTGGTAAGTTTAACATCGCTCAGAACGTTAATGAAATCACTAAGATGGATGCGAGCGTTCTTTCGAGTTTGAATGGCGATTTCGATTATAACAACGAAAATTACATGAGCAGGGTTCAGATAGGCAATGCTCTCGGTGGAATTTACGGTTTCCGCTATAAAGGCGTTTATCGTTTTGATTATGACCACTGCGGTTACTTTGCTGATTCCAAGAAGAACGACCTTTATGCGGGCAACACTGCAGCTTGGGCAGAGCAGTACGGAGTTAATGGCAGCCATATAGCTACCTGCCCCGTGGCTCGCGACGCCAATGGTAATATAATATACGATGCAAAGGGTAATCCTCTTCAGATGTATTATAACTACGGCGGTCGTAATTACAAGTTTGAAGGTGGTGATGTTATGTACGAAGATATAAATCATGACGGCCAGATCAATGAGCTTGATATGGTTTATCTTGGTAGCTCCAATCCTAAACTGAACGGTGGTTTCGGTTTCGATATTTATTACAAGCGCTGGACGCTCAAAACGAGCTTCAACTTCCGCTATGGCAACAAGATCATAAATATGGCTCGTATGCAGGCAGAGGATATGCGTACAAATAGAAATCAGAGTACTGCAACCCGCTGGCGTTGGCGTAAGAATGGTGATATAACCACCATTCCCCGTGCCATGAATGCTGAAGCAGGCGTTTCTTATAATGCTCTTTGTAGCGATCGCTTTGTTGAACCTGGCGATTACATCCGTTTCCAGTACATGCAGTTGGCATACGATTTCGATGCCAAGAAACTGAAACGTTATGGCCTTCGTTCTTTGCGTATGTCTCTTTCAGGCAACAACCTGATCTTCTGGTCGAGATATTCGGGCGTGGATCCCGAGCACTCGCAGTCGGGCTGGTCTCCCTGTATGGACTCTTCTCAGACACCGCGTTCGCGTTCGTTTACGTTTAGTTTGAATATTGGATTCTAATACCATTAAGTAAGATGAAAAAAATGAATATATATAAAGGTTTGCTTATAGCGGCTTGCGGATTTCTTACTCTTGGTACAACGTCGTGTGACGATTTCCTTACAGTTCACCCTTCGAATGAAATTACCGAAGAGCAGTTCTGGGAGGATAAGACCGACTTAGAGAGTGGAATACGCGGTTGCTGGAGGCAGTTTATCACCTCTGATATAATGCAGCGTTTGGTGATATGGGGAGAATGCCGTTCTGATAACTTCGACCTTTTGTCGGAGAATTGGGATGACATGAAAGACATCATGAATGCCAACCTGCTTGAGACCAACAGTCTTTACAGTTGGGCTGCATTCTACAAAACAATCAATTTCTGCAACAAGGTGCTCCAATATGGCCCTAAAGTCGTTGAGCGAGACAAGAGTTTCACCGATGAAGACTGGAAACCGGTCGAGGCTGAAATGAAAGCGCTTCGTGCATTGAACTATTTTTACTTAGTCCGCACTTTCCGTGAAGTTCCGTTAGAGTTTAATCCTATCGGTTCGGAGCACGATGTTAAGAAACATATCGGCCGGCAGCTGAATGCCGAAGTCGTTCTTGACTCTATCATTAACGATGTCGATGCGGTTAAGGACAACGGTATGCGCCAGTATGCAAGCACAAGCGATGACAAAGGCCGTTTTACGCGTGAGTCAATTTACACTCTTCTTGCCGACATGTATCTGTGGCGTGCTTCGAAAAATGCTTCGCCCGACTCTGTTGCAAAGTATGGCAACAAATCTCAGGAAGACTATCAGAAGGTAATAGAATATTGCGATGCTGTGCTCGATATGTACTTGGAGCGCTACAAACGCGATAATCCCAATTACTCGCAGGGCACTACTTCTTCTGACGAGAACCCCTATTACCTTATAAGAATGCGTAGCTCTAATGGCAATACACAGAATGTTTCCGATGAAATATATGATGAAATATTTGTTAGCGGCAACAGTAGCGAAAGCATTCTCGAACTTCAGTTCGACGGTTCAAATAATAGTAATTCCTGCTTATATAGCCTTCGTGATCGGGTAGGTCTATACAGGTCAGAATCCAACCAGTCGGGTTTGTTACAGGCATCTTCGCCTTGCCAGAATGTTACGAAAGGTATCGACAATACTTCCGGCTTGTATAGTCAGACCGACATGCGTCGTTGGGAGTCTATGGTTTATCAGGAAGCAGGTCAGCGTGTTTATTATATAGGTAAGTACACGTATTCGGATATAGAATTCAAGAACCTCGAAGATAATTCCGAAGGTACAAATAGATTATCGTTTATCGGTACCGGTAATTTCCGTTCGAACTGGATAATATATCGTTTGAGTGACATTCTTCTGATGAAAGCCGAGGCCATTACCCGTTTGGAGGCTCCCACCCAGGAGCAGCTCGAGTCGGCATTCAAGAATGTAACCATGATTCTGTATCGTTCAAATCCAACTGTTACGGCCGATAGAGATCGTCTTTCGTTCAGTGATTTCTCCGAACCTTCTCAGCTCTTTGCTCTTGTAATGCGCGAGCGTCGCAGAGAATTCTTCGGTGAAGGCAAACGCTGGTTCGACCTTGTTCGCATGGCAGAGCATGATGGTTCCACAACAAATATGCTGACGCTTCTGCTTGCCAAGTATGCAACCAATACCAATGCAGTGAAGGCGAAACTGTCGTCAATGAACTCTTTGTATGGTCCGGTTTACGAAGAAGATCTTAAGGTCAACGCCCTTTTACATCAGAATCCGGCCTGGGAGAAAGAAGAAACCATAAAGAGGAATTAAAAACGCATATCGGCGGAGGGGTGTTCTTCGTTCTCAAAAATATGTCTGACATATTTTAAAATATCTCAGAGATAATTTAAAATACCTCAGAGATAATTCGAAATACAAGGGATGTGTTTTTGAGAACAAAGAATCCTCACCAACGGAGCGGATTTTCGAAAAACAACGAAATATAATTAGTAAGATATGAATAGCAGATATTTCAAATGGCTCAAATCCGGCCTGCTGGGTACTTTGGCGTTGCTTGGCTTCAATGCCTGTACAGACGACCATTTCGATATTTCCTCTACGACCCCTAAAGAGTCGTTGTGGGCACAGATAGCGTCTAATCCCAAGCTGGATTCTTTGAAGCAGATTCTCGAACGGACTACATTCACCGTCGATGAGTATTCAAAGCCCAGCACTATGACTTATGCGAAACTTCTTCAAAGTTCGCAGACTTTCACAGTGTGGGCACCCGAAGACGGCACTTATAATGCAAGTCACTGGCTGGAACTGCTTAATACCCCGAGTGGTAACAATGAGGTGGAAAAGCAATTTGTGCGTAACCACATTGCCCGCTATAATTTTTCAGGAGTGAATGGCGGCGATACCATAAAGGTAACTATGCTCAACTCGAAGATTAATGAATTCAACCTGCTTGAGAGAACTTTCAAGAAAGTGCCTCTCGAAGGTACAGCCTTGTCGGCTTCAAACGGTTCACTTCACCTTTTAAGCGGCATGGCTCCTTTTTCGGCCAATCTTTACGAAGCTATAGAATTTACCGAAGGCCTGGATTCTTTGTATAACTTCCTGCACGAAGATGATACTCTTATGTTCATTCAGTCAGCAAGTACTCCGGGTGCAACGGTAAACGGTCAGATACAATATGTCGATTCAGTGTTCAGCGTATCCAACAAAGTTATCGGTAGCCTTAACAGTTGGAAGAATGAAGACTCTATCATGTTGGGTATCTTACCGAGCAATATTGCGTGGACAGAGGCAAAAGATAAGGTAGCAAGGTATTTTAAATACAAACAGACTTATCCGTATCGCGAAAACGGAAATACAAGGATTCTTTATAACAAGTTCGATGTCGATTCAATGGCTGATGTAAATATTAAGAGTGTTATCCTCGGCAATGTAATTACCAGTCTGGGCAAACAGCCCTCGTACGATGAAAGACAATCGTCGCTTGATTATTTTAAGAATTGGATAGCAAATGCAGACTCGCTTGTTCGCGGAGGGTACACAAGCTTGAGCGATCCTAACATCTATCAGCCCTATCTTTCTACTCTTTTTGCAGGGGCAGAACCGACCGAAGTCTCGAACGGATTCGTTTATACTGTGGATAACTATAATTATCTGCCGAGCAAGTCGTGGCATACAACAATACGTGTTGAAGCCGAAGCTTCTTATTGGCAGAATGTTAACGGATTCCAAAGCGCGGCTAAGGAAAGCAGCGAAAGTCAGTATTATGGAACGTCGGTTTATCTGAACTCCCTGAACCGTAATGATACAATCGAGGGCACTGTAAGCAATAATAGCTTCCGTTATTTCAACGGTTCGTCTTCTGCTTCTCAGCCTACCATAAGTTACAAGCTGCCGAGTGTTCAGTCGGGAAAATATGACATTTATGTGGTTATGGTTCCGCTCAACATAAATCTGAAGACACAGGCAACGGCCGATACCAAACGTAATCGTTTCCAGGCAACACTTGTTTACGATTACAACGAAAGCAACGGCCGCGATATTTCCGCTAACGCAACCAACGAACTTGACGGAACAAGGTATTTCGAAACACGTGCTGGGGTTATAGATACGGTTCTTCTTTTCAGAGACTTCGAATTCCCGTATGCGTTTGAAGGTGCAGAGCCCAGCTACCCGATGATTACCCTCAAGTCTGTAATCAATACGTCGGCGCAGCGCTTGCAATTCGATCCCGCACTCTATATCGACTGCTTCTTGCTTGTAGGTAAAGATGATTAATCGAGTTCTTGTTAACTAAAAATAAAGACAAATGAAAGATAATAGAATAGAACAACTAATGCATTGGGCTTTGCGTGCCTCTTTATGTCTTTTCATGTTATCAGGAACTAATCTCCTGTTAGCACAAGACGACATATATGACGACGACATGCTCGAAGACTCAGTTGTCAAGAAAGCTAAGAAGGTCGTTGCTCCGACCTATGAAATGAAAAGCATCAGCGGTAAGATAACTGATGCCGCAACAGGCGAGGCTATGGCCGGCGTTCGCGTTCAGGCTCTCAGCAACAGTCTGTATACTGCCATGACTGATGAGAACGGTGCATACACCATTTCTGTTCCTAAGTTCGTAACGGCGCTTTATGCCTATGTTTCCGGTTACAACGGAATGCAGATTCCTATCAAAGGTGAATCGGGGCAGGATATAAAGCTCTATACAAATCACTTTAAGGAACTTTATAATGACGGAACCAGTATCTTTTCGGTAGGTGAAACTAAGATCGAAAACTCGTCTGCACTTACAGTGGAGAGCGATATCGAGAACAGTCTTAATTCATCTGTGCGCACCATATCGCGCGGTTCTCTTCCCGCACAAGGCGTGGCAATGTTCATAAACGGTATAAATTCGCTTAACTCTAATGCGCAGCCTTTGGTTGTAGTTGACGGTGTTGAGATAGATATGCAGTACGACCGCTCAACGTTGCACCAGGGATTTGTGAACAATGTGCTCAACATGTTCGACGTGGATGACATCGAGGATGTGCAGGTGCTTAAAAACGGAACAGCTTTATACGGTGCGAAAGGCTCCAACGGTGTAATCGTGATAAAAACCCGTCGCGGAACCAGTATGGCAACGCGAATCAATGCCCGCATTTACGGCGGCTTTGAGCTTGCGCCCTCTTACACCGATATGATGAATGCAAACCAATATCGTAGCTATTTGTCAGAACTTATCGGAACTTACAAGGATTCCGAAGATCAAAGCGATAACTTCCATATCGGCTTCCTCAATGAAGACCCCGATTATGTTTATTATCCGCTTTATCACAACAATACCGATTGGTCTGATAAATTGTATCGCACGGCTTATACGCAGAACTATAAGATTAATGTGCAGGGTGGTGATGACATCGCAATGTATAACCTCTCTCTTGGCTATTCTTCTTCTGATGCAACAGCGCGTATGTCAACATTCGATCGTTTGAACATTCGTTTCAATACTGACATCAAATTGATGGATAATTTCTATACGGGATTTGACCTTTCTTACGGCAGGGTTTCCTATAACCTTCGCGACAATGGCTGGGCCGAGAATTATAATAGCGACAACATTTCGTCGCCCAATGTATTGGGCCTTATACAGTCGCCTTTCCTTAGCCCATATACATACGTTGTAACGTGGGATCCCGCTGCACAGAAAAACGTTCTTTCGCAGGATCGCAATGTGTATTCGGGTAAATATTTTACAGATTCTCCCAACCCGTTCACTTTTGCTTCGAACTATGGAGATTATGCTTTGGCAAACCCGTATTGGATTCTTCGCAACGGTAAAGGCTCGAACAAGAACTTCCAGGAGCAAACCCAGTTCATGCTGAATGTGGCTCCGAGATATGAGATTACTCCCGAACTTACGATCACCGACCGTTTCAGCTATATTCTGAATCGTACAAATGAGAAATACTATCTTCCTTACAATGGTACTCCGCAGCGTTTCATCGATGGTTTAGGTACGGTGAGCAGTTCTATCAAGTCTATGTTCGGAAAGGAAACAACCATTTACAACGATTTCCGTATCGATTGGAAAAAACAAATGGCTGAGCATTTCCTCAATGTTTTCGGCGGAATGCGTTTGTCGAACTATACTTATAGCAACAGTTACATCAAAGGTTATAACAACTCCAACGATAAGATGCCTAATGTATCCTACGATCTTAGCTACCTTTCCTACGGTGGAACAAACGATACATGGATTAACTTAGGGTATTATCTTAATGCAAACTATAACTACAAGAATCGTTATTTCGTGAACGGTCTTGTTTCGATGGAGTCTTCCTCACGTTTCGGTGAAGAAGCAGATGCCGGTGTTAAGATGTTCGGCGTAAGATGGGGTCTCTTCCCCTCTTTGCAGGCAGGTTGGCTTATCTCTTCTGAGGACTGGTTCAATGTAGACTGGATAAATTATCTGAAACTTACTGCAGGCTATGAAGAAAGCGGTAATGATAATATCGACTACTATGCAGCCCGTACATATTTTGAGAATGTTAAGTTCTTGCAGGCTGCAACAGGTCTTCAGCTCGTAAACATTGAGAACCCCAAAATTCAATGGGAAACAAATCATCGCTTTAATGTAGGTTTGCAAGCAAATATGCTTAATAACCGTCTTTCTCTTGGTGCGGAGTTCTTCTATAACAAGGTGACAAATCTTTTGACAAAGAAAGAGGTTAGTTATATCACAGGTCTCTCCAATATGTGGACAAACGAAGGTGCTCTCAGCAACACAGGCGTGGAAGTATCTCTCAGTGGAGTGCTTGTAAATTCCAAAGATTGGAAATGGCAGGCCGGTTTCACTATGGGACATTACAAGAATGAGATCAAGGAACTTCCCTCTACCGATAGAATCCGCCTTTACAATCTTGATGCAAACGGCCAGAAGGACGGCATTTACAAAACCATTAAAGGATACACTTCTTCGGTATACGGAACAAACAACGTTCTTACTGCAATAGGATCTTCGGCCGGAGTATTTTACGGCTACAAGACTAAAGGCGTCTTCTCTACAGATGAAGAGGCATCCAGGGCAGGCCTCTACGGCTATCTGAAGTATCCTACCGGAATTGTAGGCAATCCTTCGCGTGATTTCAGAGCAGGCGACGTTCATTTCGTCGATGTTAACGGTGACGGTTGGATCAGCGAGGCCGATATGGTTAAAATCGGCGATCCCAATCCCGATATCTACGGTAATATATTTACTTCGCTTACTTGGAAACGTTTCACTCTGGATGTTAATCTCAAATATTCTTTGGGCAATGACATTTATAACTATCAGCGTGCACAGCTCGAGCAGGGCAATACCGTTTGGAACCAGACAAAAGCTTTGGTTAACCGCTGGACTTATAGTGGCCAGAAAACCGATATTCCCCGTGTGATGAGTTCCACCAACGACGAGTGGGTAAATAACGAACGTTTCTCCGACCGTTGGATTGAAGACGGTTCTTACCTCAAGCTTAAAAAGGTGCGTCTTACTTATAAGTTGCCTTTGTCTTTAAGCTGGTTGCAAGGTATCACGATATTCGGCGAGGCCAACAACATCTTTACGATAAGCAAATATCTCGGCGACGATCCTGAAGTTTCAGCAGGCAACGGCGTTCTTTATCAAGGAATCGATGCCGGCTACTTGCCCCAGAGCTTCAACTGCAACTTCGGTGTAACCCTTAACCTGTAAAATTTGAAGGAAATGAAAAATAAATCTATATTATTAGTATTGTTGCTCGCAGGCGTACTTTTCGGATCTTCTTCGTGCTCCGATATGCTTACTCCCGACTTGGAACGCTATACTGAGAAGAACGCACAAGATACGATTTACTCATATCTCGGCATTCTGAAGAGTGTTCAGAACATTGCAGAGCGTAATGTTGTTCTCGGTGAGGTTCGCGGCGATCTGGTTACCACAACCGAGTATACCAGCGATTCTATAAGCCAGCTGTTCAATTTTGAGGATCAGATTGACGGAGAGTCTGCTCTTCTTCGGGCTGCCGACTATTACAACGTAATCAATCAGTGTAACTTCTATTTGCAGAATTGCGATTCGGGTGCAGTGAAAGATACGTATAAGTATATGCTTAAGGAATGGACTCAGGTACAGGCTGTACGTGCATGGACTTATATCCAGCTTGTGAACAATTATGGAAGTGTACCTTTTGTTACGGTTCCTGTAAAGAGCAGTACTCAAGGTATAGAGCTCGACAAGAACGCACCCAGGGCTACCAAAGACAATCTTGCCGATCTTCTTTCTGAAGCAGGCTTGTATCGTGCTTTCGAGCTCCAGTATCTTACGAGCGGCAGCCAGGGATATCCTTCATATAATACTTTCTCCAACGGTGCTGTGAATATACCGGCTCGTTCCTGCTTCCTTCCGGTGGCTCTTGTCATGGCCGATCTTTATCTTATGAAGAACGACTACAAGAAAGCTGCTGCCATGTATTATACTTTCCTGAAGGAAGAAGCTCCCGCCTTGCCTTCCTACCGTGCTACGTTCAGTGAGATGATAGGAGAAGATGCTACGCGTTACATTCCAAGTGTAAGTCTCTGGAGTAGCCGTCAGTCGGAATATAACACGGGAAGCAATAACGAACTGATCACTCTCGTTCCCGGTGCGGCAAGTAAAGCCAACGGTACTATTTTCACGCAGCTTGCAAACATTTTCGGTTTCGAAACGACTTCTGCTTCCTCCGGTACTGATGGCGGTTACATTTCTGTCCAGGCCAATGAGAAATACCGTCAGCTCGGACCTTCTACAAATTATCTGGATCTCAATTCCGAGCAGATATATTGCAACTATCGTCAGGATGCAGGTGGCTCGGAAGTTCAGGAATATTACGAAGGTGTAGGCGATGCCCGTGTGTACGGTTCTGCTCCCGATTACCGTATAGATGGTGTAAACTATCGTTTTATTACGAAATTCGCACCGGCTATGTCGTATATGTATGATTACAATAGCAGAAGGTATTATGCAAGAGGAAACAGCACCTATTATGCTGTTCAGACTTATCGCAAGGCACTTGCTTACCTTCGTTTTGCCGAAGCCATAAACCGTGCGGGTTTCCCCGAACACGCATTCTCGGTGTTGAAAGAAGGTATCGCTTCCGACAACTATCCTGTGCTGCGTTATCATGACGTAACAGATATAAGTTACGAGTATGAAATCGATCCAATTACCAATGACACTCTCAGTATCGACACAATAGAGACCGTAAGAGAGAATGTTCCTTACCTTCAGGCTCCCGAGGCCGAGGCCGGCGGTGCATATTATATCAGTATCGACGAAATGCAGCGCGCCGCTACTCAGGCGAGCGAGTTCAACGTGCCCAATTTCTTGGATTTCGGTCAGTCGGAGTTCAACAATTCTGTAAGCAACATCTATGGCATTCACGGTTTAGGTAGCGGCGAGACCCGCGGCTATCGCGACTCTCTTTATACTTACGACATCTGCGTGGCGCAGAAGATTGCCGCTAAGCGTGCAAAGGCCGAGGGCCAGACGCCCGAGTGGCAGGCAGCTCTCACCGACAGTCTCAACAGGGTTACTATCGCTCAGGCTGTGATTGACGAAACAATCACTCAGGAAGAAGTTATCGACGCGGTCGAAGACCTCATCATCGACGAGCTTGCTCTTGAAACCGCTTTCGAAGGCCACCGCTATTACGATCTTCTTCGTTTTGCCAACCACAAGGGCAACGGCACAATCGACAACGAATGGCTTGCTGCCAAGATCGCAGCCCGCGGCTATGCTCCCAACAGCGGCTACGATGCGGCACTGTATGGCCGGTTGGTAGGAGGAACCAGGTGGTACTTGTCTTTGCCGAAAGACTAATCATTAGCATTGGCGTGTGAATTTCATACAGCTATATAAAACAATCGCGGCGCCCTGAGGCGCCGCGATTGTTTTATATAGCTGTTATTATGTTTCAGTCTACACGTATAATAAGCTTATTTATTGAGCAGCGCCTGTCTCTTTGGCCGCAAAAGTCCGGCATGACAGGAAAAGTTTTGCCTGCTGGTTTTTTCGGAAAGTCCGTCGGATAGTGTTTCGCTTTTTGTGTCCGGTTCAGGTTTAATGTCGAGAGTTTTATATACCCGTAGAATGTTTCTGAAAAAATATTTCATAGATACTTGGGAACTTGTCAGAGAAATTGAGATAATGACGAGATAGTGATATAAGTATGGGCGTTTTCGTCAATGAAACTGTTTTTGAATAAACATCGGCGGGTGGAGGAAGCCCCGCACCTGAACGCTGTTTTCTGTTTCGGGGTGTTCTGACAGAAAAAGTATAGTTTTCTGTAAAATTCCCTTTGCTTTTCTTACGGGTTTTGCAGACAAAAACGGTCAGCTGGCAAGCACTTGAAAATCAGCGCGTGTATATATGGCAAAAAATATGTCTGAGATATT
>CAJKQZ010000037.1 GCA_905202115.1 uncultured Prevotellaceae bacterium | reverse complement strand
AATATCTCAGACATATTTTTTGCTACATATACATGTGCTGATTCTCAAGTGCTTGCCAGCTGACCGTTTTTGTCTGCAAAAGTATACGGCTAAGCATCGTGAATTTTAAAATATGAACATATTAAAATACATTACCACTGATTTTCTATGAAATCCTTACTAAAGCAAACAGACATGGCGGCCGCCAGGACTTTTGCTATAAAAAAGACAGCCTTTGCGCCTTGCCGACACATAAATGGCTGTCTTTATAATTAGAATAGTTCCCTTATAAGCCGGGTTTTGTGAATTGCATGTAAACTTCATGCAAGACGTTTGTCATTTATCTGCGCGCCATGTCACCATGTCGCTTAATCGTTCTACCCTCCGGCGCACAATTGAAAATTATGCCTTGCTGCCAGACATTGTCTGACATAACAAATCGAGCGAGCAACTCTCAAACGCCGGTTTACGCGAACTTTCAACGTCCGATCTGCACGGCTCGCACATCACTGTACGACCGGTAAGCTCTTACCTCACCTTCTCACCCTTACCTGCCAGGAAGCAGGCGGTTATTTTCTTCTGCAGTAATTCACCCTTGCGAATGACTTTCTGTTAGGAAGCGGACTGCTCTTTGTTGCCCGGACTTTCCTCCCGAAGACAGACGTCATCGAGCGACAAACCGGGGAACTATTCTCTGTTTTTACTTTACAGTGGCAAAGTTAGCACTTTTGAAGTGCACCATAAAAAAAGTAAGTAAGGATTTGCTTACTTTTAAAGAAAATCTCCCAACTTTGTATCATTCAATATCTGGTATATGATTTACGACAATTCCCGCATACGAAGACGCGACCGCCTTATGGAGGAAAAACATGCCCGCGAAATATTGAAAAACGGCGAGTTCGGTGTAATATCAATGACCGACGCAACTACCGGCGGAGGATACGGTGTGCCTTTAAACTACGTGTGGAACGGCGAAAACGCTATTTATATACATTGCGCCCCCGAAGGACGAAAGCTTGAAAACATTGCAGCAAACAATAACGTTTCATTCTGCATTACAGGCAAGACACATCTTGTTTCCAGAGCTTTCACAACAGAATATGAAAGTATCGTCTTATCAGGAAAAGCAACGACAGACATATCCGAAGATGAGCGAATGAAAGCATTAAGGCTCATAATCGACAAATTCTCTCCTGCACATAGAGAAAAAGGATATGAGTATTGCAAAGCCTCATTTGGAAGAGTGAAAATAATACGCATTGACATCGATGCCTGGAGCGGGAAATGCAAACACATAAACAAACCCTGGGATGAATTTTCCCGCGACAAGGACAGCACTCTGATTATTATAAAAAACGGAAAAGAAACACGCTTCAACCTTCGCGGAATAGCGAACCTTTACCGTATTGTAAAAAGCGGTGATGAAACCTTAAAAGACTCCTTAGTAATAGACAAAGCCATAGGAAAAGCCGCTGCCGCACTCATAATTTTGGGAAAAGCCAGACGGGCATGTACGGCCCTTATCAGTACTCCGGCTCTCAATCTGTTTGAAGAAGCAGGCATTGACGTTGACTACGAAACAGAAGTTCCGCTTATTCTCAACCGTACCAAAACCGACATCTGCCCTATGGAGCGTCTTTGCTTGCAAAGTAATAACCCTGAAGATATTCTTAAACTAATAGACGAATTTATAAGACAAAAACACAATGGAAGCAACAACTAAACTTTATTCATTCAATCTGCTCAATACGCGCACGTATCTTTTTGCAGCGCTATTTATAACCGGCAACGTTGTAATGCCGCAACTGTGTCATCTTATACCGCAAGGCGGTCTGATATTCCTTCCCATTTATTTCTTTACCCTGGTAGGAGCATATAAATACGGAATAGGTGTAGGGCTTATCACGGCCGTGTTGTCACCATTAGTAAACAACGCGCTTTTCGGAATGCCGGCTACTCCGGTGTTACCGGCAATCATCATCAAATCCATTATTCTGGCAATAGCGGCGAGCTTAATGGCTTACCGTGCAAAGAAAGTAAGTTTAATCGCACTGACCATAGTGGTGTTGTCGTACCAAATCATTGGTTCTGCCATTGAATGGCTTATGGGGACAAACATAGAGGTAGCTCTTCAAGATTTCCGTCTTGGTATTCCAGGCATGGTATTGCAGATATTCGGAGTATACGCTATAATAAAGTATCTGATAAAGAAATAAGTCGCAGATAACGTAAGCCCGACATAAACAGGGAAACAGAAGCAATAGAAAATTAACGGAAAAAAGCCTAATCCTTTTCAAGCTGGAGTTTTTACGAAAATATTTTTTTGTACGTGTAAAAAACTTCCCGCAGGAAATTCAAAATACAAGGGAGATAATCGAAAATATGTCTGAGATATTTTAAAATATCTCAGACATATTTTTTGCTACATATACACACGCTGATTTTCAAATACTTGCCAGCTGACCGTTTTTGTCTGCAAAACCCATTGGAAAGACTGACCCTATTTTTAATCACAAACAGAAAGCATTGTGTATAAATTCAATTATGAATTTAAATCGTACTCATCAGAGCATAATTCTTTATGCTACATATAACCATTCATGATAGTAACACCTGTTTGCATTAGTCTGCTTTGTTCATCCAGGAAAATGCCGAAAAAAGCATAACGGAAAATCAATTTCTAAAGCCTTGCACCCAATTATAGCAAAATTTAAAGAACTGACTTTGCCATATAATAAATAATGAGTTATTTTGCACCGATTTTTAAAGAGTAAGAACCGTGGAGATAATAAAGACTCAAAAAGACCTTGCTCAAGCACTTGATCTGCAGCGCTCAACAGGCAAGACTATCGGTTTGGTGCCCACAATGGGCGCACTTCACAACGGCCACGCCTCGCTCGTAAAGCGTTCCGTTAAAGAAAACGACATCACCGTAGTAAGCGTTTTTGTAAACCCTACACAGTTTAATGACAAACGCGACCTTGAAAATTATCCCCGCGACATAGAAGCCGACACAAAATTACTTGAATCGCTCAATGCGGACATCGCATTTGTTCCGGCGGTTGAAGAAATGTATCCCGAAGCAGATACGCGCATATTTTCCTATCCTCCTATCGACACTGTAATGGAAGGAGCTCGCAGACCAGGACATTTTAATGGAGTATGCCAGATAGTAAGCAAACTTTTCTATGCCGTAAAACCCACACGGGCTTATTTCGGCGAAAAAGACTTCCAGCAAATAGCTGTGATAAGGGCTATGGTCGAGGCATTGTCAATTCCGGTCGAGATATGCCCCTGCCCTATCGTTCGCGAAATTGACGGATTGGCTCTAAGCAGCCGTAACGCCTTGCTTTCTCCTGAAGAACGGAAAACAGCGCTGAACATTTCAAAAACACTTTTTGCAAGTCGCGACTACGCCGGCAACCATACTGTTTCGCAAACTATAAATTATGTAGTCAGCACAATAAATGCAGTTGAAGGCCTTGAAGTACAATATTTCGAAATAGTAGACGGATACACGTTACAAAGCATTACCGACTGGAATGAGAGCGATTATATCGTAGGGTGCATAACCGTTTTTTGCGGAAGTATTCCGGTGAGGCTTATCGACAACATAAAATACAAAGAATCATAATAAAACCATACAGAAAGAATAATTTCAAAGATTCTCTTGCTCGATATTTAAATTAAGGAAAAACAAGAATCATGTACGTTCAAATACTTAAATCGAAAATTCATTGCGTAAAGGTAACCGAGGCAAACATCGATTATGTAGGAAGTATCACTATCGATCAAGATTTAATGGATGCAGCAAACATTCTGCCCGGAGAACACGTATACATAGCCGACAACAATAACGGGGAACGCTTCGAAACTTATGTCATCAGCGGTCCGAGAGGCAGCGGCGTTATTTGTCTCAACGGAGCGGCTGCACGTAAAGTTCTCGTAGGTGATATTATCATTATCATGGCGTATGCAACCATGACTCCTGATGAAGCCAAAGCCTTTACCCCTTCCGTTATTTTTCCTGATAAGAACAACAGGATAACAAAGAACAAGTAAATCTTTATAGCAGCATTCAAATACAAGCTGTAAATAGATTACAATATATTCATAAAAAGTTAGACAGAAATTTTTACATCTGTCTAACTTTTTATTATGCCCAATCCCATATAACATTAAACGTCTTTCATAGAAAGAAATATGCCTCGGAATAAGAAACATTTTTTCTATTTTACGAGAAACCTTTTGTTTATGCCGATATCACGATAAAAGAAGTCGGACATAAAATTAAATTCGTTCCACCCTCAACGGAAACGAAACTAAAAATCCCATACTAACACACATTAAAAGACATTTAAAATCAGCGGAGAAATATAAATTTAGCATTGCGTTGACAAAGCGCGTACTTGATAGAGTATAAAAACCAGTATATTTGAGTTGCAAGATAGACCGCCAATCCCTTACGGCGCATTATTATAAACAAAGCCTTACGTTGGTTTACATATCGTGCAGCTTTTTTTTCAAACGGTTCATTTGTTGAATAAAAATTAAGAGTATGCTGCATTTTATAATCTATAACGTAAAATTCTTTATGCGTTTCATTATAACGGGACATGAAATCGTCGTCTGTTCCATAAAATGTAATGCGCTCATCATATCCGGGGAAACCGTTTTTCAGATACTCAGATTTTATTATCATACCGCTATTGATAGCCGTGCGATTCTTACATTTCATAACACCGGTCGGCACTTGTTTTAAAAAGCCTCCTTTGAACAATTTCTTGTAAGCAGGACTTACAATATCCTTTTTAAAGTATACAATAGGTAGGAACAGATCTATATCAGGATTGCTGTTTATGGCTTTCTTTGCAACGGAAAATATTTCTTCGGAAAACACAGAATCGTCATCGAATATAACGACAAATTCATCGGCTTTGGCATAGTTTATAGAGTCGTTGTATATTTTAGAAAGAGGTCTGTTTTCTCCTTTATTATGTATATACTCAAAAACTGAACCTTCTAATAGTTTCGAAAGAACAAGGCGTTGTGTTTCTTGCAACTCTTCAGGACTGTTGTCCCAAATCAGAACACGAATGTTTTTCTTAAATGCTGAAGAAAACTTAGAAAGAGATACTATAGTGGAAGACGCCTCTGGATTCTTTCTATACAATGTTATAATTACAAGGAAATTGTTCTTCATGTCCGTTTGAAGTTGAATTTAATATGACAGAATAGTATAAATATCACAAAATAGCCTATTTGCGTGATACTTCTGAACACTTGTTCGTCAAAAAACTGCAGGAAAATAAACGTCAATACAAAAGCATAGATATATTTCAGAATGGTATTTCCTGTTATCGCCTGTTTATACAAATACCCCATAATAGCTCCCTCGACAATAGAAAAGATTACAATACCTGTATAACCGAAATCGCGAAAGAAAGGACTTAAAATAGTATATACGTTAGTAGGAAGAGGTACATAAACATAGTTGTCAGGCATTGGCGCAAGTTCTACATTAAGTCCAAGAGTATTTAGTACGCTGTAAAACGGACGGAAAGTATACTCTCCGAATACTAAAGAAGAGTTTCCTATGTCTGTACAGAAAGCCTGTAAAGGAGAAACTACATAAACAGATAAGAACCATAAAAACAGATCTGCATTTATGGCATCGTCCGTTCCTCCACGGAAAAACTGCAAAACAACTCCTAAAACAAAAAATGCAGCAAAGAATATAAAAAACGGTTTTAGAGTGATTTTTTTGTTACTATATAAAAGATACAAGAGAGAAAACAATGTGATGAACAAAGCATTCTTACCCAATGTCATGAAAAAAAACATTAGGCAGAAAACTATCGCTAAGACCAAGCGCCGGACTCTTATCTTAGAACGATTTGCTTCTATAAATAGCAATGCATAAGCTGCATATATCATATATTTGATTGGCCCTAATCCCTCGTCCTTGTCAAGCGCCTGCTGTCTTATTGCAAACGCTAATCCTTCTGACGACATAAGTTGCATTGCATTCTGAATAGCTTTTATAAAACCGTATGGAACACAAACAATTGTCACTAATGTTAAGATGTCTACGTTTTTCTCACACAAAGCCCATTCCGGTGACTTATTTTCCGGAGTAAGGCAAAAAGCAGTAAAACTACACAAAGAAAAAGGTACAACCCATAAAACAAGTCCTTTTATCAGTTGATCGGTTACATCGTATAATCCGTGATCGATTGTTACATACATTGTTAAAACAACAGCCCATACCAGCAGAGTTATACTCCACGGAGAAAACACCTGATGTTTAAAGAACCAAAGCACAATAAACATCAGCGAGAACAAAAAAATCAATACTGTTGCTTCTACGAACATATATCTATCTCTGCATATTTTATTTATTCCATATACCTGTCGCCTTGCCCGAGAATATCAATCCGAATTGAATCCTATTGGTTATAGCGCAGAACATGTTCACTATTATTAGTGCTATAATAACGCCTAAAACTCCAATATTGCGCCCCAACAACACGGCAAGCGGTATATACACTACGGCTTCAATAACTGTTACGACCGTTATTACTCTGATTTTTCCTATGCCAAAAAGCATATTTGAATAACACGTACTGAAAATAAGAACCATCATATAAAACGCCATAGCGCCAGAAAGTAAAAATGTAATACCCATCTGACTACCCAGCCATATATCATAAACAAATTGAGAAACTAAAAGCATAATGCCTAAAAGCAATGCAAAGGCAACCATTATCCTTCTCATTTTCTTCATAATATTTTCTATCCATTGCATATCATTCTTCGTATAAGCATCGGTTGTGGCCGACCATAAAGGAGCCGATATCAAAGAAAACAGCATTATCGTTAAACTGAAATAACGATAGGAAATCTGATACGGAGTTACATCTGCAGGAGTAAAAAGTTTTGATATAAGAATGTTTGAAGAGGCAAAAAGCGTTAGGGCTGCTAATTGCAAAACAAAAAACATTATTCCTAAAGAAAACAAGCCTTTCAATTCACCATAATCGAATTTCTTCAAAGAAGGTCTCAAATATGAATATCGTGTAAACGTTATAGGATACGAAATCAAATAAATTACAAGCGGAGAGGCTGTATAAGCAATTGCAACGCTAAGTAAAGATTTTACATTAAACAAAGACAACACAAATATTATAATGAGAGCAACCGTTTGTCCTGCAACAACCAAAAGATTATTAACGGCCGGAAGTTGAAGTCCAAGATAAATGTTGCCTATAAATTTAAAGACAAATGTAAAACCGACAAGAACAACAGACACAAATAGTATATCCGGAAAATTCGGCACAATATTTTTATCTACATTCAGCAACTTATTACAGTCTATGCTATAAATTAAAGTACCTATTACAATCAAAAGCGGAACTATAATAAGTGCTAACATGACAAACGTTGTGCTAATTTGACTACGGGCTCTTTCTCTTTCGCCTTTTGCTATTGACTCAGCAAGTTTATTACGCAAGCCATTTCCCAAGCCTATATCCATCTGGTCTATCCAAATAAGCATAGAATTAATAACGAGCCAAATACCATACTCGTATTCGTTCAAGCAATTAAGCGTTATCGGCACTAATAATAATTGAACAATACCATTCCACCCTTTTATAAAAAAAGAGGCTGCAATGTTTTTTTTAATTAATACTGTGCGAGAATCGCCGCTAAACCTTTTTTGTAAAAACATACAGCGATGTAGCGCAGAAAGTTACAAAAACCCAGAACAAAACAAAGACCATTCTTTTCGGCCCCGACGGTTTCAACGGTACGGAAGCAGACTGTAAAGTTGTAAAAGCAGGAGTTCGTTCCTGTATCTTTGCTTTTGCCAACTGCAACTGGTTACTTATTTGTTGATAATTATTAAACTGCAGTTGCATTTCATTTTCCAAATCCGTTTGACGGCTTCTGAATTGTTCCAATATAAGATTCTGGTTCGAATCTACAAACATTGCATAGTTTTTCCTTGATATCTCATATTGCTTCTTAGCTTCAGCATATAATTTTTCTGTATACTGCAAATCTATTTTTGCTTTATTCGTACGATAGTCTATAATAAACTGTTGAAGACGAACTTTTGCGGAATCAGCTATAGTTGCACAGACTAAAGGATCCTGATCTATAACAGTTATTGTTATCACATCCGTCTTTTTGTCTATCGAACATCTCACCAAACCGCCGATAGCTTGAGCTATTTCATTCTGAACTTTAGTGAGTTTAAACGGATTTACTTCATTTCCGTTCCCCCCTCCGCTTTTCTTGCTTTTAAAAAAGAGGATGACTTTGTTTATTATTTTTCCCCACCAAGTAGATTTCTGATGAGCAAGAAGATAGTCATAATACGTTGTATTAATCTCACCGTCGTTTGTCGTTACTTTAACGGGAAACATACTTGTTTGAAAATCTACCGACCTCATCAAATCAGGATACAATTCCGGAATTATTGCATCTTGAGATATTCCGTTCGACATATTTATACCAAAAGAAGAAGCTATAGAGCTGAGACCGCTCATGCTTGAGCTTGATGTTTCCGGAGCTAATTTTACGACACAAGTATACGTTCTCGGAACGCATAAGATTATAAATGATGAAACAACAAATGCTATCGTAAGATTAATAATGTATCTTTTTTTGTTCTTTTTCAATTTTTCCAATACAGAAAATACATTTATTTCTCTTAATCTTATACCTTTATTACCCTCCATGTGATTATTTTAAGTTTAGGCGAATTTATTATACCTATACAATTTTTATATTGCTACAAAAATACGTCTTTTAAACATATCAAAAGCGTTTGTTTACACCTAAATATTTATCTTTGCAAAGATTTTCGAAACAAAATGTGCGAAAAATGATTTTAGAAAAAATAGAACATCTTCTTGATGAAATAAAGAACCTCGACGCTAAAGGCGAAAAAGAAATAGAGGCTTTAAGAATCAAATATTTGAGCAAGAAAGGCGAAATAAGTTTGTTAATGACTGAATTTCGTAATGTTCCCGCTAACGAAAAGCGCGAGGTAGGTATTAAAATAAATGCTTTAAAGGAAGCTGCTACAGAAAAGATAAATTCCCTGCGACAAAAGGCAGAATCAACAGACTGTATTAAAAACGACATCGACCTTACCCGCACAGCTGCTCCCATAAAGCTTGGAACACGCCACCCGCTTACACTTGTAAAGAACGAAATAATAAACATTTTCGGACGCTTAGGATTTACTTTAGCCGAAGGCCCTGAAGTGGAAGATGACTGGCATGTGTTCTCGTCGATGAACTTTCCTGCCGACCACCCTGCACGCGATATGCAAGACACATTCTTTGTAGAGCAACACCCCGACATACTTTTACGCACTCACACAAGTTCCGTACAAAGCCGCGTAATGGAAAAAGCGCAGCCACCTATAAGAGTCATTTGTCCAGGACGGGTTTATCGCAACGAGGCAATCTCGGCACGCGCTCACTGTTTCTTTCACCAGGTTGAAGGGTTGTATATAGACAAAGAGGTTTCGTTCACAGATCTGAAACAAGTGCTTTTGCTTTTTGCCAGAGAGATGTTCGGAACCGACACAAAGATTCGCCTAAGGCCGTCGTATTTTCCTTTCACAGAGCCGTCGGCCGAAATGGACATCAGTTGCGACATTTGCGGTGGTAAAGGCTGTGGATTCTGCAAACACACAGGCTGGGTCGAGATTTTAGGCTGCGGAATGGTCGATCCTGCCGTCTTGGAAGCAAACGGTATAGACTCAAAAGAATATATGGGCTACGCTTTCGGTATGGGAATAGAAAGAATCGCTAACCTCAAGTACAAAGTCGATGATTTGCGACTGTTCTCTGAGAACGATGTCCGGTTCTTAGAAGAATTTGTAGCAGCAAATTAATAAAGCAAAGCCTTGCCATTTTGGCAAGGCTTTTTTAAGCAACTCCGTTATCCATAAAAATCATATTATTTCTGTTGTACATAAACATTCTTTCAAAGAAACGCGACGCACATAATCAAGCATAATGATTCTGACAGCACAGAAATATTATTATACAAAAGAATTCAAGAAATAACAGCAATACGATGAAAGACAAACTGTTTACAAAAAGTTACATTGCCATTGTCATTGCAAATTTCATGCAGATGTTCGGCTTTTGGTCCACAATGCCGCTATTGCCTTTTTACTTGGAAGAGCGTTTTGCCTGCAGCGAAAGTAAAATAGGCATTGTTTTGTGCCTTTTCACTGTTGCCGCACTTACATTCCGTCCATTTTCCGGATATCTGCTCGACACATTCCGCCGCAAGCCTTTGTATCTTACGGCTTATTTCTTTTTCATGTCTATTTTTGCCGGATATATAGTGTGCGCCTCGCTAACAATGTTCATAATCCTACGTATTGCACACGGTGTATCGTTCGGGGCTCAAAGCGTTGGCGGAAATACGCTGGTCGTCGACATCATGCCGTCGTCTAGACGCGGAGAAGGACTGGGATATTACGGACTTACGAACAACATTGCGATGAGCATTGGCCCTATGGCAGGATTACTTATGAAAAGGCACTTTGCATATGATGCCATATTCACCATGAGTCTTACCGTTTGCTTCATCGGTTTCATTGCAGCCACTCAAATCAGGCAAAAAAAGAAGATTGCAACAACCGATTCGGGACACAGCGATAGCAATAACTCTGTAAATGAAGCCGTACACGCTCAAAAAAGCAATGCTCCCCTATCCTCTTGCACGGTTTCCCGAACTACGGATACAATTAATGATTATAAAACAAAATCGCCGCTAATAAAATTAGACCGTTTCATTCTTCTGCACGGCATTCCTGCAAGCATTTCTCTGTTATTGCTGTCGATACCTTACGGAGCGACTACCAATTTCGTTGCCATGTACGTGCGCCAGATGACGTTGAACGTAGAGCCTGGCCTATACTTCACCTTTATGGCTGTGGGCATGGGTGTTTCACGCCTTTTTTCGGGGAAAATGGTCGACAGGGGATTCGTAACACGCACCATTTGCTATGGTCTGTATCTCATAATACTTGCTTTTGCATTGCTCGCTTCCTGCGAACACATAGTTTCATTAAACCGTATTGTTGCCTGCGTCGTATTTTTCACCGTTCCGCTGTTACAAGGTATCGGCTTCGGTATGCTTTTCCCCGCATACAACACTTTATTCATATCTCTCGCTCCCCACAACCGCAGGGCCACAGCAACAAGCACCTACCTAACGGCCTGGGACGCAGGAATAGGTATCGGTTTGGTTACGAGCGGACTTATTGCCGAACACTCGTCGTTCGGACGCGTATATCTCGTAGGAGCATTACTTTGTGTGATTTCCACCTTATTTTTCCATAAAGTAGTCATACCTCATTATATCAAGAATCGCCTCGAATAGAAACGCCATACCGCTCACTCTTCTTTTTATAAAGTAAGAAATTCGTCTCTTGAAAAATCTTTACACCGTTGAATGTGTCAAAGCGCCGTATAAGTAAAATCTATACGGCGTTTTTATTTATTTTTCTCAAGTTATTGCTTCCGCGCTGCCTGTCGGAAAAAACACACGCCTTATCCCTGTCGCCGTAACGCCGGAACCGGTATTGGACTTTTCAGAACATGACATTTTGTCAGGTGCCCGAACCTCCCTCCAGTACGCGGAAAAAAACTTCCCGCTTGTAGAAAAAATTATCTCAGACATATTTTGAATTATCTCTGAGATATTTTAAAATATGTCTGAGATAATTTTTCGGGCTCTTTTTGCCTTTATGAAAAAAATGACCTGACAAAATGTCAGGTCGACAAAAAATGCCGTTTTCACCGTACGGATTAGATACAAATCCGATAACTTTTATTTGCTATGGGAACCGTATTGTTTTTTCCGAGTATAAATGCAAAGACGCTAATTAAATCCTCGTCTTTATACCATTTCGTATTAAAAACATTAACTTTGTCAGATAAATTATACACAACCGCCTAAATAAACAATGATTAACAAAAAAATAAAGTGCTATATAATTTCCAACGCTTCGGAAGTTACCGCACAAAACATTGACGAATTTAGAAAGAACGGCTATAAACAGCCTGTCTGTTCAATAAAAATAATCGGCGACACACAAGCGCTAAGTAAAAACGACAATGAGAATAAGGATTCAACACCTTTTTTTACTGTAAAGAGCCCCGAGTCGACCGACACATTAGTAAAAATATTAAAACATACCGACACACCATATATATTATGGTTTAAAAAGGCGTCGGCAATGAAATTGGCCGAGAAATCATTACAGACTATGGTGGAAACGGCCGAGCGCACTAACGCAGCAATCGTATTTGCCAATCATTACGACGTTAAAAACGGTGTACGCGAGGAACACCCGCTCATCGACTATACGGAAGGAAGCGTCACTGACGATTTCGACTTCGGTTCCCTGTTACTTATCAGCGTAAAATCCTTAGAAGAATATCTCAAGGCGCACACAGCTTCCCGTTATCAGTATGCCGGATTTTATGACTTCAGACTGTTTGCCGGTAAAAAGCACCCGATAGTCCGCATAGACGAATATCTTTATGACGAAATAGAAACCGACCTGCGTCTGAGCGGACAGAAACAATTCGACTATGTAGACCCCCGCAACCGCAGGCGGCAAATCGAAATGGAACGGGCATTCACCGAATATCTCAAAGAAATAAACGCCTTCATCCCGCCATACGAAGCAAAAAGAGTGGATTTCACAAAAGAAGCATTCGAATGCGAAGCCTCGGTAATCATTCCTGTGCGCAATCGCGTCAAAACCGTAAAGGATGCCGTGGAAAGCGCTCTTTCGCAAAAGACGAAATTCCCTTTCAACGTGATAGTAGTGGACAATCACTCCACAGACGGTACCACCGATGTCCTCAAACAGCTCTCGTCAAACAAACAGTTAGTACATATCATACCGAAACGTACAGACCTCGGAATAGGCGGCTGCTGGGAACTGGCTGTAAAGAATAAAAAATGCGGCCGCTTTGCCGTACAGCTCGACAGCGACGACCTTTATGCCGACGAAAACACTCTGCAAACGATAGTAAACAAGTTCTACCGCACACACGCGGCAATGGTAATAGGAAGCTACCGTATGGTAGACTTCAAACTCAATACGCTTCCGCCTGGAATAATCGACCACAAGGAATGGACCTCCGAAAACGGCCGTAACAATGCATTGCGCATAAACGGGTTGGGTGCTCCGCGGGCATTCTATACTCCGATTCTCAGAAAAACAGGCGTCCCCAACACTTCCTATGGCGAAGATTACGCATTGGGACTTGTTTTTTCAAGAGAATATTACATTGCACGAATATTCGATGTTGTTTATCTGTGCCGACGGTGGGAAGGAAACTCAGACGCAGCGCTTTCGCAGGTAAAGACGAACAAGAACAACGCATACAAGAACAGTCTGCGAGCAGAAGAAATAAACAAGCGCAGGAAGCTGAACATTCTTCGCCAACATCATGTAAAACAAAACGAAACAATAAATTTCTTCAACAAACAGCTTAAATGCTGGAAAGAGGTTGATACCCGATTTGAACAATTGAAAAATGTTCAGACAAGAAATCTTTCTATAGGAAATGTAAGCCTAACAGCCCAGTTCAATCCCGCACGAATAGTTTCTACAGGAGCAAAAGTAGATAAACGTTCCATAAGCAAACGTCCGTGTTTCCTTTGCGACAACAACCGTCCTAAAGAACAGATAAACCTGCCGGTAGAAGAAAGATACCAAGTTCTTATAAATCCCTTCCCCATTCTTCCGAACCATATCACTGTAACGTCGCGCTTTCACGAACCGCAAAGCATCGGAGGACGATACCACACTCTCGTAAACATAGCAAAATCATTATCAGACTTCGTCGTTTTCTACAATGGTCCGACTTCAGGAGCCTCTGCCCCAGACCACATGCACTTTCAGGCAGGCGCACGAGGTGTAATGCCTCTCGAGAAAGACTGGAACAAGTATTCGCTTGACAGCAAAGCACTCTATACTCCCGACAACGCAACAGAAGGCGAAGGTATTTATGAAATAACAAGCTACGCCTGCCCCGCAGTAGCAATAGTAGCAAACACCGATAAACGAAGCGTATATCTCTTCAACAAACTATACTCCGTACTTAACGGAAAAATAGACGGCGTAGAATATCCCATGAACGTTATTTCGTGGAACGAAAACGAAAAACTCGTAACGGTAATTTTCTTACGCAAGAAACTACGTCCGGAATGTTATTCCGCACAAGGCGACGAACAATTCATAATAAGTCCGGGGTCTGTGGATATGTGCGGGCTTTTGATAACTCCCCGAAAAGAAGATTTCGAAAGACTGACTCCCGAAAAAGCCGTGTCTATATTGAAAGAAGTGACTATTTCAAAAGAAGACATTGAAAAGATAGGACGCGAACTGTACGCAAAAGAAAGCTTATAGGAAAAATGAGAAGCGTAAGCGAAAAAAACATTCCTCAAACAGTCTGCGTCGGAATTATGAGCGACAAGAAAATTTCGTTCATACTCAACGGCGTATTCTTTTGCAGAAAGAAAGACACAAACAACGAAACGATAGAAGTTTCCGGAGAACAAAAAGCAACGGTTTCCGAAGATTCAATGGTTTGGAATGGGAAAAAGCTTTCGGAAATAGAATTCAGTCCCAAAAATCCCGACTCGACATTCACGCTCGAAGACGTAGCCATAGGCAAACAGTTTCACTGGGAGCGTAAGGAGCAGGAAACATTTCGGGGAACCCTGAGAATAAATTTCGAAAACGGAACGCTTACTGCCATAAACGACATTGACATCGAGGAATATCTTACAAGCGTTATTTCAAGCGAGATGAGCGCCACTTCATCGCTTGAATATCTAAGGACACAAGCCGTAGTTTCAAGAAGTTGGCTTATGAGAATACTTCTCCATAGGAAAGAAGCAATACAAAAGCCATGCATTCACGAAAATCCCTGTATTACCAACGAACCGAAAGATAAAGAAGCAACAGAATCTGTTTCGAAAAATCATCATATCAAATGGTATGAAAACGACTCCCATAAAAATTTCGACGTATGTGCCGACGACCATTGTCAAAGATACGAAGGAATAACGCGGGCTCAGTCAAACAGAGTGCGGGAGGCCGTCATGTCGACACGCGGTGAGGTTCTTACGTTCGGCGGTAACGTGTGCGACGCACGTTTCTCTAAATGCTGCGGAGGGATTACGGAATCTTTTTCCACCTGCTGGGACAACCACGACGAAGAATACCTTTCGCCTGTTTACGACAAAGCCGAAAGTCCCGAAAAAGCTTGTGTTCTGCCGGATCTTACCGTTGAAAGCGAAGCAAGAAAATGGATAATGGCATCACCCGAGGCGTTTTGTAATACCAGAGATGAAGAAATCTTGTCGCAGGTATTGAATGATTACGATTTCGAAACGAAAGATTTTTACCGTTGGCATGTTATTTATACGCAAGACGAACTTTCCTCGCTCGTTTCAGGCAAATTGAACGTCAATTTCGGGAAAATCATAGATATCGTCCCTGTAAAAAGAGGACATAGCGGTCGTATAATAGAGCTTCGCATACATGGCGAGAAACGAACCATAACAATCGGAAAGGAGCTCGAAATACGCAGGGCCTTATCGCCCTCTCATCTTATGAGTTCCGCTTTTGTCGTGGAATGCTTAGATTTATCGGAGAACGGAATTCCGTCCAAATTCAAAATAACCGGAGCCGGCTGGGGACATGGTGTCGGCATGTGCCAGATAGGTGCCGCTGTAATGGCCGCGAAAGGCCATGATTATAAAACAATTCTGAAACATTATTACAAAAACTCCGAAATAACAAAGATATATGAATAAAGCAGCAACAGCCGGACAAAAAGTTTCGCCGTGGGCATGGATTCCCTCATTATATTTTGCAGAAGGCATTCCTTATGTCATAGTCATGACTATCGCCGTAGTAATGTACAAACGGCTTGGGGTCTCGAATACAGAAGCGGCTCTATATACGAGCTGGCTGTATCTGCCGTGGGTTATAAAACCCTTCTGGAGTCCGCTCGTTGACCTGATAAAAACCAAACGCTGGTGGATATGGGCCATGCAGCTTCTTATAGGTGCGGGACTGGCCGGCATTGCTTTCACATTGAATACAAGTCCGACAATCCAGGCTACTCTTGCTTTTTTCTGGCTTATTGCATTCAGCAGCGCTACACACGACATCGCTGCCGACGGATTTTACATGCTCGGGCTCGACACGCACGAACAGGCCCTGTTTGTAGGTATACGCTCTACATTCTACCGCATTGCAACCATTTTCGGGCAAGGATTATTGATTGCAATAGCAGGTTTCCTGGAGTTGTACACCAGGAAAGTGGCTTATGCCTGGAGTATAACGTTCTACGCTGTTGCGGGACTATTCATAGCATTGTTCCTATACCATAAGTTCATTCTTCCACGCCCTGCAACCGACCGTCCTACAGGCAGCAAGGTTTCCGACATTGGAAAAGACTTTATAAACACATTCGTTTCGTTTTTCCGAAAGCCTCATGCCGCAATTTCGATAATATTCATGCTTTTATATCGTTTGCCCGAAGCTCTGCTCGTTAAAATATGTCCGATGTTTCTCATCGACAAGCGTTCGGTAGGCGGGATTGGGTTGTCAACAGCCGAATTGGGTCTTACACAAGGAACCGTAGGGGTAATAGGACTGACATTGGGTGGAATACTCGGAGGATTGGCAGCTGCGCGCGGAGGATTGAAGCGCTGGCTGTGGCCTATGGTATGCAGTATCTCGATTCCCGACCTTGTATATGTATACATGAGTGTTGCACAACCGGATAGTCTGTTGCTGATAAACATACTCATTTTCTTTGAACAATTCGGTTACGGCTTCGGATTTACAGCCTACATGCTTTTCCTTATATACTACGCGCGTGGCGAAAGCAAAACAGCGCATTATGCAATCTGCACCGCTTTCATGGCTTTAGGCATGATGATTCCCGGAATGATTGCCGGCTGGTTGCAGGAAAGCATAGGATATACACATTTCTTCATTCTGGTAACTATTGCGTGCGTTGCAACTGTTGCCGTATCATACTTCGTTCGTATCGATCCTGAATTCGGAAAAAAATCATCTGAATCCCCAAAAGAATAAAACTATATTTCCGTATTAAAGGCTGTTTCTATAAGTAAAAATAGGAGGCGCTATATCAAAGAGTTTTACAGACAAAAACGGTCACCTGCCAAGTACTTGTGAATCAGCAGGTGTATATATAGC
>CAJKQZ010000036.1 GCA_905202115.1 uncultured Prevotellaceae bacterium | reverse complement strand
TAATCGAAAATATGTCTGAGATATTTTAAAATATCTCAGACATATTTTTTGCTGTATATACACGTGCTGATTTTCAAATGCTTGGCGGGTGACCGTTTTTGTCTGTCTTGGCTGCGTGCGTAGCTTGACGTTTTATTGCGGAGCGGAACAAGTATGTATATAGGGCGAGCTTTTTTGTAGTAACGTATAGTAGTATGCCTGATTGCCTGTATATGAAAAAGCGTTACCGCTGCCGTAGCTGCAATAACGCTTCTGTATTTTGTTTTATGAAAGATACGAGCTGTTTTACTTGTCTTTTCTACCGAAAATAGAGAAGTGAACGTAACGTTTCGGGTGCGACTTCAAATCTATGAGCAGGTTGTTCGCACTGTTCATTGTTGCGGTCATATTGTCATAAAGTTGTCGGTCGTTCATAAGCATTCCCAATGTGTTGTCATTGCTGCTTATGCGGTTGTTCAGCGTCGCGGTCATGAGGTTTACGCTTTCGAGTGTGCAGTTTACCTTGTTCATTGTTGCGGCAACGTCGACGTGTTTCAAGTTCTCCGTTATCTGTTCAGTGTTTTCTCCTATCTTGTCCATTCTCTTAGTCAGGCGTGGAATATCGTTGCCGAGAAGTTTGTTAAGCTGCACGGTGCTTTGTTTCAGATTCTCGGTTATGTCGCGCGTGTTGTGAAGCGTCGCTTCGATAGCGGGATCGGCCAGGAGAACGTTCAGCGAATATAGAATAGAGTCGATTTTGGGAATTATTCTTTCCATTGCGGGAAGCATGGCTTCCACCTTGTTCAGTGCGCCGTTGTGAATTCTTCCCTGTATGGTGTCGCCTGGGTTTATGTGCTTTATGGGGTTTGGCGCCAGGATGAGGTTCATTTTTACGGTACCCAGCATTTCCGCTTCTATTTCGGCTTTAGTGCCTTCGGGTACGCGCATTTCCTTGTTGAGCTCGATGTTGGCCACCACGCGTCCATGTTTTCTGTAGTCGTAGCTTATTCCGCGGACTATTCCGACCGCGTAGCCGTTTGCATATACCGGACTGGAAGTCGTGAGTCCCATGATGTCGGGAAATTCGACGTAATAGCTGTTCGTTGTTTTGAAAACATTGATTCCTTTGAGGAAATTAATTCCCAGAAACAGCAGCACGAGTGCAACAATCGCTACAAGTGCGATCTTTGCTTCGGGAGTGAAATGTTTTTTACTCATACGCTTTATCTTTGTGGTATAGTTTATTCTTGTTTGGCCGTTTGTGGATTTCAGGATTTTGCTTGCGGGTGATTACGTGAACGCTTTTTCTGTACGTTTTTTTCGGGCTGTGGAGGCCGGCGTGCGGATTATTGTTTTTTAGATTTGTATTCGCGTATCGCTTCTCCTAAGCTGATATGTTTTTCTCCTCGGAACGCCACGACAAAGGCGTCGGGATATTTTTGGCGCACTTCTTTTTGGTTCTTGATTGCCTCGTTATAGTCATTCGTGGGCATACAGGTGTATTTTGTAATGCCGTTTTCGGTATAGCTGCCCAATCCGTTTATGCCTTGCAGCCGTTTGTCGTTTTCTTTCAGCGGAGTGTCGGATGTCATGAACTGTATTCTGAACACTATGTCCCCGCTTGTTTTGCTGGTTTCTGCTTCTTGCGGAGACGTAACGTCTTGAACAGTCTTTTCTTCCTTTTCGACGGGCTGTTGTTCTATGTTCTTTTTATCTCCGAACTGCTCGCCGAGAACAGAACCTCCGTTGTTTTCTTTTGGCTGCGGCTCTTCTTGCTGAACGGGGTCGGTAATTATGATAATACCGTCATCGGTTTGCTTGTTTTCCTGTTGCTGAGGTTGTTTTTCTGCTTTTTTCTGGGTTTCGGACGGTGCAGGCGTGTCCGTGTCGTCGACCTCTTTGTAAGGAGGTGTGGCGCGTTTTTTCCCGTCCTGCGACTGTTTGTAGTCTATGAAGCCTTCGTAAATCGAGCGTCCGAGTTTCTTGATTCCGTTGTCGGAATTGAGGTATGCTTCTTCACCTGGTGTGGAGATAAAGCCCAATTCGGTCAGTACGCTGGGCATGGAGGTCTCGCGGAGTACGAGGAATCCCGCCTGGTGTACGCCTTTGTTCTGGCGGTTGGCTACTTTGACGTATTGTTTTTGGATACTTTTTGCAAGACTTACGCTCTGTTTCATGTATTCGTCTTGCATGAACTCGAAAATAATGTAACTTTCAGACGAATTGGGGTTGAATTTTGCGTAACGTTCGTTATAGTTGTCTTCCACGAGTATAGCGGCGTTTTCGCGCTTTGCAACGTCGAGGTTCTCGGCCGAACGGGCCATACCGAGAGTGTATGTTTCGGCTCCGTATGCCTGGCGGCCTTTGGGCAGGGCGTTTGTGTGTATGGATATAAAGAGATCGGCTTTTGCGCGGTTGGCTATGGCGGCCCGCTCCTGGAGATCCACCGATACGTCGGTTTTTCTAGTATAGATTACTTTGACGTCGGGGCAATTAGCTTCTACAAGTTTTCCGAATGCAAGAGCTACATTAAGGTTTATATTCTTTTCTTTTGAATAGGTTCCGATTGCTCCGGGGTCTTTTCCGCCATGTCCAGGATCGATTACGAGCACAAATTTCTTGTCGTTCGTTGTTGCACCGGCAGTCAGCGCTGTCAGTAATGCTACGGTTAAAATAGAAAACAGATGCCTGAGAACCATTTTGCGAAGGTGGAATTCTATTGAGCACAAAAATAGTTGTTTTTTCCGGTACAAACAAACTTGTGATAGTTTTATGAGAAAAGTTCGGTTAACTCGCCTACATAATTGAATCTGCGGGCGTTGAACTCATGCCTATGTTTTGTATGAATACCGTCGGCAGGGTGTTTTGTGTGTTGGCTTCCAATAAATGGAATGAAAGGGCGGGAGAATATATCGTCCGTGGAGATTGTGACAGGAGAAAAACATGTCTCTTTTATGAAGCCAAACGATGTGCGGAAAAATATGTCCGATGTATTTTAAAATATGTCAGACATATTTTAAAATATCTCAGAGATAATTATTTTTTGCTCCCGAAGCGTTGGAAGCACCGGCCCGTCTTGCTTTCGCGTGTCGTTGTCGTTTTATGAGTCTGGGCGTCGAACGGGAAATGTGTTTCCGTTCGACGATAACAGAAAAGGAAATGAAACGAAAAAACGCCCGGCAACCGTTTTTCCGTTCGCAGAGCGTTATGTTTCAAATGAATCGGGCTTTAGATTTTGGCAAAAGCCTGGTCGAGGTCTTCTATCAGGTCGTCTACGTTCTCCGTTCCTATGGAAAAACGCACTGTGCCTGGATATATTCCCTGGTCTTCGAGTTCTTCGGGCGAAAGCTGCGAGTGGGTAGTTGAAGCCGGATGTATTACAAGCGACTTTACGTCGGCCACATTGGCGAGCAAGGAGAAAATTTCGAGGCTGTCGATGAAACGGTGAGCTTCCTTCTCTCCGCCATTTAGCTCGATAGTGAAAATCGAACCGGCTCCTTTCGGGAAATAACGGTTGTAGAGGCTATGGTTCGGGTGTTGTGACAGCGAGGGATGATTTATTTTCTTCACCTTAGGCTGTTTTTTAAGATATTCTATGACTTTTATAGTGTTTTCCACGTGGCGTTCTACGCGCAGTGATAGTGTTTCCAATCCTTGAAGAAGAATGAAAGCGTTGAATGGTGAAAGCGTAGCTCCTGTGTCGCGCAGAAATATGGCGCGAGCCCTTATGGCATAAGCCGCTGGCCCTGCCACGTCTACAAAACGAATGCCGTGATAAGAAAGGTCGGGTTCGGTAAGCTGCGGGAACTTGCCCGAAGCAATCCAGTCGAACTTTCCTGAGTCAACAATTATGCCGCCGAGCGAAGTGCCGTGGCCGCCAATGAATTTTGTTGCCGAATGCACCACGATGTCGGCTCCGTGCTCTATTGGGCGGATTAAATATGGTGTGCCGAAAGTATTGTCGATTATTACGGGTATTTTATGGGCGTGGGCAACTCTCGACACGGCTTCGATGTCGATGATGTTAGAGTTGGGATTGCCGAAAGTCTCGATAAAGACTAACTTGGTGTTTTCTTGGATTGCGTTCTCGAAATTTTGCGGGTCTTCTGGATCTACGAAAGTAGTGGTTATTCCGAAAGGAGGCAATGTGTGGGCAAGCAGGTTGTATGTACCGCCGTATATGGTCTTTGCGGAAATTATGTGATCGCCGGCTTTCGTTATGTTCTGAATTGCATATGTAATGGCAGCCGCTCCCGAGGCCACAGCCAGTCCGGCTACTCCTCCTTCGAGAGCTGCTACGCGCGCTTCGAATACACTTTGCGTTGGGTTTGTAAGTCTTCCGTAAATGTTTCCGGCATCTTTTAAGCCGAAACGAGCTGCTGCATGTTCGGAATTGTGGAATACGTAAGATGTAGTCTGATAAATGGGTACTGCGCGGGCGTCGGTTGTTGGGTCTGCCTTTTCTTGTCCTACGTGAAGTTGTAAGGTTTCGAAGCGCCATTTGTTTGTTGCCATGATTTCTGAATTTAATATGTTTTACAATCTTTTATTTGGTTATATATCCTTTTGTTTTTACTTGCAAAGGTAATATAGTCAGAATTTTCAAGCAATATTTTTTTAAAACTCAGTAAAAAGATATACTTTTACACTTTGTTACGGGAAAAAGTGAAAAATAAAGCCGCGAAACATCGGCTTTGCAGTAAAAAGAAAGACTATCGCAAACATCGCTAACTGTTAAAAAACATAGGATATGGCAGAAACAGAAAAGTTAGACAGTATTGATATTGCTATTTTGAGAACGCTTCAGGATGATGCGCGCCTCACCATAAAAGAACTCGCAACGAGGGTGAATCTTTCATTGTCTCCGGTGCATGAAAGGATGAAACGTCTGGAACATAACGGCTTCATCAAAAAGTATACGGCTGTGCTCGACGCCGAGAAACTGAATTTGGGATTCACCGTTTTCTGCAAAATAAAAATGCGGCGTCTTAACCGCGAAATTGCGTCGGAATTCGTTGAAGCCGTGCAGAAAATTCCCGAGGTGACGGAGTGTTACAACATTTCGGGCCAGTATGATTATCTCATGAAAGTGCGCGCACGCAATATGGCCTCGTATCAAAGTTTCGTGTTGAACGTACTCGGAACAATAGAGTCGATGGCTTCGATTGAGAGCACGTTTGTAATGGATGAGGTGAAGCACATGTATGGATTGAACATCTGAAAAAACGGCGAGTTTTCTCCCGCATTTTTGTATCTTTCTTTTATGGCCAGTTTTGTGCTGTTTGTTGCTTGTATTATATTAGGCTTTCACAGGTATTACAGGCAGGCGTATCGGAGGCTTCGGGAGCAAGAAAAAATTATCTCTGAGATAATTTAAAATATGTCTGAGATATTTTAAAATACATCAGACATATTTTTTCGTGTGTCGTTTGAGCTTATAAAATAGACGTGTCGGATTTCAAAGAGATCCGACACGCAGGAATTAATATTGTAATGGAATTATTTGAAATATTCCACAACTTGTTTCATAAATGTGTTGCGTTTACCGGCGTCGTTAATCGCTTCGAAAGGAAAGCCTAAGACAATGGTCTTGTACTTGCCTCCGCATGCCACTCCCGCGCTGAGGTTGTTTTCCGTGTAGCGCATGAATGTGAATCCCTCGGGTGAAGAAGGTTCTATGGCGTCGGGAGACTCTACGGCGTAGCTTTCACTGTTCAGCGTGTTGTAATAGTTGTAATCTCCTTTGAATACTTTTTCGGGTGAGGCCACACATTTCACGGTTCCGTTCGCGGCGGCCTGTGAGTTGCGCCATTTGTATCGCAATACTTCGGCCGCGAATTTCCTGTCGGCTTCGAGGCTTGGCGCAACGCGGCTGCACCATAGGTCGGAGCCGACGAATGCGCCTGAAACCAAAATGTTTCCTCCGCTGTTGCAATATGTGGTTATTGCGTTTTGCATTGCGGGAGAAAATGTCTTGAACTGCAACGGGAAATATCCTCCGCGTCCCATTTTTGTCTGACACTGTTTGCCGAGAATCAGGTCGACGAAACGGTAATCTCTCATGTCGACAACGGAATCTTCAACAGCCTCGTTGCTGCACGAGGTAAAAGATAATCCTGCTTCGAGAACAGCTTTTCCGTGAACGGCAGGATAGTCGAAAGTGTTGCCCGCTATCACCTCGGCTTCGTAATTGCCGTAGCTGTCGCCGAAACCGCCGGAATCATCGTCGGTCCACGGAATGCTGCGGCGGAACTCTTTCATCTTGCCTACGTAGCTGAAATCGTTTATGTAAGGAACTCCGTGGTCAACGTCGTCAAGAAAGCCAGCGAGCTCCGTGTCGGCGGGAACGGGAGCCTTGAAATCGGCTGGTGCGCTTATTCTGTCGAATCCGTTTACCACGAGCACCGGCAACATGTCTTCTGCTTTGCCCGTTATGCTCCGTCCGGCCGAAAGAATCTCGGAAGGAAAACTTTCTCCGCCTTTGTTTACGGCTGTTACCTTGAAACTGCAAACCGTGCCCGACGGTATTATCGTTCTGAAAGCGGTTCCTTCTGTGAGAGTTCCGTTGTCGAAGTCTCCGTCGCCGGTTCTCATGTATACGATATATTTGTCGGGTTTTGCAGTAGGCTCTAATGTGTCTTCCACAGCTTTCCAGGTTAGCTCTACCTCGTTTGGCCTTGTTCCTGTAAAGCGGAGGGCCATGTGGCTTACGGGCAATGGTTGTACTATGTAGGGTGCGTTGTATTGCGACGCCACAAACCGCAGAATTCCTTTGTATATCGCTCGGCTTACCGTGAAGCGGAAGCGCGGGTCGAGGCCGTAGCGCATGTCGGCGAAGTTGGAGTGGGATAAAAGTTCGAGAAGCATTGCTGGCACTCTCGGGGTCCATGCCTCAAGATAAGGTCTGTTCCACATTCCGCGGCGGCTCCATTCGGGAGCGTACTGTTTGCGTACGTCGTTTAAGATAGACGTTTGTATGAGGTCGCAGAGGTCGTGCGAAATGAAGCGTGACGCTCCGTTGTAAAACTTACCGTCGTAGCCTTTGGTCGAATATATTCCAAGCGTTCCTATGATTCCGTCGTCTTTTGTCGAGCCGGCATCGGAATGAAAAGCCATAGAAAGGTCAACAGGTATGTTCAGGCCTCGTTCGTCGGGGTTTACCGATGAGCCGCCTGATATGTAGTTTACCCAAAGGCCGCGGTTTACATAATCGTCGGTATAGTCGCTCGTTCCGTTTGTGGGAGAATAAACGGAATCGGGCACGCCGGCCCATTGCATCCAGTAACGGGAGCCTTCTGTAAAGCGGGGATATCCGCTTGTTATGCAGGGAAAATCGGAATGCAGCGTGTCGGTCGGCGGATTGTTGCGCGCGATGTTACCCATACCTCCGCCGAATTTTACGGCGTCGGCTGTAATTACCGATTTTCCGCTCGAAGAAATGTTGCTTAGTGTAACTTTGTTCGATTCCGGTGCACCTGCGTCGAAAGCAAACGTTCCTAAATAAATCCATGTGCCGCCTCCCATTTGCTGGTTCACTTTGAACTGTGTAGTGCCGCCTTTGTGGTGAACGGTATAAAGCGCGTCATCCGCGCTGTTGCTCAAAGTACGGTAAGAAACGTACACGGCATATTTCCCGCCTTTCTTTATTAGCGGTTTCCATTCGGCCGTGCTTGCCTTGCCACGCTTTACGGCAGGAACGCAGCGGAATGTTCCTTCGGTAAAAGGGTTTTCGAAATTTTTGTATTCGGAGCGCAGGTGAGCAAAGCCCTGTCCGTCGCCGTCAGTCCAGTCGGCGTCACCGTTTGTTTCGACATATACGCTTCCATTGTCTATGCCTTTGTCGTTGTCTACGATGATTTCTTCCGTTTGTGTGTCGCGCTCTCGCGGTATGAGCACGTTTGCGCCGGCATTTTCAAGCATGGGAACGAGAAACGGCATTACGTAACTGCGGGTGTACAAGTCCTCAACGGTTTGGAACAATCTGGCTCTTTGCCACTCCCAGCGGGAGAGCTTCGACTCGTAATAACGGCCGTGGCTCGGCCAGATAGCTATGTGTTTTCCTGTAAGTCCGCGTTCGGGAGTATGTACAGAAGAAATATTTGTTACGAGCGGAGTTGTTTCCGGACGGGTGAATACTTGTGCATGCTTTGTTCTTTTACTTCGCAGCGCTAACGGAATGAATTCGTCTATGAGGCGTTGTTGCGTGTATACTCCGAGCTTTTTTCTTGCGTGTTCTTGCGGAATGAGTGCGCGTAGTTTGTCGTATATTTCTTTCACGTTGTTTTCCGTGAAAGGGATGTAGGCACAGTTTTCGGAGGCAAAAAATTTTATAGAATCGTTATCCGTTGCGGTGGAATCGATACCGATTTTTCCTATGGACGCTTCGCGTTGGCCTATCTGCGTAAGAATTTCTCCTAAGTCGTTACTTGTTTTGTCGGATACGCTTTGTGCGGCAGCGGGAAGGGAGAGGAGAGAGATTGCAGCGCACGAAACGGCTAATATATTTGAAATGTTCATTATTGTTTGGTATGAGGTTGTTTCTTTGTTAAAGATTTCGTGCCGTTTCTCATTTGTAAATGAGATAGGGTGCGCGTTGTTTCATGAATTTCTCGACATCGTTTTTCCAGCGTGCTTTTATTTCTTCTGCGTCGCAGCCTTGTTCTATCATTTCTCGGATGTAGCTGCAACCTGCTAATTTGTCGAAGAACGGAGTGAAGAATTTTTCGCCTATGTTCAGGTTCCGGTAAGCGTCGATTACGTAGTTCAGATCGATACCCCGTTCACAGATTTGTTTGTCGCTGATTTTGCTTAGGTCTACGCCGAAACATTTCTTTCCGAGCAGCGGAGGATTCTTTGCGCCGGATACACTTTGCGGAGTAAAGCTGAAATCGTATCCTTTCATGTCGGGATGGCCGTAAATCTGAAAGGGCAGGGAAGTTCCGCGTCCTAAACTTACAACCGTGCCCTCGAAGAAACATGTAGAGGGATACAGGTAAATCGATTTTGCGTTGGGAAGATTCGGTGAAGGTGGTGTTGTGATTTCATACAGTGTGGAATGTTTATAGTTTTTGCACGGAATAACGGTAAGTTCGCACTTCCTTTTCTCGTTCAGCCAGCCTTCTCCGTTTATCATAAGGGCCAGTTCGCCCAGGGTCATGCCGTGAACGATAGGTATGGGCAACCAGCCCACGCCCGACCGGTAATTCATATCGAGTATGGGGCCGTCTACATAGAAACCGTTGGGATTGGGACGGTCGAGCACGATTACTTTTTTACCGTATTTGGCGCAGCAGTCCATAAGTTTCCACATGGTGATGTAGTATGTGTAGAAACGCAGCCCTACGTCCTGTATGTCTACAACGAGGATGTCGAAACGTGTGGCTGTCGCCGAGTCGACGCCATTGTTCCCGAAGTTATACATCGAGACGATAGGAATTCCAGTTTTTTCGTCGGTAGAATTGCCTACGTGTTCTCCTGCGTCGGCATTTCCGCGGAAGCCGTGCTCGGGCGAAAGTATTGTCGTGACGTCGAAGTGATTCTCTGTGAGTATGTCGACGATATGTTTCCCGTTTGCCAGCCCTGTGTGGTTGGAATACAAGGCAATGCGTTTTCCCTTGAGAAGCTTGAAATATTTTTCCGTGCGTTCGTCGCCGGTAATGACGCGTTTTGCCGCGGCGTTCAGGCTTATTGTTATCGTCAGGACAAACAGGATTATTATGAAATGGCTAATCTTCATGCTGTATTACTCCGTATTTTGTGATAAATTCCTTAATGCGTTCCGTATATTCGTCGGGATTGATTTTATACGATTCGTCGTGTGCGGCTCCGGATACAATCCACAGTTCTTTGGGTTCCGGCTTGGCCTCGTAAAGTTCGTAAACCATTTTTGTGGGCACGTAGCTGTCGGCGTCGCCGTGAATGAAAAGCATGGGCAGACTGCTTTTCTTTACCTGTTCAACCGAAGATGACTTGCTGAAGTCGTAGTTGTATAGTTTCTTGGCTTTGTTGCTGGCCGATTTCAGCAACGATGTGGCCGAAATCTTGTAATTTTTCTGTAATACGTGTTTGAATTCGTTCCATACCGAAGAATATCCGCAGTCTTCCACAAAGCAGGCCACGTTTTTGCTCACTGTGTCTCCGGATAGCATCATTACGGTGGCGGCTCCCATAGAAACACCGTGCACCACTATTCTCGCACTGTCGCCGAACACATCGGAAGCAACATTTATCCATTGTTCCACTTCCTTGCGCTCTGACCAGCCCATTGTGTAGTTTTCGCCGCCGCTGAGTCCCGACAGCCGCAGGTCGGGCAGCAGAATGTTCATATCCAAGTTGCGGTTGTACATATATCCTAAGTGAGCTACGCCCACTGACGACGATGTGTGGCCGTGCACGACTACCGCAGTGCTTGCGGTTGGCTTTGCGGCATATACGTAGAGCGCGTGGAGGTTTATGCCCTCGGCGTCGGTGATGAACGTGTCGCGTATGGCTCCGGCTTTCATAAGACTGTCGCGCCATGTGCCTACCATAGGATATTTTTCTATTTCAGCTTTCCATGCCACTGCCGTATCTTTCGAGGTGTTCTTGGGTTTCAGCGCCACATCGAGCAGTTTCGAGGTGAGAAGTGACGTTGTACAGGCCGACGGTATGGTTATTATACCTATGGCTATAAGACAATAAAATATGTTCTTCGATGCTCCTGTGAATATGTTGCGGATTTGCATGTCTGAGTTCTGTGGCTTTTAATGTTATGCCGGTATTGCGGCTTCTGTTGTATTATATAATAAGGTGTAGTCTATACTTTGATTACGAGGTTTTCTTTTGCAATAACCGTGTTCGGGAAAACCTCTTTTGCCTGTTCGAGCAGAATATTCTCGTCGTCGTATCTCGATGAGAAATGTCCTATTACGAGTTTTCCAGCTTCGCTGTCGCGGGCCACGGTTGCGGCCTGCCTGGCGGTGGAATGGAGCCTCTCGGCTGCCAGGTTGGCAAAATCGTCGGCAAATGTGGCCTCGTGATACAGTACATCTACTCCGTTTATGTAGTCTTTAAGTTCCGGAAGATATGCCGTGTCGGAGCAGTAGGCGTATTTTCTCGCTTTATCTGCCGGAAAGGTCAGCCGCTCGAAAGGAACCGTCGTTCCGTCGGCCGTAATCCAGTCGGCCCCCTCTTTTATGCTTCTTATTGCATAGAACGGTATGTTGTAGTAGTCTATCATGTCGCGGCGTATGTGCGGAAGTGTAGGTTTTTCTACGAACAGGTATCCCGAGCACGGCAGCCTGTGATTGAGCGGTATGGAGTATACGCTCAGCGAACGGTCATCGTAAAGAATTTCGTGCTTTTTCGTGTCTACGGCGTGGAACACCACTTTGTATCCCATGCCCCGACTGAAGAAGTTGATTTCGTCGAACAGAATCTTTTCGAATTGCGCCGGAGCGTAGACGTTAAGGTCGGCTGTGCGTCCCAGCAGGTCGAGAGTGGATATTAGTCCTATCAGTCCTAAGCAATGGTCGCCGTGAAGGTGGGATATGAACACGTTGTCCATTCGGGCAAAGCGTATGCGGTTGCGGCACATCTGTATCTGCGTGCCTTCACCGCAGTCTACGAGAAACAGCTTGTCGCGCACGTTTACAATCTGAGCACTCGGAAAATGCCTTGTCGACGGTTTGGCGCTGCCGCACCCGAGAATCGTTACTTCAAACTTTTCCATACGGCAAAATTAAGCAAAACAATCTTGCAGAATGCTAAATTTCCGATTAAATGGAAATAAATATTATGCGGCAGACGATACGCAAAAAAAACTCCCGCAGGAAATTAAAAATACAAGGGAGATAATTCAAAATATGTCTGAGATATTTTAAAATATCTCAGACATATTTTTCGTCCTTTCTAAGAGCGTTGAAAATCAAAGCATTAAAAATGTCCGAATTTGTCTGTTTTCAAGCGGTACAACGATACCACTTTTTTGTATTACGCTAAAATATTATTTTTGCGGCTTTAGTTTTGCACCCGAAACGACATTGCGCCGGATAGAATATCAGGGCGTGGCCGCATTGCCTGTCGTTTCATTGCGTAAATATTTCTGATATATGAACAGGTCTGCTGTATCGGGACATTTGTCGATGTTTGTAGCAAATGTGGCGTGGGGACTTATGTCTCCGCTGGCAAAGATTGTAATGGTGGGAGGTATTGTCACTCCGTTCGTACTTACCGAACTGCGCATATTCGGGGCTATGGTTCTGTTCTGGGCAGTTTCGTTTTTCGGCAGGTACGAGCATGTGGCTCTTCGCGACAAAGCAAGGTTGTTCGTGGCGTCGCTTCTTGCAATAGTTTTCAATCAGGGCAGCTTCATCTTCGGTGTGGGTATGTCGTCGCCGGCCGACGCCTCGATAATAGCTACGAGTATGCCGCTTTGGGCAATGATTCTTGCGGCATTTATACTTAAAGAACCTGTAACGGGAAAAAAGGTTGCAGGAATAGCGTTCGGTGCCGGCGGAGCGTTGCTGCTTATTCTTGGGAGTAACCAGGGCGGTGCAGCACCGGAGGGCGATAACCGCATGCTTGGCAATCTGCTCGTGCTTACGGCGCAATTGAGCTATGCTTTTTATCTTGTCTTTTTCAAGAACTTCGTGAGCCGCTATTCCGTAGTCACCATAATGAAATGGATGTTTACTTACGCTTTTGTGTGCACTCTTCCGTTTTCTTATCACGACCTTATTGCCACGCAGTGGCATGAATTGGGACTGCAGGTCTTCGGGGCGATTGGCTTTATCGTTGTTTGCGCTACCTTTATGTGTTACATGCTGGTTGTTGTGGGGCAGAAATACCTGCGTCCCACGGTTGCCGGCATGTACAACTATATCCAGCCGTTGATTGCCTGCGTGGTGTCGGTGTGTCTGGGTATGGATTCGTTCAACGTCATGAAGTCGCTTGCCGTTGTAATGATTTTCGGCGGAGTTTATTTGGTTTCGGTAAGTAAAAGCAAGGCCATGCTCGACAAGGAAGCGGAGAATCTTACGGGCGGAAAGCGTTGAAGGTCTGGCATGAGGTTTATCCGTGCTTATGTTCCGGCTTACAGCCGCATTGTCGCGGAAGTGGCAATATAAATAGGAGAGTGGCGTTGTATTAAAATATGAAGACGGTTTTTGCACTGTTGCTTTTTTCTTTCTCTGTGCATTTTGCGTGTGCGCAGCGCGAGCTGCTTATGCGCGCCGACAGTTTCCTGACCGCCAGATACCGTAATGCAAAAGTCGATACCGCTTACATTTCGCGCCCCGCGGGAAAGTGGATTCTGAAAGTACGTACAAATGTGTCGGGCAGTGAAATAGAGGCAAAAACTGTTGCCGACGGAATAAGCTATAAAACCAAACTGCAGTCCGATTACCGTATGACTTTGAGCTTAGGTGCTTCGTATAACGGATTTTCGGTAGCGTTGTCTATAAATCCCGCGCATCTTACAGGAAAGAACAACGACTTTGAACTGAATCTCAATTCGTATGGCAACAGAATAGGCGGGGATATTGTGTATCAGTCGTCGAAAACGTTTTCCGGCACGCTCGACGTTGACGATAAAACTAATAACATCGCACGCGGGCTTGTAAGTCAGAAAATTCTGGTGAGCAACGTTTATTATGTGTTCAATAACCGCCGTTTTTCCTTGCCGGCCGCCTTAAGCCAGTCGTACATACAGAAACGCAGCGCAGGCAGTTTCATGCTTGGGCTGTCGTTTTGGGGCGGGGAAATATCTTATCCCGGCGATGAGGCCGCTGAAATACCGTCTTTAGACATAAATCATCTTTACGTAGGCCTGGGTGGAGGATACGGATATAATCTTGCCGTGTCTGACCGTTGGCTTTTTCATCTTTCAGGGCTTCCTACATTCATAGTCTACGGACGCCGGAAAGTGAGAATGAATGATAATTCGGAGAAGAGTAACTATAGTTTTCCCGAAGTGATAATAACCGGACGCGGAGCCGTAGTATATCGTTTCGGACGCTGTTTTGCGGGATTTTCAATGAATTCTAATTTTCTTAATATCGGTAGTTCTCAAAAACTGTATATGTCGAATTCCAAATTCCGCGGTCGAGCATTTTTCGGAATAACGCTCTGAAAAGAAATAGGCCGTTTCTTTTTAGTGCTGGATATTTCAAAAAAAATATTTTTTTTCGTGTGGTAAAAAAGTTCCCGCAGTAAATTGAAAATACAAGGGAGATAATCGAAAATATGTCTGAGATAATTTAAAATATCTCAGACATATTTTTTGCTACATATACACCTTCTGATTATCAATTGCTTGGAAGGTGACCGTTTTTGTCTGCAAACTTTCACGGCAAGGCACCGCGGGTTTCCGTTTTTGTGTCCTTTTGCGTATTTTGTTCTTTTGGCTATTCCTTTTGTCGGAAAATATTAAATTTGCATATCTGCCTGTATGCGTTTTATATGCGCCTTGCCGGTGGATGTTTATTGCGATAATTAATTCCGGCCTGCAATCTCTGTCGGGGAACGCGGGCGGGAGAGTATGAACCTTTAAAAAACAGATACGAACCGGACAGCATAGAATAGAAACGCAGAGGAATCCGACGGTCCGAGGGACTGCGTTCCGCAGGTTATAAAAAAGAAAATCTATTATTAACCAGAAGCGCGTTTCCGTTCCGAAAACTTGAAAAGAACATAAAAATAGATTGAGCTTTTGGCTCTTGTTCTCTTTATCTTGAATACCGCCATAAATTCAACGCATGGGAACAAGCCTACATAAGTTCATGCCTATGGGCGTGGACTGTTCGTGCTTGTTATGCGTGAAGGTCACTTGGCGGTAACCTAAGATAAAGACAGGCAAAGAACGGTTGCACGCCTTTTATTTATTGTTTAAAATGAAAATAATTACATTATTGGGACTTGTTTTGTTGCTCCCTATTTCTCTTTATTCGCAGGTAAACGGTTCCTGCGGCACCGGAGTTGTCTGGAACTTGAATGATAGTACGCTTACTATAAGCGGCGACGGGGATATGACCGATTATGGAGATCCTGATAAAGGAAACGCCGTTTTGCCTTCATGGTATGTTTACAGAGCGCAGATAAGGAATGTCGTGGTGAACGGGAACGTTTCCAAAATAGGCAACTATGCTTTTTATAAATACCCAAATCTTAAAAGCGTTGTGCTTGGAGAGGGAGTGAAAGAGGTTGGAGACAGAACTTTCTACGAGTGTATATTGCTTTCCGAACTGTTTCTTCCTGAATCTCTCGAACAGATAGGCCAGAAATTTGTCTCATATAGCGATTACGGCTGCTCGTTTTTTAATTGTACCTCATTGCGTGAAATTACTTTGCCGGTTAATCTCAAACTCATAGGCTCGGCGGTTTTCCACGGATGTGGTATAGAGAAAATTTTCTGGAACTCGGCGGATTGCACGGTGGCAGAAGGGTATATCGGCTATTCAACTTTGAGCGATTGCCCTATTGAGGAAGTAGATTTCGGCGATAAGGTGAAATCTGTGTCTGCCGGCGCTTTTGTCGGTTGCAAAAGTCTTACGAAAGTCAATACCAAAGGCACGATTGAATATGTAGGTAAAAATGCATTCGAAGACACTCCCTGGCTCGGCGCACAGAAATATAATGGAATGATTTATATCGATCATGCTGCCTATCTTTACAGCCAGCCGCTACAGGAAGCAGGCCCTGTAACGATAGTTATGCCCGAAGGTACTACCAGTATAACCGATGGCGCGGTAAGCGATAATAAATACTTGGTGAAAGTGGTGATTCCTTCTACCGTAAAGCGTATAGACAGTGGGGCTTTCTCCGGTTGCTCTTCATTGAACGAAGTGGAATACAATGCTGTTGCCGCGGAAGATTGCGATAAAGCTCCCTTTTCGGCTTCGGTGAGTGATTTTATGTTCGGCGATGGTGTGAAGAGGATACCTGCGTATCTTTTGTCGGGTTGTTCCGGTTTAAGTGAGATAAACCTTCCCGAATCTCTTGAAAGTATCGGCGAATACGCTTTTTATGGTTGTGGCAGTATAAAGGAACTGATTATTCCCGACAAGGTCGAGGAGATAGGTCGCCTGGCTATGCAAGGAATGGACAATGTGGAAAGAATAACTATCGGAGAAGGTCTTAAGAAGTTGGATTGCTATTACATTTTCGGCCAATGTCCTAAGCTGAAACATATAACATGGAATGCCGTTGAACTTGACGAAAGAAAATATGATCCATATCATGATACTGATCTTTGTCGTGCACCTGTCGAAACCCTGGTTTTCGGAGATAAGGTGAAGTATGTTCCGGGCGATTTGTTCCGTAATTGCACCACTCTGAAAGAAGTGGAATTCGAAAAGTCTGTAGAAAAAATAGGCGAAGCCGCTTTTCGCGGATGTTCGGGTATAACGCACGTAGAACTTCCCGATTCGTTGAAAGAGATTTGCGATTATGCTTTTTATGGCACAAGTATAGAGAACTTGTTTATTCCCCAAAAGGTACAGTCGCTCGGAACGTGGGGATTTGGTAATATAGGTTCCTTAAAAAGTGTGCTATCCACTTCGTCGGCAGCTCCGGAATGCAGATCCAGTTTCATAGATCATGCAGATGATGTAGTGCTTTATATTCCGGATTATGAAGGTTATGCTTCTAATGGCTGGGGACAGTATCGTCCCTGGATTCAGCCTATGATTAAGGCCGACGCGGAAGAATTCTATTACGACGGCACAATTCCCGAAGTATCGTTTGCCTGCAACATTCCCGGTTACGAACTTGTTTCGCTTTCCGAGGCGGCAATGGACGGAAGTGTAGGCAAACACTCCGCTACAATGACAGCCTCGTTCAAAGGCGAGAGAGATTTCACCACCGATGTGGTATATAGCTATACGGTTCAAAAAGGTTTGCAGGAAATATCATGGGAACAGGATTTCGGGAATCTTTTCCCTGGCAAGGAGATTGTTCTCGAAGCCAACTCTTCGGCCGGCCTTAAAGTTTTTTATACAGCGTCGAATATTAATGTGGAATTAAAACAGATTGACGGTAAAACCGTCATGGTCTGCAAGCGTCCAGGAGAGGTAGAACTACGTGCTTATCAGCATGGTGACGATAATTGGGAGCGCGCCGCAGATGTGTTGCGCAAAATAACGATTGACGATAAGGATGTAAGCATAAACGGCGTGGAAATGGATAGGCAAAACGCTACTATTTTGGGAATTTACGACGTAGTGGGTAACCGTATCCCTGCTTTGCGCAAAGGCATTAATATTGTCCGTTATTCTGACGGTACGGTTTGTAAGTATTTTGTAGAATAATCTTGAAATTATGTTTTAAGGCATGATTCGCGGGTCGGGGGCGTGTGTCCCCGCCC
>CAJKQZ010000035.1 GCA_905202115.1 uncultured Prevotellaceae bacterium | reverse complement strand
GGCATAAAAAATGAGCAAGCTCATTTTGTTCTGCACTCGCCTTTTGCTATATTTGCACGAAATTAGCGCTCTTATGGACAAACAGGTAATATCACTATGTCCGGCATGTGGTTCCGAACGCATACACAAGTATGTTTCGGCAACAGATTACTATGCCACAGGCGAAACGTTCGACGTATACGAATGCGACGCCTGCGGAATGCGTTTCACACAAAACACTCCGATAGAAGCCGAATCGGCACGATATTATTCCTCGCCCGACTATATATCCCACACCGACATCAACAAAGGACTGTTCAACCGTACGTACCATGCCGTTCGCGCCATAATGCTGCGGCGCAAGGCCCACCTTGTGATGAAAGCTCTCGGAAGCAAAGAGGGACGGCTGCTCGACATAGGAGCCGGTACAGGATATTTTGCACGCGAAATGCAACGGTGCGGATTCTCGGTCGAGGCCGTCGAGATAAACGAAGCGGCACGCAAGGTAGCGGCTGAAAAAGCCGGCATAACGGAAAGACCTGTAAGCGCACTCGCAACATTCGAAAGCGAAAGCTTCGACGCAATAACGATGTGGCACGTAATGGAGCACGTCTACAACCTCGCAGACGAGTGGCAGACGCTGCGACGACTGTTGAAAAGCGACGGACGCCTGATAATAGCCGTGCCAAACTGCGCCTCGACCGACGCACAATACTACAAGGAATCGTGGGCGGCCTATGACGTGCCGCGACATCTGTGGCATTTCAGTCCGCACACCATGAAACTTATAGCCGAACAATACGGATTCCGGATAATGGACATACATCCCATGCCGTTCGACGCATATTACGTTTCAATGCTGTCTGAAAAATACCGCGGACACTCACCTTATTTCATACGGGGCATGGCGTTCGGCATATATTCGTGGTTCAAGGCACAATGCGACAAAGAAAAAAGCAGTTCGCTTATCTATGTGATGAAAAAACTATAATCCGCAAGACCATACATTATAAATAATGAGCAAAAAGCATAAGTCGCGCAACGGGCTGCGCCTTAACGTAATAACTTCGTGCATAAGCACCACGCTCGTACTGGTGCTGCTCGGTACGGTCGTGTTCTTCGTAACGACGGCAACGCACCTGAGCGACACGTTGCGCGAAAACTTCACCGTTTCTGTAATGCTCGACGACGACATCCCCAACGCCGACGCCTACAAACTGCAGACAAAGCTCCGCAGACTGCCATGCGCAATGGGAGTAAGCTACATATCGAAAGAACGCGCCGCGGCAGAGCAGACCAAAGCTATGGGCTGCGATCCCGCCGAGTTCCTCGGCTCGAATCCCATGCCCGCCTCGTTCGAAATACGCCTTAAAGCCGACTATGCATCGGCAGACAGCCTCGCAATGATAGTGCCCGGTCTTAAAACCGAAAAATACGTAGTCGACGTCGACTACCCCGAAGAACTTATGGAAAGCATAAACCGCAACATACGCAAAGTGAGCATCATCTTTCTCGTGCTCGCCGTGCTGCTGACATTCGTATCGTTCGTTCTTATAAACAACACCATGCGCCTGAGCATTTACTCACGGCGTTTATCGATACGCACCATGCAGCTTGTGGGAGCACGCCCGTCATTCATACGCCGGCCCTTTATGGCAAATGCTTTCTGGGTGGGATTTATATCCGCAGTAATAGCCTGCGCACTGCTGGCTTTCGGAATAGACTCCCTTCTGCGTTTCGACCCCTCCATGACAAAAGTGGTTACATGGGACATAGTGGCAATAACAATGGGAACCGTATTGGGCTGCGGCATTATACTCATATTAATCTGCGCATACTTCTCCGTAAACAAGTACCTGCGAATGCGCGCCGAGAACATCTATCGCGCATAGACCGCAACAAACAGCAAAACAAAAGACACACATAAAATTATCGATATGAACAAACGTAATCTTGCATTCACACGCAAAAATTTCATTCTGTTGGCCATCGGAATGGCAATCGTAATTCTCGGATTCATACTCATGGCCGGCGCAGGCTCTACCGAAGAAGCTTTCAATCCCGACATATTCTCAACGCGCCGCATTAAGATAGCACCTGTAACCTGCCTCATCGGTTTCATATTGATGATCGTCGCCACCCTCTACCCTGCCGGCAAAAAAGAAAGCGACTCCAGCAACAACGAAAGCCAGGTTTCCAAATAAAAACGAGAATAAGGTATGGATTGGCTGCAGACCGTAATACTTGCAATAGTAGAAGGGCTCACGGAGTTCCTTCCCGTTTCGTCGACAGGGCACATGATCATAACACAAAGCCTGCTCGGCATTGAAAGCACGCCTTTCGTAAAAGCATTCACGGTAATAATACAATTCGGCGCCATTCTTTCTGTAGTAGTTCTCTATTGGCGCAAGTTTTTCTACCCGCAAACCATGCGCACCAAAGGCTACACGTGGTGGCAAGCCGTGTGGAGGTTTTATCTCAGGCTCATTGTCGGCGTTCTTCCCGCCGTAGTACTCGGTCTGGCGTTCAACGACATGATAGAATCTAACCTCGGCAACGTGATACTCGTTGCTACAATGCTTATAATAGGCGGTGTGTTCATGCTGTTCTGCGACAGAATCTTCAACAAGGGAACGCTCGAAGAACCCACCTATAAGAAAGCGTTCATCATAGGTATCGTACAATGCATATCGATGATTCCCGGAGTTTCGCGCTCTATGGCGACGATCGTAGGCGGAATGTCGCAGAAACTCACGCGCCGCGCAGCAGCAGAGTTCTCGTTCTTCCTCGCCGTTCCCACTATGCTGGGAGCCACATGCCTTGAAACATACAAACTCGTGTTCCACGGAGAAGGCAACATGCTTTTGCAAGACAACAATCTCTCCATACTTATTCTCGGAAGCGTCGTAGCGTTCATCGTAGCCATTGCGGCAATAAAATTCTTTATAAACTACGTTAGCAAATACGGCTTTGCGGCTTTCGGCTGGTACAGAATATTAGTAGGTGCGGTGATAATAGCTCTCGAATTGTTCGGAGTTGACCTGCAAATGGAATAAACAAAAAGAATGAACTTTTTCGAAGGAGAGATACTTGCTTTCGACAAACCCTACCGCGCCTCTTCGTTCAACGTGGTCTACGGAGTGCGCAACGCTCTCACCGCAAGAATGGGCGGCCGCAAGATAAAAGTGGGCCATGCCGGCACGCTCGACCCGCTGGCTACGGGAGTATTGCTCTTATGTACGGGACGCGCCACCAAGCGTATCGAAGAATTACAGCAAATGGGCAAGGAATACGTCGCCACGCTGAAACTCGGAGCCACAACCGCGAGCTACGACATGGAACATCCCGAAAACGCGACCTTTCCCACCGAGCACATCACGAAGGAACTCATAGAACAGACCCTGCAACGCTTTGTGGGAGAAATACAACAGATACCTCCCGCATTCTCTGCCTGCAAGATAGACGGGAAACGCTCATACCGGCTCGCCCGCCGCGGAAAAGAAGTGGAGCTAAAGCCCAAAACGCTCCGCATTGACGAGATAGAACTGCTCGACTGCCGGATGCCCGAAATTACGATAAGAGTTTCGTGTGGCAAGGGAACTTACATACGCGCCCTTGCCCGCGACATCGGCGAGGCGCTCGGCAGCGGGGCATATCTTACGGCACTACGCCGCACACGCGTAGGAAACTTTCGCGCCGAAGAGTGCATGCAGCCCGAAGCATTCCCGAAATGGCTCGAAAGTATAGAGATAGAAATGCCCGACGCACAATTATAAACAAAACGAAAACGACATAACGACATCATTATGAAACTATCACAATTCAAGTTCAAGTTACCCGAGGAAAAGATAGCCCTCTATCCGCCCATGCACCGCGACGAATCGCGCATGATGGTGCTCCACCGCAAAACAGGCCAGATAGAACATAAGATGTTCAAGGATATCCTCGATTTCTTCGACGAGAAAGACGTGTTCGTGTTCAACGACACGAAAGTTTTTCCCGCGCGCCTTTACGGTCTCAAGGAAAAGACCGGCGCACGCATAGAAGTGTTCCTGCTGCGCGAGCTCAACCCCGACCTGCGCCTGTGGGACGTACTTGTCGACCCCGCGAGAAAAATACGTATCGGCAACAAGCTGTTCTTCGGCGAAGACGGCGGAATAATGGCCGAAGTAATCGACAACACCACGAGCCGCGGCCGCACACTGCGCTTTCTCTACGACGGTCCGCACGACGAGTTCAAACGCCAGCTCTACGCCCAGGGCGAGGCTCCCGTGCCCAAGATCATCAAACGCCCTGTCGAGAAAGAAGACCTCGAGCGTTTCCAGTGTATCTTCGCCAAAAACGAAGGTGCGGTAACCGCTCCCGCGTCGGGCCTGCACTTTTCTCGCGAGCTTATGAAGCGCATGGAGATAAAAGGTATCGATTTCGCATTCCTCACCATGCACTGCAGCCTCGGCACATTCCGCTCAACCGACGTTGAAGACCTCACGAAACACAAAATGGACTCCGAACAGATGTTCGTCAACAAGGAATGCTGCGACATCGTAAACCGCGCACACGACAACGGGCACAAGGTAGTGGCCGTAGGCACAACCGTGCAGCGCGCAATGGAAACCGCGGTAGGCGCCGACAATCATCTTAAAGAATATGACGGCTGGACGAACAAGTTCATCTTCCCGCCATACGATTTCCACCTTGCCGACGCAATGATTTCCAACTTCCAGTTGCCGTTGAGCACGTTGTTAATGCTCACAGCCGCTTTCGGCGGATATGAATACACTATGGCGGCCTACAAAGTGGCGCTCAAGGAAGACTACAAGTTCGGTCCTTACGGCGACGCAATGCTTATAATCGACTAATGCACTCGGTTTTTATCGGGCTCGGCTCAAATTTAGGTGAGCGCGAGGACAACATACTGCGGGTTTTGGACATCCTCGCTTCCGAGGGTTCAAAGCCCGCAGCGCTTTCCCCTTTTTACGAAACCGTCCCGCAGTGTTTTATCTCGGAGCACACTTTCATAAATGCTGCGGCGCACGTGCTTACGCCTCTCACGCCCGAAGAATTCCTTGCCTCCACGCAACGGGTGGAGCGCGCACTCGGCCGCACGCGCAAGTCGGCCGGCGGAACATATCACGACCGCACTATCGACATCGACATACTTTTCTACGACAACCTTGTCGTGAAAACACCGTTCCTCGCCATTCCCCACCCGCTCATTCCCGAGCGCGATTTCGTGCTCCGCCCGCTTTGCGACATCGCCCCCGAATTAATACACCCGCAAAGCGGCCTCACCGTAGCCGCCATGTTTGCGGCACTGAAAAACCGCCGCTGAACTGCAGCCGTCCGAAGCAACGGAGCATCCCTCTCACATACTTCCACACACTTCGCATACTCCGGAAAAAGATTCCGTCTGCCGCTAAACCGTCACCGGCTTTTCGGAGAAGTTTGCAGACAAAAACGGTCAGCGGCCAAGCACTTGAAAATCAGCGTATGTATATGTAGCAAAAAATATGTCTGAGATATTTTAAAATATCTCAGACATATTTTGAATTATCTCCCTTGTATTTTCAATTTCCTGCGGGAAGTTTTTTACCGCGCAAAAAAAATATTTTTTTTCGTACAGGCAACTTTTTTCGGAATGCTCCGCCGCACCGCTAATGTGGGAAGGGCGTCTGCGTGCAGGCGGGAATACGGTGGAAAACGGCCAGACAATCCTCATGAGTCCAGCAGAAAACGGAATTTCTACTGCATGACATTAAAATGAATCGTTATCTTTGCCTATCATCGCCGGTTCGGTTGCTTGCCGGCGGGAATCCAATTCATAAGAACATGAGAAAGATATTTTCCACTCTTTTGTGCGCAACGGTTTTGTGTGCATGGCAGGGCGTTTTCGGCAAATCGGAAAAGCCAAAGTACATATGGATAGACTCGCAGGCCAATTTCGAGCGCTTTTCACACAAAGACTCGATATGTTATTACCTTGGCAAAATCCGCGCAACGGGCTTCAACACCGTGGTTGTGGACGTGCGTTCGCTCGACGGGCGTGTGAATTACAAAAGCGACCTCCTGCCGGCGTCGCGCCCGGGGCTTGATTGGGACTATCTGCAGTTCTTTATCGACGAGGCCCATAAACGCGGTATGGAAGTCTGTGTGTCGGTAGTGGTTTTTCCTGCCGGCCGACCGTTCAACCGCACCGGAACGGTTTACAACGACAGCCGTTGGGACGGCAAGACAGCTGTGAAATACACTCCCTCGGGGCTGGTCGACATACGCAACGACAGTACCGAAGTGGCGACGTTTCTGAATCCCGCGCTACCGGAGGTACAGGAATACTGTCTGAGCTTCATAAAAGAGATTGCCGAAAAATACGATTTCGAGGCATTCGCACTCGACTATTGCCGCTACTCGGGCGTAGAATCGGATTTCTCGGAGGCTTCGCGCAGAGACTTCGAACGCTATATAGGCCGGAAGGTAGAGCATTTTCCTGAAGATATTTTCACGTGGCAGCCCGACGGCACTGGCAAATACTATGTCAGCGACGGACCTCTGGCTCCGCTTTGGTATGAATACCGCTCGGGAGTGATAAGCAGTTTTATCCGCAAGGCCGGAAAAGCCATAAAATCGGTAAAGCCCAGCATACGCCTCGAATATTGGGCGGCATCGTGGTACGGAAGCCTGTATCGCAACGGGCAGAACTGGGCCAGTACGAAATACGACCCTTCTACCGAATATCCGTGGGCTTCGCCGGGGTACAAGAACACCGGTTTTGCCGACGCACTCGACCGGTTTATGGACGGAGCGTACCTGGAAAGAGTATATGGCGCAGACGATGCCGAGTCTATGGAGTTCGCCTACAACCGCGGCAAGCAGCTGATAAAAGGCGACAACCTTATGCTCGGCAGCATATATGCCATTCGCCCCGAAATTATGGAAGAGGCGGCCTATCTGTCCCTGAAGCAAACCGGCGGATTGGTTGTATTCGACATCGTGCAGGTGATACAGAACAATTTGTGGGACGCTTTCAAGCGGGGTATCGACCGAGCCGAACTGGAAGCAGACTGAAGCCTGCGCCGGTGCCTTGCCATTATGGCACAGAGGCTTTCGGCCGGCACGGCAGCGGTGCTGACGGCAGCTCGGCCGAAAGGAACTTCGCTTGTATGCATAATTTAAAGAGTGCCGCCTGAAATGCCGGCCAGACTTTCTCACGAAAAAAAATATTTTTTTTACACGGTAAAAAAGTTCCCGCAGCAAATTGAAAATACAAGGGAGATAATCGAAAATATGTCTGAGATAATTTAAAATATCTCAGACATATTTTTTGCTACATATACACCTGCTGATTTTCAAGTGCTTGGCCGCTGACCGTTTTTGTCTGCAAACTTCTCCGGAAAGGCGCCGCGGATTTCATAACCGGCAGCGTTTCTTTCTTGTCGTGAGAAAGTTTTATGCCGCAGGCAACACCGTTCTTTCCATTCGGCACAGCATTGAAAAAAATTATATCTTTGCAGTGTGTGCGGGCAATCCTACGCACGCGGCGCCACAGTGCAGCCGCTGCATGCACCGCACAATCCACAAGACATGAGAGTATTACTCGTAAACACTTCAGAACGTACCGGCGGAGCGGCAATAGCCGCAGCACGCCTGTGCGAGGCATTGGGAAACAACGGCGTAAAAGCCAGAATGCTCGTAAGCCGCAAGGAAACAGGCCTTATCACGGTGAGCGAACCGCACAACCGTCTGCACCACAAACTCAACTTCCTTTGGGAACGGCTCACCGTTTTCGCCGCCAACAAGTTCCGCCGCCACCGTCTCTTCGAAGTCGACGCCGCCAACTGCGGCAGCGACATCACCGCACTGAAAGAATTCCGCGAAGCCGACGTAGTGCACCTCCATTGGATAAACCAGGGATTCATCTCGCTCGCCGGCATCTCAAAAATACTGCGCTCGGGCAAACCTGTGGTATGGACCATGCACGACATGTGGCCTTTCACCGGAATATGCCATTACAACGGAACGTGCGAACGCTACAAGGAATCGTGCGGCAACTGTCCCGTATTATACGGCGGAGGCTCGGAGGGCGACCTCTCGCACCGCGTGTTCATGAAGAAACTGCGGTTGTTCGACAAGACAAAAATAGCTTTCGTAGGCTGCAGCGACTGGCTCACCGAATGCGCACGCAACAGCCGTCTGCTCAACGGAAAAAACGTGCTCAGCATTCCCAACCCTATAAACACCAGACTTTACTGCCCCGGCAGCAAGGAAACCGCGCGCAAGGCGCTCTCGCTGCCCGCAGGCAAGAAACTGCTGCTTTTTGCAGCCTTCCGCGTAACGAATAAAATAAAGGGAATCGACTATCTGTGCGAGGCCATACGCATTTTCTCGAAAAACAATCCCGACCTGTGCGGCAACACGGCTCTCGTAGCGGTGGGAAAAGAAGCTGAAGCGCTTGCAGGAATGCTGCCCGTCGAGGTTTATCCGTTAGGCTACATTGCAAGCGAGCGCAAAATGATAGAAATCTACAACGCCTGCGACCTGTTCCTTATTCCCACGCTTCAGGACAATCTGCCCAACACTATAATGGAATCTATGGCTTGCGGAGTGCCCTGCGTAGGGTTCAACGTAGGCGGCCTGCCGCAGATGATAGACCACCTCTCCGACGGATACGTGGCCGAATACAGGAACGCGGCCGATTTCGCCGCCGGAATAGAATGGGCGCTCGCACAAACCGACACCCAAGCCTTAGGACAGAAAGCGCGCAGCAAAGTAATGTCGGCCTTTTCAGAACAAAGCGTGGCCGGTCGCTATGTAAAACTATACAAGGCCCTCAGCGGCAAGGAATGACACACAATCCCATAAAAATAACCGTAGCCACCGTAACCTACAACGCGGTAAACGTGATAGACCGCACGCTTGCAAGCGTGGCCGAACAGGACTATCCCTGCGTGGAGCACATCATCGTGGACGGCAACTCGCACGACGGCACTATGGCCGCCTTTCAACGATACCAGGAGCACAACAGCCGAGCCGACGTAAGGCATGAAGTGAACGCCGTGAGCGAGCCCGACAAAGGAATATACGACGCCATGAACAAAGCTCTTGGCATGGCTACCGGCGACTACATCGTATTTCTGAACGCCGGCGACGTGTTCCACTCGCCCGACGTTCTCTCGCACATAGCCGCCTATGCCGGAGAAAAGCCCGCCGTGATATACGGCAACACCGACATCGTGGACAGCGCGGGACACTTCATGCGCCACCGCAGGCTCGCCCCGCCGGCGCGCCTCTCGTGGCACAGCTTCGTGCACGGCATGTTAGTGTGTCACCAGGCCTTTTTCGCACGCCGCGACATTGCCAGCCACACGCCTTATAACCTCAAATACCGTTTTTCGGCCGACTACGACTGGTGCATACGCGTCATGCGCAAGGCCGCACGCCGCAAACTCGGAATAAAAAACGCCGAAATCATCGTGGCCGACTATCTGAACGAAGGCATGACGACCCAAAACCACCGCCGCTCGCTCATGGAACGCTTCAACGTAATGGCGCGCCACTATGGAATAGTGATAGCCGCAGCAATGCATATATGGTTTATCGTGCGCGCCGCAATAAAAAAATAAAACTACGGCGAAGAAAGGCAAAATGCTGGTAAGAAAAAACAAAACTTCTGTGTAAAAAGGGTTTACATTCTATCAATCGGCAAAAAACTCCTGCCAATCGGCAAGAAACCGCCTATCAATAAATAAAAAACCGCCGGCAACGATAATTGCACGGCGGTTATGAAATAAAGTCGAAGTCTTGCGTGCGGCAAGGCCGCAGTTTATTCTATCGGCAGGAACTTTCCGTTTTCTATTTTGATATCCTTTATTACAAGGTGGCTTCCTCCTTCGTTAGGAGAGTGGAAAGATATTTTCAAATTGCCTTCGAGGTCTTCGAATATCATCTGGTGACCTCCGTTGCTTTTGAAAATGGTTTGCTGTTCGTGCTCCCAGGGCCCGAGAATGCTTCCGCTGCGCGATATTGCCTGACCTATGGCATATTTAGGAGCAAAACTCGACCACAACATTAGCAGGTTGCCGCTTTTCTTGTCTTTCCATAGGAACGGCGCGTCGGTAATTATTGCTCCCTCGCCTACGCGCATTGGCCACGGTGCTTCGTCGGCAGCAAAAAGTCGGTGAGGCTCGCCCACGGTTCCGTCGAGTTTTTTGTTAAGTCGCTGGCACCATATTTCGCCTACCATGTTTTTTACGTTTGGTCCGTTCCATTCCACACTGAAAACCACCCAGGGATTCTTTTTCTCGTCTATGTAAAGCGAACCGTCGAGACATTGCATTCCCTGCGGGGTCACGAACAGTCTGCTGTCGGGGATGAAAGTTTCATACGGGCCGGCGGGGCCGTTTTTCGAGCGCAGCACGGTAGTTCCGCGCAATATGTTCTTGTCGGGGTTGCTGAGAGTGACGAAACTGTAGTAATTACCTTTATAAAAATACGTGTCGGGCGCCCACCAGTCGTGAGTTCCAGGATATCCCGCCGGCATGTTGAACACAAATCCCACTTCGTCCCAGTATTTCAGGTCGTTACTTTTGTAGGCAAAAAGCTTGTCGCCTTTGTCGTTGCTGCGCGACACGATCAGGTAGTAACATTTCGCCTTGTGGTCGACGGTAATGAACGGATCGCGGCAGAAAATCTTTTCCGACGGGATATTTGTCTGTGCCTTCACGCCGCATAGAGCGAGAAACATTGTTGCAATCAGCAGCAACCGGTTAAATAATATCTGTTTCATTTAGTTTTATAGAATTATATGCGTGTAATATTTTGAAATATCGTTTTTACGGTTAAAAAACAGGCTTCTTGTTTCAAATCGTGTGCTAATTTAGCAAAAAAACAGGCTTCCTGCCGCCAGGAACGCCTTAAAAGCGTATCTTAGCTCAATGGAACTGGAAAAATTCAGGCGTCAGCTGAAACTCATGTCCCTGCTTGCCGGAAACACGTCGCTTTCCGTCGATGCCATATCCGAGCGCCTCGGCATAAGCCGGCGCACGGTCTACCGCTATATCCGCCTGATGAAAGATTCGTCGCTTTTCAGCGTAGAGCAGTCGGGCGAAATTTTCCGCCTCGGCAGGGAATCGCAGTTTTTCAGGGAAGTGTCCGACAACGTATCGTTTTCCGAGGACGAAGCCTCGCTTCTGTCGGGTATGCTCGCCTCGGCGGGAGGAAACAGCATTCGGCTCGCAGCCCTGCGCCGCAAGCTGGCGCGCATCTATAACTATCGCGTACTCGAGAGTCCCGATGTCGACAGGCAAGCCGCCCTTAATTTCTCGCGGCTCTACGAGGCCATAAAGCAACGCCGCGTGGTGATGCTGAAAAACTACCATTCCCTGCATGGCAACAGCGTTTCCGACCGCTCCGTCGAGCCGTTCGCGTTTCTCAACTCAAACGACGACGTGCGCTGCTATGAAATCTCGGCCGACACAAACAAGACTTTCAAAGCTTCTCGCGCTGAAGAAGTAATCATACTCGACCTTACATGGAGCCATGCCGACAGGCACGAGATTTACCGCACCGATTTGTTCGGCTTCACCGACAAACGGTTTACCCGCGTGGTTCTACGCCTCACGGCCCGCGCCGCAAGAATACTTTGCGAGGAGAGGCCGGCGGCCGCTTCCTATATACGGGCCACCGACGCCGGCTTTTTCATTCTCGACACCGAGGTATGCAGTTTTCGCGGCATAGGTCGTTTCGTTCTCGGACTATATTCGGACGTCGAAGTGGTCGATTCACCCGATTTTGAGGAATTTATTCGTCATGAAGCCGCACTTTTAACAGAAAAATTCAGACTGTGACGCAGATTGTCGCAGACAAAAAGTTCCTTTGCTTCGTAAACATAACACTAAAAACGAAGCAAGATGAAAAAAGAACTCACTTTCAACACCGATACCCTTACCGGAGCGCGCCTGCGTCCACGCATTTCCTTATCCGCAGTGCTTAGTTTCGTGGCAGGCTCTATCGAAAAATCCTATCCAGTAGTAAAACTATCGTCACTTTACTCGAAATTGCTCGAGGAACCCGTTTCGCCGCGCCGCACCTTGCGTTTTGTCAACGCCCAACTGGCCGCTTTCATGCTTCTGTGCGCCGAATCCATGTCGACATTAGGCATTATCGTGCTCGCCGCCTGGACCGTGGCCGCCATATACGGCTGCCGCAAAGTGTGAAAGGAAATTATCGCAAGTGTAGCCGGCAATTGATAGCACTGAACGGACTTCAAAACATTTCAATGACCTGTAAAACACCTTAAACTCAATATTATGCTCACAAAAAAAGATATTTTCAAAATCATCCTTACGGTTTTATGCGCAATAGCTCTTGTTTTCCTCATCGTCTGGGTCATTTCCAAGATATGTCCTATCTTAATAGGTGCGATCGTCTTTATTCCCTGGCTCGCAGCCGCGCTGAAAAACGGAGCCGACGTATAATACATCTATAAATAGAATATCCTTGAAGCCGCCTGCGCTTTGAGGATTTTTTATGCCCCTTCCCGCCTTTTGAGATGATACACAGGAACAATTTTCATCTTTTCCGTAGGATTTTGCAGACAAAAACGGTCAGCGGCCAAGCACTTGAAAATCAGCGCATGTATATATAGCAAAAAATATGTCTGAGATATTTTAAATTATCTCAGACATATTTTCGATTATCTCCCTTGTATTTTCAATTTCCTGCGGGAAGTTTTTTACCATGCACAAAAAAATATTTTTTTCGCAAGAGACAGATTTTTTATAAAACCTTTCCCCTCTCATTTTATGCTAAATATGTTTTTAAATACTTGTATTGCAAAGTATAAAGAATGTTTTTTCGCTATATTTGTAGATTCCTTTTTTAAATTTAAGCATTTGTGTTTGTATAAATTCGTATGACATTTATTTCAATTATAGAAGTGTGCGTTATTATTATGGTTATTGTGGCTATAATAGTTCGTTTACAACTTATAAAAAAGAAAAACAAGTTGCTTAATGAAATAGAATGTTACAAAACGTATGACGGCCTCAACAATGCAGAATCAAACGGCTCTATTGATTCGAATAATGATAGTGCTATTATCGATATAGAAGACGATTTGGAACATCATTTTAAAAATACTATAATATCATCTTTATCAGCAGATGATTTTATACACCATTATGACGAAATATATTATAAATCATGTTCACTTAGAAAGAAACTAAAGTTCTTTATTATAAAAACTCCCGCAATAGTATCTAATATAATTTTTGACTATGAACGGATAAAGCTACTTGTGTCATTTCATAACAAGAATGTAAAGAGATATTTACTGGAGACACATAAGAAATTCTTTGACCATTGCATGGAATATCCGCTTGATAAGCAACAAAGGCAGGCTGTAATTTCGGAAGAATATAACAGTTTGGTTGTAAGCAGTGCCGGAAGCGGAAAAACGTCATCTATTGTAGGAAAAGTGAAGTATTTGGTCGAAATAAAGCATATAGCCCCTCAAAAAATACTACTTATAAGTTACACCAATAAAGCTGCGGCCGAATTGACAGAACGTATGGTAATACCAGGAATACACGGTTGCACGTTTCACAAATTGGCAATAGATATTATAAGGAATTACACCGGTGTGAAACCTTCAATATGTGATAATACGGATGTTCTGTTGAAGAATATATATCGCAAATTGTTGGAACAGCAGTCCTTTGTCAAGAAAAATCTTGAATATCATATCGATTTTGCTAACAAAATCGATAACAATAATGAGGAACAATCGGAATACCAGCAAAATGAAATAATCGTTCCTTATCCTGATATGAACGGAAATGAGATAAAAGTGAAAAGTGTGCAGGAAAGTAAAATTTGTTCCGCTCTGTTTTCTCTTGGTGTTAAGTTTAAATATGAAGAACCTTACGAATATAATGTTGCCGACGAGAATCATTCACAATATAAGCCGGATTTTTCAATTTATTACGAGAAAGACGGAAAGGAAAATCGCATTTATCTGGAACATTACGGCGTCGATGAGCATAGTCGTGTTCCATTATGGTTTGCAAAGGATAGAAATATCCCTTATGAGGAGGCAAATCAGAAATATAACAATAGCATAGTATGGAAAAGGTTTATCCATAGCAAATACGGGACAAAATTACTGACGACTTCAAGCGGAGATTTTCATTATTGCGATATTAAGGAAAAACTGAAAGCCTTATTAGAAAAAGAAGGCGTTGCCATTAAAGAAAGAACATACAAGGAACTGCATGATTTATTGATTCCTGCCGGCAGTAGGCGTGAGAAATCATTTATACGTTTTATTATTACTTTCATTACGTTGCTAAAATCAAATTGCAAATCCATTGATGAAGTTTTGTCGCAGGTAATTGCTTTGGAAGACGAACGAGGTGAATTTATAATCAGATTCATTATAAAGCCTATATATGAACGTTACACTGCTGTTTTGAAAGCAAATAATCAATTAGATTTTACAGATCTTATTTTGCAAGCCACAAAAATCTGTTGTGTCAATCATCCTGTAAAATACGATTATATTATTGTGGATGAATTTCAAGATTTATCCATTGACCGTTATAATTTTCTTAAGGCTTTACGTGAAAGCAATCCGCCTGCAAAGCTGTTCTGTGTTGGCGATGATTGGCAATCAATATACAGGTTTTCGGGAAGCGATATGGCTCTTTTTAGCCGTTTTTCTGATTATTTCGGACCTACCGAAATAAATAAAATAGAAACCACATATCGTTTTGGAGAACCATTAATTACTACATCATCCCAATTTATACAACGCAACAGATTACAAATAAAGAAAAATATACGTCCTTTTAATTTACAGACACAAACTTCACTGGAATTCTATGCTTATGACAAATATAATTATATTAGTACTTTAAGAAATATAATAGCTCAGATACCAACTGATAAATCTATCTACCTTTTAGGACGATATTCGTTTGATGATAGAAGCCTGTCTGATGTATTCGTATCTACCATGCGCAGGAATAAACTTATTTATTATATAGATAACAGGGAAATGGAGTTTCTTACAGTGCACAAATCGAAAGGACTTGAAGCAGACTATGTTATTTTGTTGCAATGCAACAATGATGTTTACGGTTTCCCCTCGCAAATGGCCGATGAGCCGCTTCTTGATTATTTGTTGACCGAAAACGATCCGTTTCCTTATGGAGAAGAACGCAGATTGTTTTATGTTGCCATTACCCGCGCAAAAATAAAAACATTCGTACTATACAACAATAATCATCCTTCTGTTTTTGTTGACGAAATATTGAAAAAGAATCAGGAAAATGGAAGAAAACATGAACTTCACCCGAATGCGAATAAAAAATGGACGAAAAAATCGGAAATCTTAATTATGAATTTATATAAAGAAGGCAGAAGCATTGATTATATAGCCAAAAAAATGGGAAGAAGTAAAACATCTATTATAATGCGGCTGAAAAAATTAGATATTCTTTGAAAAGCATTATTTCTTCCTTATTTCAACCGGAATATTTACATACTTAAAAGAGAATATTCCTTTTCTGTTTAAAGGGATTCTTATCTACGGAAAAAATTATGACTTTCCGCGAACTCTGCGTCGACCTGCAGGAGAAGTTTGCAGACAAAAACGGTCAGCGGCCAAGCACTTGAAAATCAGCAGGTGTATATGTAGCAAAAAATATGTCTGAGATATTTTAAATTATCTCAGACATATTTTCGATTATCTCCTATGTAATTTCAATTATCTGCGGGAAGTTTTTTACCATGCACAAAAAAATATTTTTTTCGCAAGAGATAGATTTTTTATAAAACCTTTCACGGCCGGTTTGCTACCGGAGCCGGTTTGCCGCACGCGGAAAGGCACCGCAAACTTACCGCACAATCTCGCCGTGCAAGGTGGCCGAGGTCGCCGAGAGCACGCGCACTCGTGCAAACTGCCCTATGCGGATGTCGCCGCGGTCGAAAACGACTACCTTGTTCTGCTCGGTGCGGCCGTATAGCTGGTCGCGGCTGCGTTTGCTAACTCCCTCCACGAGAATCTCGAACGTACGACCCACGCAGGCTTCGTTGGCCTTTAGCGAAAGGCGGTTCTGGAGTTCTATGAGTTCGTTGAGACGACGTATTTTCACGTCTTCGGGCACATCGTCCTCGAAATGACGTGCGGCATAGGTGCCGGGGCGTTCGGAATACTTGAACATGAACGCCGAATCGTATCCGCAAATCTCCATAAGTTCCAGCGAAAGCCGGTGGTCTTCTTCGGTTTCCGAGCAATATCCGGCAAAGATGTCGGTAGACAGTCCGCAGTCGGGCACTATCCGCCTTATGGCTTCCACGCGTCCGAGATACCATTCGCGGGTGTACTTGCGGTTCATCAGTTCCAGTATTCGGCTGCTGCCGCTCTGCACCGGCAGATGTATGTGGCGGCAAACATTGGGTTCTTCGGCTATCACGCGCAGCGTGTCGTCGCTCATGTCTTTGGGGTGAGAGGTGGTAAAGCGCACTCTCATGCCTGGCACTGCCTGTGCAACCATCTTAAGCAGTTGCGGAAAGGTTACCGCATCGTTTGCCGGCGTTTCGGCGGTGAGCATGTCGGCGGCAGCGTTTCCGTCGGCGTTTGCCGCCAGGCCGGTGTCGTAACAGTATGAATTTACGTTCTGTCCCAAAAGGGTAACTTCCTTGTAACCCTTGCGCTCGAGGTCGAGCACTTCGGCGAGAATGCTTTTTGGTGAGCGCGAACGCTCGCGACCGCGAACGTAGGGCACTATACAGTAGTGGCAGAAGTTGTTGCAGCCGCGGGTAATGCTTACAAAGCCCGAGATGTGGTTGCCGCACACCCGTTCGGGTATGATGTCGGAGTAGGTTTCCGACATCGACAATTCCACGTTTATCGCTTTATGCCCGCTCTCGGCCTCGGCCGTGAGCTGCGGCAACATCTGGTATGCGTCGGGGCCAGCCACGAGGTCGGCGTGGTGTTTTTCAAGCAGTTCCTCCTTTGTGCGTTCGGCCATGCAGCCCAGCACGCCTATCAGCAGCTTGCCGTGGCGTTGCCTGCGCATGGCGTTGAGGGCCTCGAGGCGGTTGTATATCTTCTGCTCGGCGTTCTCGCGCACGGAGCATGTGTTGAGAAAAACGGCGTCGGCTTCCGCAATGTCGCCGCACGTGTCGTAGCCTGCCATTTTCATTATCGAGGCTACCACTTCGCTATCGGCCACATTCATCTGGCAGCCGTAGGTTTCGATGTATAGTTTCTTTGTCATGGGTTTCCGTATTTGCCGCAAAGTTACGGAATTATTGACGCTCAAACGCCTAAAACGCACCAAAACCGAGCCTTTGCAGCTCATTGGCAAGGAAGTGACGAACAATAGCCGGCCTGCTACGTGCCACTGC
>CAJKQZ010000034.1 GCA_905202115.1 uncultured Prevotellaceae bacterium | reverse complement strand
ATATTTTAAAATATCTCAGACATATTTTGAATTATCTCCTATGTATTTTCAATTTACTGCGGGAAGTTTTTTACCGTGTAAAAAAAATATTTTTTTCGCGAAAAGCCATTTTTTTACAAAACCTTCCTCCGCCGGTTTTCCGCCGGAGGCTTTCATTTCAATATCGGCTTCACGTTAAAATACACCTGAGATATTCCGCCACATCAGAGGAATCTGCCTTATTTGTTTCCGTAAGGTTGCAGAAAAACGTAAAAAGAAATCTCCGGAAAATCACGATGCTGTAATTTTCCGGCATATCTCAATAAAATATTCTCTTCCGTACAATAAAATGCCGCACACCGGCAAGACATACTGGCTTGTTCATCGCGTGAGCGATACCTTTATGCTCACGCCGAAGTCCTGAGTGGTTGTAGGATAAGACGATGACGAAAGCAACGGCTTGTTTGTCTGACGGTCATAGTATGCCGACAACGTTATCAACTTCGACAATGTATAATCGGCCGAAAACGAAATTTTGAATGCACTGTTGCCCGATGTAGCCTGCGAAAGCAGTGTCATTACATTGCGCTGTATGGAGCTTTGGTTGCGTATCGAGAAATCGAGCCGCAGATTCAGGTCGTTGCTTATGGTGCCTGCTTTCTGCGAATCGGAAGAAGCTGCGTTTTTGCTGCTGTCCTCGGTATTTTCATCGGTTTTCTTCTTGTTTCCCGAAGCCGACGAGCGACGCGCATTCCTTCGTTTGGGACGGCGTGTGGAAGTGAATATCTTCAGATCTTCCACCTTATACCCCATTCCTACCACATAATCGTTCGAACGCGACTCGGCGAGTTGCTGCGAAGCCATAGACAACGCCAGCATACGCGCGCGGTTGTATTCAATTTTCGCGGTAAGGTTGTTATTGAACGTCATGTCGAAACCTATGAACGGTGAGAAATTTTCGGTTATCGACACCGTCGAGATATCAAACATCGACGACGGAACAGGGTTGCCGGTGGTAACATCGTTAACGAATCCCCTCGAGCCGTTTATCTTCATGAACGAAGAGAAAGTATTGTACGACCCCACGGCATAGATTGACTGATAAGAATGGTTGATATTGAACGACTTGAACGTGCGCCTCATGAAACGCAGCTTGCCGAGCCCCGAATAAGTGACCCTCCAGTTGGGCAACATCCGCAGAAGCGAAGGGAATACGTCGAGCGAAGAGTTTTTTCCGCCGCCGCAATATGCCGCAAGAAACGCCGGAATCATCACATCAGAGGAATACGGCGAGACCGTGCCGTTGGCAGGGTCGAACGTCTTGCCTGCCAATGTGCTGTTCGTGGGATACTGTACTCCGGTATAGGACGCTTCTACCCTGTTGCGGAATGTCGAAAGCAGGTTCACGAACTTGCGGAACGTTTTGTTCTCGTAATTATTGTCGGCATTGCCCAACGACGCAAAAGCAGAAGACAGGGATATTGTCGTGATGTTGAACGAACCTGTCTGAGTGGCGGGCATTCCGTCGAACATGTATTGGATACTGCGGGCAGTATTGACAGTACGCGAAGCGGTAAGATCGATCTTGAAATCGCGGAAAGGCTCAACCGTTGCACGCAACTGGAACGACTCGTTCTTATTCGTAGTGGCAGGCGTCGTAATGCTGTCGTTCACAATAAGCCAACCGCGCTCCATAGCCTTACTTATATATCCCTCTCCTGTAAATCCGAAAGCAAAATCGAGCCCCGGCTGCAGGCCGCCGTCAGAACGCTGGCCGAACACGTCGCCGATATTCGGAATAAATCCTGGAAGCGACATATTGTAAGCGTTCTTGTAAGTAACACTTACATTGCGTACCATCATAGCCGTGCGGGCCAGCGCCTGCGCAACCTTGTACCACGTGCGCGACTCGGGTGCGGGCCCCGGAATAACGGTGAGCTTCACTTTTACGGTATCCCTGCTAAGAATCTCAATTCTGTTATTGTTTACCACCTTATATTTTATGGCGTATCGGCTCCCGTCCTGGCGAATTGCACGCACGCGCAAATGCCGCGAGCGTTTGTTATGGGCCACAACGACCGAAGTGTCGGCAAGCAGCTGCACTTCCTGCGTAAAAATCCGGTCTTTCGGATCATCGTCTTTCTTTTTAGACGAAGAAGAAGTTGTTGTCGTGCGGCGCATTGCCTTTTTCAAGAACGGGACACTGTTATATATCGTTTCGAAATTCAACTTAAGATTTCCGTTAACATCGCGCGAGTTGTTTATCGTATTGCCAAGCGTCGACCCGTCCTCGAGCCGGGTTCCGCGGTTCCAGTTATACGACGAACAGTAGCTCACGTCGGACGTAATCCACGAGAATACGGGAATTTTATTTATAGGTATCTTCCATGAAAAGTCGAAATTCTGCTGAAAAGCCAACGGCGTTCCGAAATTTTTAATGCTGTGCCATACGGAATCTTTCCATGCCTCATATTCCGTTGGATATAAGTCTTTATTCACCGGAGTATACGGCTGCAATATCTCGGCATTGGTGGCAGAATTGAATGACGCATGAATATTTGACGTAAGGTCCCACTGCAACTTGAACTGACGGTTCCAAAGAAAATCGCTTGCCCAAACAAGAGGAAGAGAAGCGGAAGGACCTTGCTGGTTGAGATCGCGTTCCTGCAACTCATAATACGAACGGGTTATATCAGAGTTTATCGATATACTTTGTGGAGCATAATTTATTTTTTCTTCCTTCAGCAATTTCAGCCACGGACTCTTGCTTTTCATATTACCGAACGGCGACCAGGGTTTGAAGTTGGGAGAATACTGATAATTTGCACTGAACCGCCAGCTGTCATCCTTCTCCCACACAATGGTCTGTCCCGTTGTTTCCTTATGGCTGTGCGAATAACTGAAAGAAAAGTTAGCAGGATCATAAGGCATTGGGTGAGACTTGGTAGAAATATCGAAACGAACGTTGGAAAGGCTGAAATTAGAGTTCACGACCGTCGTTTCCGCAATACTGCGCAAGGAATCACGCTCGCGCTTGGTAACAAGAGCGTCAATGGCATCATCCAGTTCCATATCGGTATTGAACGGATCATACTGAGGACTGACTTTCTCTTTACTATATGAATAATATAGCGGAGCACGCAATTTAACCTTTTCAGGCAGGAATTTTCCAAGTTCTACATTCGTAGAAACATTATATTCGTATAGATTATCATCCCGACGGTCGGCTACACGATCTTCCACACCACCGAATCCCGCAGTCTCTACATGACCGCCAAGATTAAAAGAGCCCAAATCGGAAAGCTGCACATTAAGATTTCCCTTAGCTGCCCAACCTCCTTTGTTTGAATAGTGCTGCAAACGCAACTCGTTAACCCAAACTTCTACATTGGTAAGTTTTCGGGAATTATTACGCACACCAATCATAACAGTATGCACCTCTCCAAGCGAAGGATTGCCTACTATCGTAAGCTTATTATACGGACGATCATTGTCGTATGAAGAAAAAGCTTCGGAATATGTCGCAAGCCCTTCGCTCTTACGGCGGTTCCTTTCGCGTTTCAGAGTTATAAATTTGGAAAGATTTATATCAAGCATATTCTCCTCCGGCCAGACCAGACGACGAGAAGCTGTAGAATTACGGTCGTACTTGCCTTCGGGAGTCAGTTTAAGAGGAATCTCGTATTCGTAAAAATTACTCTTGTAATCGGAACCGAAACGAATGAAAAGAGAAGCCTGATTGTCTTCAAGAGTATTATCACCCAGCAAAGCATTGGCATGCACGAACATTTGTATATGTTTATACTTGCGCAAATCAAGATACTGATTCTTGTAAACCGCACGCGCGTCACCGCTTGCCAGATTCTCTACAACCATTTGCAAAGCCTGCTCGTTCTGCTCGAGCAGTTGCGACTGGTTAGGATCCACGACTCTGGTTATTCCTGGAGGAAGAACATAATTGACAGGAGTTTTCTCATTATTTTCTTCAAGATTTACAGCCGCCACATTCATAGTTCCGCTAACCGAAGGAGCAGAACCTGTATATAGGCTTTGTTCGTAACTTCTCCACTCACCGCGCACCAAGCCTAATGTGGCAAAGCGCAGTACAATCGGATTTTCAAAATTAGTGAGATACATTCGCATGAAACGAATGCTGTTGAAATCAGAAATGCTTCCTACTTTACTATCATATTCCTTAACAGGTACACGGAAAAGATACCATGAAACCGTTTCCGTTTTACCATTCCGCAACTGGACACTGGCTCTGCGTTCATCGACGATATGGTTTTGCCCCACAACCATTCCTTCGGGAGAAAGATGAACTTTATACTGGAAATATTTCTCGTACTCGTTAAGAGTATAATCCTGATTTATATCTTCCACATCCGGCGTAGATTTATAAGCCGTAGAATAACTCTCGGGCGACTGTTTCGAATCAGGAGAGTTTCCTTCCGTTCCATTGATACGTTTGTAACGCTCGAGAATAGGAGTTTTTGCCCTGTCAAAATCGGAACCGCGAAAATAATGATAATTATCTCCGGCCGGATCTTTAATGATTGAATCATAAACGGCCTCCGATACTTTTGCGCGAATCTGGTCAAGATAAGTTTTATAAACAGAAAAGCTTGCTTCATCCTCGCTTGAAAGACCGTCCAAACCAACGTCCTGACGGTCGCGCGCGTCCGAACTGGTATTGAACGCATATGTAACACTGTTTTGTGAAGGAACGCGCCCCCATACAGTTTCAACATACCTGGAAGGATCATTATCGGTAGGCATTCCGCTTTCATAAGATTTCTTTCCATCTTTCAGAATATCTTCGCTCACCTCCCCCAAATTTATATACAGGTCTCCAGAATAATTTCCAGCATTATCGCGCGTATATATAAACGGGTCCAGCATCCAGAACTCCACATATTCTATATTGGCCGTTTCGAAATCGCTTGTATTAAGTTTTCTCATCATACCGCCCCACCGTTGCGACGGATTACTTAGATATCCATTTAGGTCAAGGCTCGGGTCTAAGTTATAAGGGCCGCGTTCGTTCGGATAATAAGCCACATTAAGAACAGACAATGTAGAAGATTCGCCGAAACGTTGCTCCTTATTCGGGAAAAGCTCCCTGTTATAAACTTCCCGCACATAATGATTCGAAAGCTGTTCCAAGTCGCTCTTTATATGACTCGGAGTAAGAGCAGAGCTGCGACGTGTAAATAGCGGATCTATTTTATACCACGCAAGAAGAGCTCTATTATATCCGTAACGAATATCATTCATGTATTTGCTTTCCGGAAAATCGGACGGTGTAGAACTTATCTGCCAGTCCGTAGGCGTACTTATATCAATATTACTCTTCGTCTGCTCGAAATCGTCTATGTAAGAAGCATTACCTTGAGCGCCTTTATTATTTCCTGCTATTAACTGTGCTACTTCCGCAGTGAAGTTTATATTCGAAGGTTTCGTAAGCGAAAGAAGCGGAAATTTATCAAGCATGTCGGTAAGCCATTGACTTTCTTTTTTCCACGAGAGACTCAATCCCCAGATCGTATTGTTCAAAGGTTCGCTTCCCATTGCGACTTTCGTTGTAAGAGGCTGTTCAGACAAATGCATGAAAGTTCCCGCCAACTGCAAATTCTTGGAAAAATCATATTGCCAGTTCAGTCCGAGCAACGTTTTCCGCTCCAATCCGTAGTCGGTATTGCTTTCAAGACTTACATTCACGGGAGTTCCGGCATCGAGAATGCTTTGATTTATTATGGTTACCGTGCCTTCGCTGTAATCCACTATATAATCCGCACCTTCCGTAAGAGTAACGCCTCCCGCTGTGACAACGACGCTTCCTTGCGGCACATCGACAGCTCCGAGACTTATTTCTCCGCTATTTTTGGAAGCCTTAAACTGTCCGGTAAGCATGTATTTATTTTTCTCGGCTATCTGTTTGGCTATTGTTTTTGTAGAATCGTACAGTTCCTGGAAAACATATTTGTCGGCTATGGCATCGTTTCCTATCTTGCTTCTCAGAAAACTGCCGAAAGGCTCGGCCGAGGGAAAGAACACGCGTCCGGAAGAAGCGTCTATAGTATATCCGTCCACAAAATCGAAATATCCGTTCGGATTAGTCCTATTATTATTGTCCAAGCGGTCAAGATTCATCAGACGTATTATCGGTGTGTCCTTAAGATTGTTTTCCGGCAGATAGCTCAGATAAACACCGGTTGTATCGCTCAGATATTTAACATCTAAACGGAAATTATCTTTCTGCACATTTGTTGCACGCAAGGAATACACGTTTTTCATCATAAGATTCCAGTTACCCATAGCAGGCACATTCGAAGTATTTTTCAGCGCCTTCACCATCAAAGCCTGTGTGTTATCCTTTACGTCGGTCGAGAACTCGCCAACCTGAAAATTCTGCCCGCGGTAAGTATATTCATAAGCCACCGCCAGCACCTGGTCGGTCTGCAGCGTTGTTTTAAGCGAGATGTATCCGAGCCCTGTGTTTACAGTATATTCCGAAGAGCTTAGCATTCGCGCGCTTTCAAGCTTTTCGTAGTCATCGCCGCCTACGAAATTTCCGATAGCGTCGAGCGTCTGTGTAGTAAGGCTTATATCCCTTGCCGCGGCATATGTTGTCGTAATGGTTCCGTAAAGACTGTTCGACGTATTCTGCGGATTGCTCTGCCCGTTGCCTGTCCAGATAGGATTGCTTATATGTTCGCTTTCGCCGAGGTCGGTAAAAGCTATGATGTTTCGCGTATTCGTGGTCGCTCCCGTTTTATTGGTCACCCACACCTCAATACGGTTAATTTTTATGCCCGAAGTAATGTTGGGCAACTGAGCCATGTTACGGTCATAGCTGTCTCTGAAAAAATGAGAGAGAAAAAAATGTCGGTTTTCCTCATAGTCTGCGGCCGACAGCTCGAATGTTGTCACCTGATTGCCGCCGTTCGATTTCACAGACGACGTAGTAGAATTCTTTCGCGACAGAACGGTTTGCAATTTCAGTTTTCCGAACTGCATGTCGGTTCTGAATCCGAATAACGAGGTTGCGCCGCGCACGAGCGAAAGGTTTGACGGCATTGAAATATTTCCGGCTTCGATGAGCTTTATTATTTCGTCTTCCTTTCCCTGGTATGTAAGTTTAAGGTCTTTGGAATCGACGTCGAAAGTAGCTTCGGTGTTATAGTTCAACGTCATATCCATCTTATCGCCCACCTTACCGTTCACACTCACATTGATTTTTTCGTCGAAGTCAAAGCCAAAGGTATTGCGATACCGTAGCGGCAAGGTCGGATTATCCACGCTCGTGGTGTTGGCTCCTAATTTCAATTCCGCAGAGCCTTGCGTCTTTATCTGCACTCCGCCAGGGCCGAATATCTTCTCCGCCGGACCGAGATCGAATTTCATATCGGTGAAATCGAACTTTTCCTTGCCGTTTTTCTCAAAGAGTTCGCTATTCTTGCTCTGGTAATACCGTTGCATGGAACGGCGCAGACTCCAGCGCATATACTCGTCGCGAGAAAGCAACACCGGTGTGTTCAGATACGAATCGCCTATTTTCGTTCCCAATTTATAAGTTCCGGTTTTCTCGTCATACTCGGGCTGGTCGTCGAGATTTTTCGGATTGCGCAGGTCTATAGGCCGGTTGCGCAGGTCGTTTTCATTGTCGGGCGAAGTCTTGCTTACATCGAAATGCGGCTTCACCACCGAATCGTTTCCGTCAACGACAGCCTGTGCCTTTGCTTCAGTGAACGTCACAAAGCAAAGCGCCACAGCCGCCGCCATTGCCGCACAAAGCGACCTGCAGCGGCGTAAAACCGGTTTTAATTGCCGCAAGATATAATTCGACACTTCTGTCAGAGTATCAAAGAAGTTTCAACGCGAGTTTTATTATTTCCTCCACCTTTATATCATCGTTGCGCTCTTTCAGTATTCCCGCAACGACTTTCTGCGAAACGGCGGCCGGATAGCCGAGCGTGGCGAGAGCGCCTATCGCTTCCTCCGCATTTGCCTGGCGCGAACCGCGTTCGGCCGCCCCGACGCTCGGCAGCGTCGCGTCTATGCCGCCTGCAAGCTTGTCTTTGAGGTCTACTATAATACGCTGGGCTGTTTTCTGCCCTATTCCTTTAACAGACGTCAGGGCGCGAGAGTCTTCGCCGGCCACAACCGCGCGAAACTCATCGGGCGAAAAAGCAGAAAGAATGGTTCTGGCTGTATTGCCTCCCACTCCCGAGACTGAAAGCAAGGCCACAAACACGGCGCGCTCGTCTTTCGAAGCAAAGCCGTAAAGTACGTACGCATCTTCCCTTATGGATTCATAGACAAACAGCCTTGCCGTCTTGCTATCCTTGAAAGCATCATAAGTAGTGAGTGAAATATTAAGCCCGTAGCCCACTCCGTGCGCCTCGACAACGGCCTGCGTAGGAGACAGTTCGGCCAACTCGCCTGTAATGTATTCAATCATTATAATGAACAATAAATTTGGTACCGTAATAAATAACGGCGCCGGCTTTTTATTATTGCATTTCCGCCGGTTATTTAAGATTGCCGAAACCGTTTTGCCCGCAAGCCGCCACACAACGGCAAAAGCGGTATTGGACTTTTCAGAACATGACATTTTGTCAGGTGCCCGAACCTCGCTCCGGCACGCGGAAAAACACTTCCCGCTTGTAGAAAAAATTATCTCAGACATATTTTGAATTATCTCTGAGATATTTTAAAATATGTCTGAGATAATTTTTCGGGCTCTTTTTGCCGGCATGAAAAAATCGACCTGACATTTTGTCAGGTCGATAAAAAATGGACCGGTTTCCGTAACAATCATTTTTTACACAACCGGAATTTTCTACAAAATCCACACAGCTGAAAAAAACAAAAATCCCCGCAGAAAAATTCCACAGGGATTTACGTACATTATATATTATTATCCTACCAAAAGCGCACGCCGCATATACTGCGGCATGTTTCAGAACACATATCCTAAGGTAAACATAAACTTGCTCTTGTCGAGATTTATTTTCGACACAGGAGCTTCATTCACTACAGCATCATTGCCTTGCTGCGTAGAGAACGCATAGAACTTGCCGCTCTGCGTTTGATACATATATGCCAAATCCATGAAAAAATGCCTTTCATGGAAGCCCAAGCCACATGTAAAGCGATTTATGTCGCCGAGATTCATGTAACTCGTCGAAGTGGAATAGTCCAACGACGCACTATTGATGAACTGATTAAGGAAAGCCTTGCTCTTGATCGGCGACGAAACATAATTGTAACCGGCACGAATACTCCATGAAGACACCTCGCCTTCAACACCAAGACGAATGGTGCTCACTCCGTTAAGATATTTTGCAGTCTGTCGGTTGAGCTCACGGTCTTTTGTGGAACTTCCGCCCCATCCCCAGCTGTCGTCCCAATTGTCGTACGACACATTCGCCGTAGAATAGTCGGAATACTCGTACTCCGCATTAAGCGCAAGAAAATCGCCGAAAGTACCGCCCGCCGAAACATTGAATTTCCACGGAGTACGTATATTATAGTCATGATTCCCCACCCGCGTTCTGTAATCATAGTCCGTACCGTTTATATTCGAAAGAATGAGCGAATTGCAGTTCTCCGTAAGAGAATAATAGGTAGGCGACGAGAACGAGAAACCAAACCTGAAAGTATAGTCATAAAAAGGATAGACAATGGCACCGAGCTTAAAATCCACACCCGTACCCGAAAGCGAGCGATCGTTGGAAAGCGTGTAATGTCCCGCACCGGAAAGTTGTTCCGTATACTCGCTGTAACTGCTGAAGTCGACATTATACACTCCCACCGTCAGCCCTACGAAAAACTGGTTGTCGATATTCAGACTCGTATTGAAGTCGTATGCCTGTATACTTCCCGTCATAGCCTTGTTATATGTGCCGCGCGTGGCGTTGTAAACATTATATTGGTCATACCCTGCGTCGTCCTGCGTTCCGGTCTTATCGTAAAGAAAAGTCTGATAGCCCGCTTCTGTAAGAGGCGAACCTTTGTCGGTACCTCCCCAGAAAGAAGCCACATCGGCCATTTGCCATGTCTGCGACTCGCCGTTCAACGCCTGATCGGCATTGACCAGCATGTGCAGGTTCTTGCGCTTGTGATAATTAAAACCGAAGTTAAGATATTTCAGCGATGAATGCTCACCCATTTTGAAAGGATAGACAAAACCTATCTGGTCGAACGAAGCCCTCGTCTTGCCTATGTCGTCGAAAGTGCTTCCTTTGGAAAGGCTGCTGACGCTCATCGACGCCGACACCTCGGGCTTAAAAAAAAGACCGGTACCGGCAGGATTGGTGCTCATTGTGGAAATATCCGCTCCCAAAGCGCTCATCGAGCCGCCCATGCCCACAAAACGCGCTGTCCCGCTGAGGTCTTCGCTCGTAACCCGTTCTATTTGATATATATCCTGTGCTCCCGCATTCAGGAAACCCATAAATACTGCTATAGCCAATATTTTAGTTCTCATACTTCTCTTGTTTTTACATGTTTGCGCTATCTTTCAAAAAAGCAGGCACGAATTGTTTCTTATAAACAGCTCTGAAGCATTGGTCAACGTCTCCGTCCGCCTCCTCCGCCGAATGAGCGTGTGCCACCCATTGAACCGCCGCCACTTCTTACAGAGCTGCCGCCCATTGAACGGGTCGATCCGACAGAACTGCCGCCACCGAACGAGCGCGTGGTAGTTCTCGGAGTACTCGGTGTGGAAAAGTTGTCATGCGAGGACGAAGAGCGGTTATACGTCCCATTGTTGGTAGTAGAATTACGGTTGCCGTAAGAACGTACCGTCGAATTACGATTGCCAGTGCTTTGAGGGAAACCGTTGCCATTACTTCTGTAAGTATATGTCCGCCGGCTGTTAACGCCCATTTTACCGGAATTCGAGCCTGCGTCGCGGTAATTGCGCCCGCTTGTCCAGATACGTCCGCCGGCCGAACCTACACGACTGCTGTGTACCCGTCCCGCATAAAGTCGCCCGCCATAACCATGTCCGCCATAGCCGTAATGGGGCCCTCCGCCATACCACGGACGATGCCACGCCCAACTATAATACGGACGATGGTACCAGGCCCACCCGTAATAGTGAGGATGATGCCAACTCCAGCTCCACCCCCAATAGGCATTGCAATACCAGGGATCATAGTAAGGCCCCCACCCCCAGGCATAGTCGTAATAGTCCCAGTAGAACGGGCTGCCGAAGCCGTAATATATATTTATCGACGGTGAATGGAAACGCGCCATGCGGTTAGTGTATTCGTAATCGTTACCGTAATACGACTGTTCGTATTCACCGTCATAGGATGACTGTCCGTCGTCAGCGTCGCCCAAATAGAGCGTATCATTATCCGACACATAGCGGCGGTTATATGCATCTATTTCTTCTTCCGAATAGCCGTCGTCGTAATAAGATTTGCCATACGCATCGGAATAATTATATGCAATGACAGTATCCTTCTTTGTATTATCGGTTTTATTCTCTTTCTTCGGACGATGAAATACACCGTCTCTTTGTGCAAATGCTACCGAAACCGCGGTAAGCAAAGCAACCAAAAGCATAACACACTTTTTCATAATCGCAAGTTTTAATGGTTGCATACTTCTTCTGCTACAAAGATACTCATTATTTGATAAACGCATGAAAGTTTGGCTATTATTAACGACATAAAAAAGCATAAAAAAACAAAAAGCAGTTCCACATCAGGCTGCAGAACACAGGAAAGCGCATGTAGCCCACCTACGAAAAAGACAACGCCACGCCCCACGGAAAACGCAAGCAGGACATTCAGGAACGAAACGTGCCGATACAAAACCAGACAATCTTTGCCTGAAAACGAAGAGACCTTACCGTTGGATTTTGCAGACAAAAACGGTCAGCCGCCAAGTATTTGAAAATCAGCAGGTGTATATGTAGCAAAAAATATGTCTGAGATATTTTAAAATATCTCAGACATATTTTGAATTATCTCCTATGTATTTTCAATTACCTGCGGGAAGTTTTTTACTTTGCGAAAAAAATATTTTTTTTTCGTGGGAGGTAATTTTTTTTGTTAATCCTTCCTCGGCCGTTTTCTGCGGAACAGCTTTGTTATGATAGTAGAACAAGGGATTTTTCTGCCAATGCGATTTAAAATATTTTGAACATGCTGCCGAATGTATCCGTAAGCGTATTTTGTTATTGCAGAATGAACCGTAGGATTCGGGTAGTTTTTACGCGCGTAGGGCGGTCGGCGCCGTTGTTACGGCGGAGAGATGTATTTAAATTTGTCATAGATATTTTATATCCGTTAATTATTTCGTATGTTTGTATTATGAAACAATTCGAATCGGAAACTGCGCCCGCAGGGTGCGTGGCGGTGTGCGCCAAAACGGTAACCGACGATCGCGGAGCGCTTACTTTTGTGGAGAAAGGCGTGCTGCCGTTCGCCGTTGAGCGTATATTTTGGATTACGTCGGTGCCCGAGGGCAAGACGCGCGGCGGCCATGCACACAAAACGTGCGTAGAGGCAGTTTGGGCAGCTAAGGGCGCTTTCGACATAACTGTGGACGACGCCGTGAATGCTGTGACAGTGCATATCTCGGCCGACGGTGCCGGTATTATCGTTCCGGCGGGTGCGTGGTGCGAGCTGTGCAATTTTACGGCCGATTGCGTTTGCGTGGTAGCCGCGTCGCAGAGTTACGACAGCGAGGGCTATGTCTCGTCGTATGACGAATACCTGCGTTTGCGGCGAGAGGGCGGAATGTAATGGCGGCAAGGTGCTCCGGCAGTTCATTATATAATATGTGATACCGGTATGCGGAGCCGGTATGGCCGAATGTATCAGAATAGTTTTCTTCTGTAGATAATAAATTCATTCATGGTTACGGTAGAGATTTACGACAAAGAAATGGCAGCCGAATGGAACGGTTTTGTGGCCCGGAGCAAAAACGGTACGTTCCTTTTCGACCGTAACTTTATGGATTATCATGCCGAACGTTTTTCGGACGCGTCGCTTGTTTTCCGCGGCAAACGCGGGAGGCTATGCGGCCTGTTGCCGGCCAACTTCCACAAGGCTTCGAAAACGGTGTTCTCGCATGGCGGACTCACTTACGGAGGATTGGTTCTGGACCATAGGGCCGTGCAGACTTCGGTGAACGAGATGATTGCGCTTGCGGCGGATTTTTATTCGCGCACATTGGGCGCGCAGTCTTTGGTGTATAAGCCCACACCTTATATATATCATAGTATTCCGGCCGAGGAGGATTTGTATGCTCTGTACCGCATGGGCGCTTCTCTGACATCGCGCGCGGTTTCGTCCGCACTCGTTCCGTCGGCGGGCTTGCGTTTCCGTAAAGACAGGCGGGCCGGTGTGGCAAGAGCATTGCGCGCGGGACTTTCTGTGGAGGAAGTGGCGGATTGCTGCTCACCGTTGCTCCTGCGTTTCCACAACATACTCACCGAGTCGCTTATGAAGCGGCACAATGTAACGCCGGTGCATTCGTTCGACGAGATGAAATTGCTTACGGGGCGCTTTCCTGAAAACATACGGCTGTTCGTCGTGAAAAACGGAGATGAGATTGTTTCCGGAGGCTGGGTGTTCGTTACTTCCTGCGCTGTGCACACGCAATATCTTGTCAATACCGACGAAGGACGGCGCATGGGAGCGGAAGATCTGCTGCTTGATTATCTGATTTCGGAAAAATACGCTTCGGCGCGATATTTCGACTTCGGCATATCTACCGAAAACAACGGCATGTATCTTAACGAGAATCTCATAAGCATGAAGGAGGGCTTCGGCGCACGTTCCGTCTGCTACGACACCTATACGCTCGCCCTGCCGCGGCATTCCGCCGTGTGAACAGGGCGTATTGCTTTTGCAACTCACGCTATATATAATAAAATGCGATGATTGAATATTTGCAACTGTACGACATAAGCAATCTTTACCAGCCGCGGCTTTCTCAGGAAGTGGAACGGGTGGTGAGATCGGGCATTTATCTTTACGGAAACGAGACGCAGGCCTTCGAAAAAGAGTTTGCCGGATACTGCGGTGCCGAACACTGCTACGCTACAGCCAACGGGCTCGACGCACTTACGGTGATACTCATGGCTTACAAGTACATGTGTGGCTGGCGCAGCGGCGACGAGGTCATTGTGTCGGCCCATACTTTTGTGGCGACGATATTCGCGATAATCCGCGCGGGAATGCGTCCTGTCGTATGCGACGCCGCTCCCGACAATTACCTTATGGATACTGCGGCGCTGGAGTCTCTCATAACTTCCCGCACGCGGGCCATAATGCCGGTGCACCTTTACGGCGCGCTGTGCGACATGGAGAAGATAAACGCCGTTGCCTCCGCCTATAATCTTAAAGTCATAGAGGACGCGGCGCAGGCGCATGGCGCAGAAACCGCCGACGGACGAAAAGCAGGCGTGTTGGGGCACGCGGCGGCTTTCAGCTTTTATCCCGGAAAGAACCTCGGCGCTCTGAGCGACGCCGGCGCGGTTGTTACAAACGACAGCGAGCTGGCCGAAACCGTGCGCATAATAGCCAACTACGGCGCGCATGAAAAATATCACCACGTGCTCGAAGGAATAAACAGTCGCATTGACGAGATACAGGCCGCTGTGCTGCGCGTCAAGCTGCCTTATCTCGACAAGGTCACCGCGCGCCGCCGCGAAATAGCAAGTATGTATGGCAAAGGCATATCGAACGATCGCGTTGTCATACCTTACGGCGGAAATACGGCATGTAGCGTTTTTCATGTATATCCTGTGTTTTGCGACAGGCGTGACGAATTGAAGCAATATTTATTGCAAAACGGCGTTAAGACATTAATACACTATCCGCAAGCGCCTTGCAGGCAGCCGGCTTTGAGAGAATTTCTCGGCGGGCAGACGTCGCCTGTGGCAGAACGCATTTGCGAGACCGAATTAAGCCTGCCTATAAATTCTGCTCTGACATACGAAGAAATAATGACGATAATCGAACTGATAAACCTTTACAGATGATAACCTTCGATGTCTTAATTTGCACTATCGACAAAGGAATAGTGCGTATCTCCGATAATCTCCCCGCGCCGCGCGAGGGGGTAAGTTACATCGTGTCGTATCAGTATACCGATGAGCGTTATTGGGAACTTATTCCCCGTGAACTTACGGCCCGCAAGGACGTAATGCTTACAAAGCACAAGGGGCGTGGACTTTCGGCTAACAGAAATTTTGCGCTTCGCCTTTCGACGGCAGATGTAGTGGTCTTTGCCGATGACGATGCGCGCTTTTCGGGCGAAGGGCTGGATGTGATAAGGAATACGTTTGAGGAAAATCCGGATTTGGATATTGCATTTTTTCAGGCTTCCACATATACGGGGCGCCCTCTCAAAGATTATCCTAAAAATTCGTTCGATTATTCAGCCCGTCCGGCGAATATGGAAATTTCCGCCCTTGAAGTGGCATGCCGCCGCAGTAGTATTCAGGGGCGCTTGCAGTATGATGAACGTTTTGGTCTGGGAACGGATTTTCTTACTTGGGGAGAAGAGGAGATCTGGCTTACCGATGCTGAGCGTTTAGGGTTGAAAATGCGGTATTTTCCAAAAAAAATTGTTGAAACTTCCACAATGTTGAAGCAACTTATGATATATGTCGATCCGTCTGTGCAACGTTCTTATGGAGCTGTGGCTTATTATCGCTACGGCAGTAAGGCATGGCTTTTATGCTTCAATTATGCAATGAAAGTATCCCGACAGGGCAAGGCGCGTTTCCTGCCAATGCTCCGGCATATGTATGAAGGAATACACTTTATTAGAAAATCGCATAAGAAATGACTATCGACGTATTGATATGCACCTACGGGAGGGGCATTCTCAATGTGGGGAATGTCATGACCCGTCCGCGTGCCGATGTGCGCTATATCGTGTCGTTTCAATACGAGAATGAGACGGAGTTCAACTTCATTCCCGATGATTTGCTTGCCCGCAAGGATGTGGATATTCTGAAAGTCAAAGGGCACGGGCTTTCTGCAAACCGCAACAACGCTATGGCGGGCAGCCACGGCGATATAATTCTTTTTGCAGACGACGACAACCGTTATACATGGGGCGATTTCGACCGCATTCTTCACGTTTTCGAAGAGCGTCGCGAATTAGACATCGTTTGTTTCCGTTCTGCCTGTTACGACGGCAGGCTTTGCCGCGATTTTCCGGCCGCTTCTTTCAATATGAACAGTAAACCGTCGGGTTATTACGTGCGTTCCTGCGAGATTGTCATGCGTCGTCGCGACGGGTATCCTAAATTTGACGAACGTTTCGGTTTAGGTTCCGAATACCTTGCCTGCGGAGAAGACGAGATATTCATATACGACGCTTTGAAGCATGGTTTCAGGGTTTTTTATTACCCCATGACGATTGTGCGTACCGATACCGACACAACTGGTGCGCATTTCAACAGACTTGCCTCCGTGCGCCGTTCAAAAGGTGCGGTGCTTGCGGCCATGCACGGCGCGGCAGGTGCGTATCTGCGTGTTGCGAAATATGCGGCCTGCAATGTGCGCGGCATTTCCCGCTTTGCTGCGTTTAAAGACATGTGCAAGGGAATTGCCTACGCAAAAGAAATAGGAAGGTGTTAGTTTCTGTGATAGTTCCTGCCTATAACCGCGAAAAGTTCATTGAGAAAACTCTTCGTTCGGTCAAGGAACAGACATACCGCCCTTTGGAACTGATTGTAGTTGATAACGGTTCGGACGATTCCACTTTGAGTTTGTGCGAACGGTTCGCCGCTTCCGAACACGGTTCCGGTTTTTCTGTAAAAGTGCTGAGCGAGAAACGGCGCGGCGCTTCGGCTTGTCGTAACACAGGTGCGAGGGCGGCAACGGGTTGTTGGCTTAGTTTTTTCGATTCCGATGATTTTATGAGTCCCGATTTCATTTCCGACGCTATGAAACTGGCTGTGGGGGATGTGCAGCTCGTGGCCGGCGCAACCAACATTGACGACGGAAAAAAAGTGCGCCGCAGGGTTTTCCGCTACAGCGCCGAAGTGGAGGAGCAGATACTCACGGGAGAGCTTTCCACCCAGTCGATGATAATGCGTTCCGACTTATTCGGCAGGGTGGGAGGCTGGAACGAGAGTCTGCCGCGCTGGAACGACTGGGAGCTGGGAGTGCGTATTTTGCTTGCTTGCCCTGTTATTGCCTGGCTGAGGGAAAAATCATATCATATAATACGTGCGCATGAGAACAGTATTACCGGTAAAGATTTTTCGGGTTCTTTCAATGCGCTTATGGCTGCCTGTCGTGCTGTCGAGAGTGATTTGATGAGTTCGCAGGCGTGTAGTCCTCGGGCTGTTACGGCTTTGTCGTACAGGGTTTTTATGCTTTCGGGTATATTGTATAGAGAAAAATCCTTTTCCTGCTCGGCCGAGGCAAAATGTTATGCCGAGAAATTGTCGGTTGGCCGTTTTGGCCGTATGACCGGTCGTCTGCTTATGCGCTATACCTCCTGCGGAGGCAGAGGTGCGTGGCTTGTGGCCCGTGCTTTGGCTTCGATGGCCGGATAATGCCGCAAGGTTGTGGCAAATGCCCGCAAGTGCAACAGCGTTCCGCGATTTTTCGTGGCTGTATGCGTTTGCGGATTTTTTCTCCTTTATAAAAACATTTATTTTTTTGATACGGTAAAAAAGTTCCCGCAGTAAATTGAAAATACAAGGGAGATAATCGAAAATATG
>CAJKQZ010000033.1 GCA_905202115.1 uncultured Prevotellaceae bacterium | reverse complement strand
ATATTTTAAAATATCTCAGACATATTTTTGATTATCTCCCTTGTATTTTCAATTTGCTGCGGGAACTTTTTTATGTGTAAGAAAAAAAATAATTTTTTTTGAGAGTTCAGTTGCGGAATGAAGTTTCCAACCGATTTTCTTTACCGAACAGCCTTTTTCTGATGAGTGAACGTTTTGATAAAGAGTTTAAAAAATCTTATTTTAATTTATTTATAGACGATTTACGCTAACTTTGTATGGCGGAATAAGGCGGCATGATAACAGAAATGTCTGTAATACATATCTTTGCGCTGTAAAAAGGCGCGGATGTCCTTATATCGCATTAAGAATAGAGGAGACTATATGAAAAAATATGTTTTGATATTTGCTTTGCTGTTTGTGTCGCTGTCGGTTAGCGGACAGAAAGAATACAAAAATATTCGTGCGCAACTGAAAGCGAATAATGGGGACGCAGCCCTGAAGGCTGTGCAGGAATGTGAGAAGAACGAGAAATTCAAGGACAGCCCCGAACTGTATCATTACGGCTTTGAAGCATATTTGAGAAAGAACAATGCTCTTAACGAACAGGCCTATCTGAAGCAGAACCTCGATACGGCAGCCTTGTTCAACAGTGTTTACGGCCTTTTCGATTATGCAATACGTTGCGATACTTTAGATAGCAAACCTGACGAGAAAGGACATATTAAAATACGATACCGCAAGCCTCACGAATCGGTGCTGAGACGTTTGTACCCGAACCTCAATAACGGCGGGCTGTATTTTGTGGCGAAAAGCAATTTTCCGGAAGCCTACAAACTTTTATCGATGTATCTGGACGCCCCGACGTATCCTGTTTTCGGCGGCAAGGCGTCTAAGAAAGACAGTGTGCGCAGTATCCGTGCGGCTTACTGGGCAACCGTGTGCGCTTATCAGATGAAAGACGCGGAAAAATTCTTCGCTTATTATGAAAAGGCTCTCAACGATACTACCTATCGCGCGAAAGAACTGGAGCTTGCTACAGAAATGTATGCGGCAAAGGGGGACACCGAGAAGAGGATAGAAAATCTGCATACAGGCGTTAAGGAATTTCCCACAAACTATTATTTTTTTACCAATCTTCTGGATTATTACAACGAACAGGGATTGTTCGACAAGGCACTGGCGCTTACGGATTCAATGCTGACTTACGATCCGCGCTCGGTAATCTCTCTGTATGGGAAAAGCCTTGTCTATCTCAAGATGAAACGTTACGACGAATGCATTACTGCTTCGAAAAGTCTTTTGCACAATGATTCCACCTACACCGAGGCTTATTATAATATAGGAGCCTCGTATTTTGCAAAGGCCGTGGCATGCGACGAAAAGGTTACGGCGAATATGGGAATGACCGAAATGCGTAATGTGAAGCGTGAGGCCGACAAACTGTACCGTTCCGCACTTCCGTTTCTGGAACAGTACAGAACGCTGGCCGCCGATAGGATTGACCGTTGGGGAAGGCCTTTGTACCGTATCTATCTTTCGCTTAACATGGGGGAGAAGTTTGAGGAAATCGACAAGGTTCTTCTGCAGAGTGAAAGCGCAAGTCAACAGAATACAGAAAACAAAAAATAATCCTTACCGTAACTTATCGATTTACGCCTTTGCCGCCGCATTTGTAGTAGAGGCCGTTGTGCTTGTGTGATAAACCGCTGTTTTTATGTGGCCGGTTGCAGTATTTGTGTGATTGACGGTCGCTCCAACGTCGTTAATAGCAACTTTTACGTGATTAGTCGTTGTTGCTTATAGTGATGTAATATCCTATTTTCGCTACTATCGTGCCGTTGGCCGAGCGGGCGAAAACATCTTTCTTGGAATTGCCGAAAATATCCGACAGCCCGTAATAATAACGTCCTTCTAAGGTGAAATGACCTATTTTGGTGTTTAGCTCAAGTCCTAAACCGCCCGTTATTCCGTAGTCTATTTTGTTTTTTACCTCCAGATCGTATTGTTCATACATATTGTTGGGACGGTCGGGATTGCCTTCTGTGTTCAGCGTCCACTCCGAACTGCGCTCGGAAACGTCGCTAATGCAATATCCTATCTGAGGGCCGGCTGTTATGTAGAACATAAGGCCGCGTTTCTCTCTTCCCCAGCCTAAACGGGCCAGTAAAGGCAGCTGTATGTAGCTTAGCTTTCGTTTGTAAGTGTCGGGAAGAGGTTCGCCCTGGCTGTTTAGAATGTTCTCGTTCCAGCCGAGTTGTGCGTAGTTAAGCTCCAACTGAAGAGTACAGACCGTGCTGAAATATTTTTCGCAGGTATATCGCATTGCCACACCGCCGGTAAAACTCGAAAGGTAGTTCTGCTTTATGGTAGGGTCGAAATCCACGGAGTTAAGGCTGACTCCCGAAGTGATACCTACGCTCAGTTCGCTGCGGCGTTCGCCGATTTGCGCTTGCAACCTGGGAAAAATAAAAAGTAACGAGATTATTGTAAGAACAACGTTATTGCGCATGGTCTGTTATTTCTGTTGTGTGTGATTTGGTGAAGCGCACAACTCTGTATGCCTTGTTTATCATTCCGCTCCAGTTGTTTACCCGTGTATATGATATAGGTTTTTCAATAGGAACAGTCCGGATTGTCTGCGTGTTGAAAGTTGGCCCGTATGATGATATAAGGCCGAGCAGATACATGCCGGAATCGAATCCGAGAAAGAATGTGCGCTGGTCGGACGACGAAGGTGTTTGTTTGAAATTGCTTTTGTAGTAGGAAAGATATTGTGCGTAGCAAGGTGAGAACACGTTTATGTATTGCGGTGTGAGTATTGTCACGTCGTATTTGAAGAAAGTGTTTCTTGTAGCCAGTTCGAAATCGGTCCATTCCTTGTGTCCGAAAACGAAATAGTCCATAGAATTTATTGAGGAGGCTATGTTGTCGAGGCGCTTTGCCAATGCCTTGAAACTGTTTTTTGAAGATGACGACAGCACTATCGCGTTACGCTTTGCGGGGTTGAAAGCTCGGAGTAATATATCGTCGCTGGCTTCGATGTTTACCGTTGTATATGTTTTTCCGTTGAGTTTCAGAGAGGGCAGCAGCTGGTCTATGTAGTTGTTCCGCCCTTGCTGGGTGTTGCAGTCGATGTAAATGATATTGTATTCCCCGTATTTGCTTATGAAATACTGTATGGCAGATACTTGTTCGTATGATTTTGGCTGCTGTGCGAGAATTATCTGCGGGTTGTTGAAAACGTCGCCGAACTCGCTGTTGAACGGAAGGTAAAGTCTGATTTTTTTGTTCTTGCAGTAGTCGGCAATGGCGTTGAGCTGCGCTTCGTCGGCCGAAGCTATGAGCAAGTCAGAGCTGTCGAGCGAACCGTCGCTCAGCGTCTTGTTGATGTCGGCAACTGATGTGCCGGCGTCTTTTGCAGTTATGTCGAACGAAATACCGCTCTTCCGCAAACTGTCTGCTGCTGCAAGAAGTCCGCGGTAGAAAACGAATGATTTCTTTGCGTCTGCTCCGTTTTCATAGAAAGGCATGAGCAGCGAGATGTGCACGGTATTTTTCGGAGCGGCCTTGCCTGCCTGTTCGAAGGCCTGTTGGTTGTTTATTATCTGCGATTTGTCTATGGCGAACGGAATGCAGATGTAATCGCCTTTCTGTATGTTGTAGCCCGAGGCGGATACGTCGGGATTGGCGGCGGCCAGTTCGTCTACGGTAAGGTCGAACTTTTTTGCTATGGTGAAGAACGTATCTTTTTTCTTTACCTTGTACATTTCGCAGCAGTTCGAGCCGGCTATGCCTTCGGAGTGTGCGGGCGCCGTGTCGACTTTCGTTTCCGCAAAGTTGTCGGCCGGTATGATAATGGTTGTTCCGGCTTTGAAATTTTGTTCGTTAAGTCCCGGATTAGCATTTGTTATTTTTGATATTTCCACGTTGTATTTGCGCGAAATCGAAAACAATGTTTCTTTGGCCGCTATTGTGTGGAAAATCTGAGTTCCCCTTACTGTTGGGATGATAAGTCTCTGTCCTACCGCGATGTTGTCCGAAATACCGGAGTTGGCGTTTTTGAGAGCATTTACGTTGGTGTTGTACATCGACGCTATGCCGTATAGTGTCTCGCCTGCTTTTACTATATGTTCCGTCGGTGTTGTCTGAGCGTTCAGATTGCATAAGGCAAACAGCGATACTATTAAAAACAGCGGTATTTTTCGTAAAAGACTGTTGGTTCGCATGAAATGAAAGTTGTATTCACGCACAAAAATAATCATATCTTGCGTAAAAACGGTGGTAAATGCCGTCAGAAAAAATATACCGGACATATTTTGAATTATCTTGTTAGTATTCAAGCATGAGTCTTATATGAACAAAACTATACCCGCAGAAAATCGAAGTGAGAGGGTTTTATAAAAAACGGCCTCGTACGAAAAAAATATTTTTTTTGTGCGTGTAAAAAACTTCCCGCAGCAAATTGAAAATACAAGGGAGATAATCGAAAATATGTCTGAGATAATTCAAAATATCTCAGACATATTTTTTGCTACATATACACCTGTTGATTATCAATTACTTGGCGGGTGACCGTTTTTGTCTGCAAAACCACTGATTTTTCAGACGTATACTGAAGCGCATGGGAGAGGATTTATTGTTTCGGGCAGAATTTGTTTTCCGTAACGTCTGACGGGTGAGAAAAATGCGACAGGACGTGGAATTATTGGGGAAAATCTTTAATAAAAGAGCTTTAAACCGTTGGCTTTGCGCTTTGTACATGCTTTTTGTTGCATATTGTTTCTCCGAAAATAAATGGTTGCAGGATTATATCAATAAATGCAAAAATTCCGTTATTACCAATATAAGTTGTAACTTCGCACCAAAAGAATAAAATGAAACGGATAGCTTTCATCCTGATTGCAATGGCTGCATTTGCATGTAATGAAGCGTTTGCCGACGACGAACTGCCGTCGGCACTTCCTGTCATGACAATAATAAAAGGAGATAGCGTTGATGAAGTCAACAGCTATGAAGGTTCCGCGCCGGTTGTAGCCCGTTTTGCGGCGAATGCAACCAACGTGGGAGGCTATACCCCTTATTATGAATGGCGGTTTTATGAAAACGGAGACAGGGAGAATCCTTTTCTGGTAAGATACGACGAGGAAGCGGATTATACGTTCAGGGAATCCGGTTCGTTTAATATCGAATTGATAATCAGTTTCGTTCAAGGCACGGATACGGTGGAATATTCTATGGACGATCCTTTCTCGGTGAGCATAAGTACCTCGAAACTGGAGATTCCCAACGCTTTTTCGCCTAACGGTGACGGACAGAACGACATTTTCAAGGTGAAAGAGGGATACCAGAGTATTGTAAGTTTTCATGGGTATATTTTTAACCGTTGGGGAAAGAAAATATACGAGTGGACCGACATAGACGGCGGCTGGGACGGAACAATCAGCGGGCATGCTGCAAAAGACGGCGTGTATTACGTTATCATAAAGGCCCGCGGAGCCGACGGACGCAATTACAATATTCGCCGGGATGTGAATTTATTACGCGGTTATGATTCAGAAGACACAAGCGGAGGCGCTGCAGGAAATTAAACCCGAATCGAGCAGGGAACGAAAGATTATAGTGCTCGGTGCGAGGGTTAACAATCTTAAAAACATAGATGTAACCATTCCGCGAAACAGCCTTACCGTAATAACGGGCCTTAGCGGCAGCGGAAAAAGTTCTCTCGCTTTCGACACAATCTATGCCGAAGGGCAAAGGCGCTATATAGAAACTTTTTCGGCTTATGCGCGGAACTTTATGGACCACCTTGAACGTCCCGATGTAGACAAAATCTCCGGCTTGAGCCCTGTGATAAGCATAGAACAGAAAACCACGAATAAGAATCCGCGCTCTACCGTAGGAACAATAACCGAAATATACGATTACCTGCGTTTGCTTATGGCAAGGGCGGGAGAGGCATATTCTTATGTTACGGGCGAGAAAATGGTACGCTATACTGAAGAACAGCTTCTTGACCTTGTGCTGAAAGATTATGCGGAACATAAAATCTATATACTTGCGCCTCTGATTCGAAACAGGAAAGGACATTACAAAGAGCTCTTCGAAACCGAACGCCGCAGAGGTTTTCTGAATGTCCGCGTGGACGGCCGCGTTGTCGAGATAACCAAAGGCATGAAACTCGACAGGTATAAAAATCACGATATAGAGATTGTGGTAGACAAGACTATCGTGCACGAAAAGGATATGCAGCGTCTGAAAAAGAGCGTGAACCTGGCTTTGGAACGCGGAAATGGCTTGATAATGGTTCAGGACGTTACGACTGGAAGTGTGAAGTATTATTCAAAACGTCTGATGTGCCCTACGTCGGGTATATCTTATAGTGACCCCGCGCCGAACAACTTTTCGTTCAACACAACGATAGGAGCCTGCCCAAAGTGTAAAGGTTTGGGTTACGTCAGTGCAATAGACCTCGATAAGGTAATCCCCGACAGGAAACTGTCTATAAAAAACGGTGCTATCGTACCGTTGGGAAAAGCAAAGCAATCCTTGATTTTTTGGAAAATAGAGGCTGTGCTGAAAAACTATGGCTGCGACTTGTCTACGCCTGTAGAGGATATTCCCGACGAAGCGATAGATGAAATACTTAACGGCTCTAACGAACAGGTGCGTATCGACGCTGACTTGGTGCATACGTCGAGCGATTTTTTCACGACATTCGAAGGTCTTGCGCGTTATATAGAACAAGTGGCGCAGAGAGACGACTCTGCAGCAATGAAGAAATGGATGGAACAGTTCGCAACGAAGCGCGTCTGTCCCGTATGCAATGGAGCACGTCTGAACAAAGAAGCTCTTTGTTTCCGCATAAATGGAAAAAATATCTACGAACTGGCCTCAATGGATATATCAGAACTCGCAGACTGGATGTCGGCCGTTGAGGAAACTTTGTCGGAGCGTCAGAGAACCATAGGGCATGAAATAATAAAGGAAATACGTAAACGTCTGGGCTTTCTTATCGATGTGGGGCTTGACTATCTGTCGCTTAATCGTTCTTCAGTGAGCTTGTCGGGCGGAGAGGGGCAGAGAATAAGGCTTGCAACCCAGGTAGGTTCCGGTCTCGTTAATGTTTTGTATATCCTGGATGAACCGAGCATAGGTTTGCACGAGCGCGATAACGTGAGACTCATAAATTCTCTTAAGAAACTCCGAGATATGGGTAACACGGTGATTGTAGTAGAGCACGACCGCGATATGATGTTGGCAGCGGATTATGTGGTCGACCTCGGACCGCGTGCGGGGCGCCTGGGCGGAGAAGTCGTGTTTCAGGGAACTGTCGGCGAAATGCTTCGTTCCGATACTCTCACGGCGCAATACCTTAACGGAACTACCGCAATAGAAATTCCTGCCGAGCGCCGCGCCTTCAACGGCAAGTCGTTGAAACTTATCGGGGCAACTGGCAATAATCTTAAAGATGTGGATATTGAAATTCCGCTTGGAATGCTTGTTTGTGTGACGGGCGTGTCGGGCAGCGGCAAGTCTACGTTGATAAATGACACATTATTGCCGATAATATCAGGGAAATTATACGGTTCAATGCGGGAGCCGCTTCCATATAAGGAGATAAAAGGCCTGGAGTACGTGAACAAAATAGTAAACGTAGACCAAAGTCCGTTGGGTCGCACTCCGCGGTCGAATCCTGCTACTTATTGCGGCGTGTTCTCCGACATTCGTAATTTGTTCGCCTCGCTTCCCGAAGCGAGAATGCGGGGATACGGTGCCGGACGCTTTTCTTTCAATGTTAGCGGCGGAAGGTGCGAAACTTGCAAAGGAAACGGTTACAAAACAATAGAGATGAATTTTATGCCGTCGGTTTTAGTTCCTTGCGAAACCTGCCACGGGCGGCGATATAACCGCGAAACGCTTGAAGTTCGCTTTCGAGGGAGGAGCATATCCGATGTGCTTGACATGACAATAAACCAGGCGGTGGATTTCTTTGAGAATATACCTTCTATCTTGAACAAAATAAAAGTTTTTCAGGAGGTGGGGCTCGGTTATATCAAGTTAGGGCAGTCTTCCACGACCTTGTCGGGCGGCGAAAGCCAGCGCGTAAAACTTGCCTCCGAACTGTCGAAACGCGACACGGGGCGTACGATGTACATTCTCGACGAGCCGACGACCGGCTTGCATTTCGAAGATATCCGTGTGCTTATGTCGGTTCTCAACCGCCTGGTAGGAAAAGGGAATACGGTCGTGATTATAGAGCATAACATGGACGTAATAAAGCAAGCCGATTATATAATCGACATGGGGCCCGAGGGAGGCGCCGGCGGCGGGAAAATACTTGCTGTCGGCACGCCGGAGGAAATAGCTGGAGGCGGCGTGGGCTATACATCGGGCTTTATCGCAAAGGAATTGGCGCGTTATGCGGAATACAGGAACAAGAGCAAAGACGTATAAGCCATGAAACACAAGGAAATCAAGAAAACAAATGTAGCTCGGCTTCTGGAGCATGACAATATAAAATACGAGCTTGTGGCTTACGAAGTGGATGAGAGCGATTTGAGTGCTTCTCATGTTGCGGAATCGCTTGGCGAGAACGTAGAGCAGGTTTTTAAAACCATTGTGCTGCATGGCGATAAGAGCGGCTATTTTGTTTGTGTCGTGCCAGGAGACAGCGAAATAGATCTGAAGAAAGCGGCAAATGTGAGCGGCAACAAGAAATGTTCGCCTCTGCCGTTGAAAGAACTGCTTCCCACTACGGGCTACATACGGGGCGGCTGTTCGCCTATAGGAATGAAGAAACAATTTCCTACATATATAAATGCGTCGGCCTGCAACTTCGATGAAATATATGTTAGCGCGGGCGTGAGAGGGCTGCAGATAAAAATTTCGCCTCACGATTTGGCAAATGCGTCGAAGGCCTCGTTTGCAGATTTGGTGTGATAATATAATACAAACAACCTAAATATTAATTCTTAAAATCAAATTATAATGTTCGAAGGACAACCCAAAGGGCTTTATGCGCTGGCCTTAGCGAATACAGGCGAGCGCTTTGGATATTATACTATGCTTGCAATCTTTACGCTCTTCATGCAGGCAAAGTTCGGTTATGACGAAGGCGAGGCTGCGGGAATATATTCCGGTTTCCTTGCAGGAGTTTATTTCCTTCCGCTTGTCGGCGGTTTCCTTGCCGACAAGTTCGGTTTCGGGAAAATGGTGAAACTCGGTATGCTTGTCATGTTTGTAGGATACCTGTTTCTTGCTATACCTACCGACTCCGGAAATCTCGGATATTGGAGCATGATTGGTGCGCTTGCATTGATTGCAATCGGTACGGGATTGTTTAAAGGCAATCTTCAGGTTATGGTGGGAAATCTTTATGACGACCCGCGGTACAGTCATAAGCGCGATACGGCATTCTCCATATTCTATATGGCTATAAACATAGGTGCTATGTTCGCTCCCACGGCTGCAACGGCGGTGACTAACTGGATGATGGGTAAGGACGGCTTCATTTACGACGGCCGCGTGCCCGCTATTGCACACCAGGTTATGGACGGCACATGCACTCCCGCCAATGAAAGCCTGCTCCAGGGACTTATCGACAACCACACTGTTGCTACAAATTTCAGCGGAACTCTTCAGGAATTCAGCGCTCAATATATCGACAGTTTGTCGCAGGCATATAATTACGGTTTCGGCGTAGCCTGCATTTCGTTGATTGTTTCGGCTCTGATATATTTTTCTTTCCGTTCGTCTTTCAAGTCGGTTGAAAGCAGCGTCAAGGAAAAACCGTCTGCCGAGAGCAAAACTTCTGCCGCCGTTGAGCAGATTACGCCCGCCGAGTCCAAGCAGCGTGTCATAGCTCTGATCTTGGTTTATATAGTCGTGATATTCTTCTGGATGGCGTTCCACCAGAACGGTCTTACGCTTACTTATTTTGCGCGAGACTATACGGCGGCTTCCGTAACAGGATTCAGCCGTATCGGTTTCAACGTGTGGGGCCTGGCGCTGATTGCAGTTTTGGTTTATGCGATGTTTGCAGTGTTCCAGTCGAAGACCTCACGCGCCAAAGTCATAGCTGCAGTGGTTTCGGTGCTTTCGATTGCAGGAGTGGGAGCTATTTATGCAAATATGAATGATACAATCCAGATTCTTCCGCAGGAATTCCAGCAGTTCAATCCGTTCTTCGTGGTTGCATTGACACCGTTCTCGCTATTGCTGTTCACATCTTTGGCAAACAAAGGCAAAGAACCGTCGGCACCTCGCAAGATTGCTATCGGTATGCTTGTTGCGGCAGTGGCGTATTGCCTGTTGACGTTAGGAAGTATGGGAATGCCTACGCCGTCTGCTCTGAAAGGCGATGCCACTCTGCTCAGCAATCCTGCGAGCCCCAATCTGCTCATCTCGACCTATCTCGTGCTCACGTTTGCCGAGCTTTTGCTTTCGCCTATGGGCATTTCGTTCGTATCAAAGGTAGCTCCTCCCAAGCTCAAGGGCGCTATGATGGGCGGCTGGTTCGCTGCAACGGCGGTTGGCAATTATGCAGTACAGGTTACCGGACGTCTATGGGGCGACCTTCCGCTCGTAGCTATCTGGGGCATACTTATCGCTTTGTGCCTGTTGGCTGCGATATTCATGTTCGCCATAATGAAAAGGCTTGAACGCGTTTGCAAATAATAGGTTTGCTACATAACAACAATCCCCTCATGATTCAACACGAGGGGATTGTTGTTTCTTAATGCCGTTATACCGAAAATAAGATTCGCTTTACTGCAAGGAATTTCTTTCTCTAAAAATATTTTTTCTTTTTTTGTACGTATAAAAAAGTTCCCGCAGGTAATTGAAAATACAAGGGAGATAATCGAAAATATGTCTGAGATATTTTAAAATATCTCAGACATATTTTTTGCTACATATACATGTGTTGATTATCAAATGCTTGGCCGCTGACCGTTTTTGTCTGTAAAATCAGATTTTCTACATAGTGTACGCTAATGGAAAAATGGATTTTCTTCTGATTCTATATCGAGTTGCCGAGTTTTGCTGAATCCAGATTGCTGCGAGTGGTAGGCGCTGCTTTTTAAGGAAATTTCAGTCCTTTATTGCTGAACATCTTGAGATCATTTTCGGAAAGTCCTATGTTGTCTATTCGCTTCGGGATGTTACGGTCGTTTATAAAATAGCGCGCGGCGGGTTTGAATCTGTTGCTTGCCAGCGAAAGGCTGTCGTTTTGGAAAGGTGTTGATATTCCCGCTATATCGAGCATGCTGTAAAATACATCGGCGCTTGTCGATACGGGCTTGCGTTTGTTGAACAATAGATTTTTTACGATGTTAGGGTAAGCAGACCGATAATTCTGTGAAGTCCATACAATCAGCGGAACGTGTAACTGATAATACGACGGTACGGGCGAAGAATGGAGAAAGGCTTTTCTGTCGTCATCGAATATGTCTTCTCCGTGGTCTGACGTGTATATCATTGCCGACAGGGAGTTGCTTTCTTCAAGCATACGCATAAGTCTGTTCAACAGCTTGTCTGTTTGCAGTATCGTATTGTCGTATGCGTTTACAAGGTGTTCTTTGTTCTTTCTGTCGGCTTCCATTTTGGTGTCGGGCTTGAATACCGCCTCGTCTGCCGCGTAGCGTTCGTTGTATTTGAAATGCGAGCCGTAAGTGTGCAGCACGATGAAAAGTTTACGTTCCGTACCGGAGATTTCCTTTTCCACATATTTAAGAAGCTCGTTGTCGTTCGGATTGTCGTTGTTTTCAGTTTCAAGTTCTTTTATGAATACGCATGTGTCGGCTTCCTGGCCGAAAAAGTCTATGAACGAATGATTGCGGCGCTGGTTTGAAAAGAAAGCTGTGCGGAAGCCCGCTTCCTTGAATGCGGTTATTATGCTTTTCTGGAAATATATGCTGTCGAAATTTTGGGCCGATATTGCCGACATGAGCATGGGAACGCTTTTGTGCGTGGTGTTCGACTGCGTTAAGGCGTCGGTAAAAACGATTGCTCCTTTTGTTCTGCTTAGTAACGGGGTGGTGTTTCGTTTGTATCCGTATATGCCGAAATTCAGGCTTCTTGCAGTTTCGCCTATTACCAGCATGTATATTTCTTTGTCGTCCTTGTTGTGCGTGGATTTTGCGTGGAAACTGAAGTTGCGCGAGGTTTCTTCGTAATGTGAGGTCTTGTATGTTCTTTCGATAGATAAAAACAAATTATAACAAACATTGGCGGGGAATATGTCGGTCTTGAAACTGAATGTAGGAATGAAAATGTAACAGGAAATGGTGAGGGGTATGGTTATGCCGAAGCCGATTAATGCTGTTTTACGCAGCTTCTTTATGAAATCATTGCTTGAAATGGCTTTGCGGCGAATGGAAACAATGCTCCATAACAAAAGAGGTATGTACAGCAAAATTACTATGAGAACTCCGAGGGCTATATTGTCGAGCAATTCGAAAGCCTCGCCAGGATTTGTCGTTACAACGTTGAGAAACATGTCGACGGCAATTATTCCGCTGCCAAACAGATAGAGAAGCACCAGTTGGAATGCCGCCAAGAACATGAAAGGAAACATCCAGCAGACTACTTTGCCGGTGTTTTTTCCGAGGGAGAGCAGGAATGAGTAAAAGGATAAAGGCCACGCAAGATTGCAAATGCAAACAAGCAAAGGCATGTTTTCCGTAAAGCAAAGTGCAACGTTCGGCACAATCAAGGCAACTATTGTTGCGAATAATAATTTTCTTGTATCATAAAGTCCTTTCGAGAATATACGTCCGGACTGTTTTTTTACTCTTTTTGTCATAACTTAATTTTAGAAAGCTTCATTTATCTGAAAAATAAAACCGCTTTGTCCGCTTTTTCCGAATCCGTAGTCAAGGCGAACATTTACGTCTTTCTTGAATTCCCAGCGATAGCCTATTCCGTAGTTCGGCAATGTCCTTTTTATTTTCAGAGCGCTGAACTTGTTGAATATATTTCCCGCTCCTAACCATGTTACTACGCCGTTTCGTTTCCAAACGTGTTGGCGCAGTTCTATCTGTCCTTCTATTTTGTGCTTGTCGCGGTATCTTCCTTCGTAATATCCACGCATGGAAAATGAATTTCCTATCATTGCCATTAAAGCCCACGGCGGATTTCCGGAGTTGAACATTCCGTTTAATTCTGCGGCGAGGGTACATCCTTTCCATACGTGCGTGTATCCCCGAGTAGTGAAATCTGTTGTGGTGAAAACGTTTTTGTTTCCGAGAAATCGGGGACGAAAACATTGCGATATGCTCAAATACATTCCTTTGTGCGGATTTGTAAGAACATCTCTTGAGTCGTATACAACCGACCAGCCGGCTCCGAGGTTTGTTGTTTTCATACGTTTTCCGTCGAGAAGTTCGGGGCGGCGCAGGTTCTTCCCTTTTACGAAATCGTATGACACCATAGGCCCGGCGTAGAGGTTGTCGATTATTTTTATAAGGAAGTTGGTTTTTATTTTTGCCTGCCACCGGTTCATTTTTGTTTTGTTAGAGCTTTTGTTTCCCATGTCGTATCCTATTCCCCAGAAATAGCAGGGAAAGGAGTAGAAATGAAGGTTGTAGTCCAACCTGTAACGGTTTTTGGGGAAGATATGGTTGCCCCGAATGCCGAGCAGATAGAATCCTACTGTGGAAACGTCTCCGAAAATAGATACATTCGACGGAGGAAGCAAGGAATCGTTAGCGGCGGTTCTGTACAATCCTGCGGCCACGAGGCCTATGCCTAATTTGGTATCGGTGCTGTAATGCGGACCGCCTATAATGCTGAAATCGAATTTCTTTTGTTGCTTGTTGGCGTCGTTGAAATATGAAAGCACTCTGTCGAGGAAACTTTTTTTCTCGGATGTACTGTCTTGGGGCGCTATGCTTTTTTCTGTCTGGTTTGAATATTTTTCTCCGTAGAATGAAGAAACAGAAGCCCTTGCCTGTATAATGTGCAGGAATACAAATGCAAGGAAAACTATTCTTCCGGGAGTGTTCATGATATACGTATTATTAATATACCAGTCTTACATTGTCAACCCAGAACGTGTTGCCCGGGGAGCCTATGTAGGCTCCGCCGTGACTGGATGAGAATTGCAGTAAAAGATGCGTGGGAGTTTCGTTCGGCGAGGCCCAGCCGGTTTCTTTTACAGGGACACTTTCTCCTTTGCTGTTGCGTGCGTAGTCTTCCGAACGCAGAGCCATTGGCGTCGTATTGGGGATTTTTCCTTATGTCGCCGTACATTATGTTGTAGGTGGCATCGTTTTGCCAGCCGTTTGTCGATTTGTCATATCTTACAACGAGTGTTCCGACGCGCAGGGCTGTGATGTTGCCTTTCGAATCTTCCGTGCGCTTTTGCAGCAGCAGAATTGTTATGGCGTTGTCTTTGCCTTCTACGGTGCTTCTGCCGCTGAAGCCTGTGAGTTTTATTCTGTTCTTCTCGCTGGCAGCCAGTACCTTATAGTCGTATTTCAGTGCCCGTGGCCTTTTGTCGAATTTTATTCCCCAGTTCAGGGCTTTCGGACCTTCTTTTGTTCCGGTAATGGGTTCTTTCATGTCGCCGAGAAAGATTGAGCCGGCGGCAAGGACGTTTATGTTTATCAGTCCCAGCACTTTCACTTTCTCGATATGCGTTTCCATTTTTGCGCAGTATCCGTTGTCGCGGCGGTCTTTATAAACGGAGTTGTTGGTCTTTGTAATTCCGGAAACTTTTGCCATTACGTTCGATGTACCCCAGGGAGAGCCGCCGAGGTTATGGTAAGGTGTGTTGCCGTTGATTGTTTGTGTAGGCCCTATTTCATAAAGAGTTTTGGTTTTACCGCCTATTATCGATGATTCCTGGATGTTTCTCGTAACCCATTGCTCCATATCACCATATTTGATGAGACTTGTTTTCTCGTCGGTGCTTTGCGAATAAAGCCTGGCAGCACCTAATAGGACTATGTATAGAATCAGTGCCTTTTTCATAAGTCGTATTTTTAGGCCGGAACAAATTGTTTCAAAGCAAATGCTTTTTCTTTGAGGACAAAAGTAGTAATTTTTTGTGTTAATTAGTTTTCTTTCTATATGAATATTGAGAAAATGGATTTTATCTTGTTTTCGGTTATATTCTGATAGCGATATAATCCGACTTATAGTAACTGAGTTAATATTCCGTGCGGCGTATTCGTCTTAATACAGACAAAAACGGTCAGCTGGCAAGTAATTGAGAATCAGCAGGTGCATATATGGCAAAAAATATGTCTGAGATATTTTAAATTATCTCAGACATATTTTCGATTATCTCCCTTGTATTTTCAATTTGCTGCGGGAACTTTTTTACACGTACAAAAAAATATTTTTTTTCGTGGCAGGGTATTTCCGTGATTTGTGCAGAGCAATCGTAAGAAAAGAAGTCCTTTCTTACATTCAAATATCGGGAGCGTTATTTGTTTAGGAAAAAACGTTCAATGGCGTATGATTAGGAGTTATTTCCGGTTTTTAATTGAAGAAATTCCAGGAAATTCCGAATTTTATGGTCATGGGATTGATCGGATAGTGGGGAACCAGAAAATATTTCCCGCCATTACTGCTCTTGTTTACGTGGGTGGCCATAATATAAAAGCGCGTGTGCTTGAGATGCATGTTGGCGTAAACGTCAACTATAGGATATGCGCCAATTTCTGTGCGGTAGTTCTTGTCCTGTATGGCATATTGCCCTATTATAGGCGAATAAGTGGGGGCGTAATACTTCGTAAAGAATTTCACATCGCCTCCGAATCGTACCGAAAGTACTCTGGCTATTTTGAAATGGAGATAAAGATTTGAATAGGCCGAGAACGAGGGAAGAGGAAGCACGTCTTTGTTGCTACTCGTGGAGTAGGCCAATTCGTTTTCCCAGTTCAGGATTCCTAACTTGAAATCTTGGTTGAGCATGGCCTCGAGCACCTGTATGTTTCCTGTATTCTGTTTTACGCTAACGCCGTTCGAATAAAATATGTCGCTTCCGGTTTCGGAATATAGCTGCTGTGTGGCGGCGAAATAGGTGTAGTTCTTTACGTTTTCAACGCTGACACGCAAACGTGTGCGGGTGCGGTTGTAGGAAAGCTCACCTTCTATGCGTGTTCTGAACTCGTTTTCCATATTAGTGTTGTCCCACCAGGCATGTTGCGAATGATAATGGCGGTAATAGAAAGAGGGTAGGTCGCGTCGTATATTAGCGTGCAGCATGAATTGAATGGTATCTTTTTTCAAGGGGAGCATGAGCTCTACATTACCGTCGGCGTTGAATTGCCCGTAATTGCTTCCCGTTGAAGACGTAGAACCGACAATAGAGTAGTGGAGGATGTTGCCTTGTGTGCGTTGCAGCTTTGCGCCTACGGTAAGTCTGTTCTCGTTGTACGATTTAGAGGTGAAGCGCGTCATAGGAAGTTTGTAGTGCATTAGTTCGTGCTGTCCGAAAATGCTTATTCCGGCTTGCGCCCAGCGGTTGAATCCTTCGTGCAACTGCAATGAAAGAGTGTTTGAAACGTTTAAATGTTTCGTTTGGTCCTTTACGGAGTCTCCGTCGTAGAATTGGTCGAGGTAATATCCCTCTCTTATGGAATTGTTTATGTATTTGCGCGTATAGTCATCGATTCTCAGCGAATGGTTAAGGCTTGTTACGGGAACGAATTCTTTTGTGTAATGCTGCCGTTCTTCCACGAGCCTCTGAAGCGAGTCCACCTGTACGGAATCGAGCCTTGAAAGAGTAAGGGAATCGAGAGTTATTGTGTCGTTCGCGTTTTTTACGATATTACCGTCCTTATCTTTTGTACGGTAAAAGCCGAGACTGTATCTGTGGGTGAAAAAGAGGGTGCTTGCATAGACGCGGTTCCATGCCTTGCTCAACACGGTAGGAATGTCGGTAGAGCTGTATTTGTTGGGAAGGCTTTCCGGATCGGTTATATACTTGTCGTTTTCTATTCCGCCGTTTTCTCCTACTTTAAGATGGTTTGAGCTTAAATACAAATGGGCTTTGTATTTTTCTCCGATGTATGAGCCGTATAGTGTTCCGTTGAACTCGGATGTAGACTGGTTGGCATAGTATCCTCTTCCGTACAGGTAGTCGATTTTGAAGCCCAATCCTATAGCTTTGCCCGCGTTGACGGCGAATAAGGCCTTTATGCGGTCTTCTCCGTCGGTCTTGTCGCCGCATTCGTCGTATGTAACGTTTGTTATAGGCGACAATGTGTTGGTGAAATGAAATTCTCCGGGCTGCCGGATAAAGAAATCAAAAGGGTCGGCAAATATAAAGTCGCTCATAACGGGTCGCGCCATGAATAGGCGCGACAAGCGCGGTGAACCCATGTTTCCGAGCGTGTTGTATCGTCCGGTTATGCCTTCGGTAAGGTTTGCGTTCTGGAATTGGTAGGACATCGTGTCTATTTCCGCTTTTATTATATCGCCCCAACGCTCGTCGACGCGCCAGACGTATAGTCCGGCCGGCATGTCTTCCTCTGCTTCCAAAGAGTCTTCCTCTTGTGCGAAATGCGATCGCGTCCTTTCGCTTCCGTCAATGCGGTTGCCTTCGGAATCGAACAGTTCCTGTGCCGATACTTGTGCGAAAACGAATAATGTGAGCAGTAATGAAAATAGTAGTCTCATAATTAAGTGCAAAAATAGTGAAAGCTGTCAGCTGCACAAAACGGGTATGTGCATTTTTTATGTAATATGATTTGTTTGGTGTGAATGTTATAAATATCCGCCTTTGGTTTTTCGGGTACGGGGTGGGATAAAATGGCGTCCGTGTACTGTTATGAAAAAGCGGAATGCGACTTTTTCGGGCTTGTCGGATAATTTGTGTGGAAATATTCTTTCATTTAGGGGCGGATTTCCCGCCGGAATACTTTCAGGTGGGAAAAAGAAAAAAGTGCATCTTTAGTAATAATCCACGGCACCTTGTTGCGCGGGTTTTGCAGACAAAAACGGTCAGCGGCCAAGCATTTGAAAATCAGCGTGTGTATATGTAGCAAAAAATATGTCTGAGATATTTTAAA
>CAJKQZ010000032.1 GCA_905202115.1 uncultured Prevotellaceae bacterium | reverse complement strand
CAAACGACAGATTCAGACTCTCGAGCAAATCATCAAGCTCGGTGAGCGATTTCTTACCGAAGTTGCGGAACTTGAGAAGCTCATTCTTGTTGTATTGAACAAGATCGCCAAGCGTATCGACATTCGCAGCTTTCAAACAGTTGAGAGCACGAACCGAAAGATTCATGTCGATCAACTTCTTCTTGAGCAACTGACGCATGTGAAGTATCTCTTCATCAAACTCGTCGCCGTCGGTACCGATACTACCGTTGTCGATAATTATCTTGTCGTCGGAGAAGAGCATGAAATGCTGAATGAGAATCTTGGCAGCTTCCTTAAGCGCCTCTTTGGGCTGTATGGAACCGTCCGTGGATACATCGATGAGGAGCTTCTCGTAGTCGGTTTTCTGCTCTACACGGAAGTTCTCAACGGCGTACTTTACATTACGGATAGGAGTGTAGATTGAATCGATGGGCAACACATTAACATTGTTGCAGAACTGGCGGTTCTCTTCGGCAGGGACATAGCCGCGGCCTTTGTTTATCGTCAGATCTATTTTCATCGAGGCTTTGGAATCTAAATGGCAAATCACCAAGTCGGGATTTAACACTTCAAATCCAGTCAGATAATTTCCTATATCACCGGCCTTGAACTCTGATGTGTTCTCGACGGTAATGGAAACCTTTTCGTTTTCGAAATCTTTAACTACTCTTTTGAAGCGCACTTGCTTCAAATTCAAAATAATATTGGTTACATCTTCACGGACTCCGGGCACGGATGAAAATTCGTGCTCAACACCTTCTATGCAAATGGTGTTGATTGCGAAGCCTTCCAAAGACGAGAGGAGAATGCGGCGCAAAGCGTTGCCCACAGTGATGCCGAAGCCCGGCTCCAACGGACGGAACTCAAACTTTCCGAACGTCGGGCTCTCTTCCAACATTATTACTTTGTCAGGTTTTTGAAATGCTAATATCGCCATAAATTTCATTTATTATTTAGAGTACAACTCGACTATCAACTGTTCCTTTATATTCTCGGGGATTTCAGAACGTTCGGGACGGTTGAGTAACTTACCAGCCTTAGAACTTTCATCCCATTCCAACCAGGGATATTTGCTGTGGTTGAAACCGGCCAATGCGTCTGCGATAACTTCCAACGACTTGGATTTTTCGCGGATAGCCACAATCTGACCAGGCTTAACAGAATATGAAGGTATGTTTACCACGCGGCCGTCAACAGTGATGTGCTTGTGGCTTACCAACTGACGGGCAGCTGCGCGAGTAGGAGCAATACCTAAACGATAAACGATATTATCAAGGCGAGATTCAAGATTTTGCAGAAGAACTTCACCTGTAATTCCATTGGAACGTGCAGCAGCTTCAAACATATTACGGAACTGTCTTTCCAAAACGCCGTAAGTGTATTTTGCTTTCTGCTTTTCTGCCAACATGGTACCATACTCCGAAGTTTTGCGACGACGGGAATTACCGTGCTGGCCGGGAGCATAGCTCTTTTTCGACAACACTTTGTCGGGACCAAAGATAGGCTCGCCAAAACGACGGGCTATTCTAGATTTCGGACCTGTATATCTAGCCATTTTTATTAATGCTTTACTTTTTTATATTATACTCTTCTTCTTTTGGGGGGACGGCAACCGTTATGAGGTAACGGAGTAACGTCTATAATTTCGCTTACTTCGATTCCGGCACCATGAATGGCACGTATAGCAGCCTCACGACCGTTTCCGGGACCTTTTACATAAGCCTTAACCTTGCGAAGGCCAAGATCGAATGCTACCTTTGCACAATCTTCGGCCGCCATTTGAGCAGCATAAGGGGTATTCTTCTTGGAGCCACGAAAGCCCATTTTGCCGGCTGAAGACCAAGAAATAACCTGACCCTCGCTGTTGGCCAAAGAAACTATTATGTTATTGAAGGAGCTATGAACATGAAGCTGACCCATAGCATCAACTTTAACAGTTTTCTTTTTTACTGTAACTGTTTTCTTCGCCATATCTTATTTATTATTTAGTAGCTTTTTTCTTGTTTGCAACCGTTTTCTTCTTTCCCTTGCGAGTACGAGCATTATTCTTTGTGCTCTGTCCGCGCACAGGCAAACCATTACGGTGGCGAACACCGCGATAGCAACCTATATCCATCAATCGCTTGATGTTAAGCTGTACTTCAGAACGCAAATCACCCTCTACTTTATATTCTGCTGTAATGATTTGACGTATCTTGGCAGCTTGATCATCGGTCCAATCTTTCACTTTAATATCCTTATCGACACCAGCCTTTTCCAAGATCTTTGCCGAACTACTGCGACCTATTCCGTAAACATAGGTCAAGGCGATTTCACCTCGTTTGTTCTGAGGCAAATCGACACCAACAATTCTTATTGCCATATATTTGTTTTACTTTATTTACCGAATATTTAACCCTGACGCATCTTATACTTAGGGTTCTTCTTATTTATAACATACAAGCGTCCCTTGCGACGAACGATCTTGCAATCTGATGTACGTTTTTTTAACGATACTCTTGTTTTCATATCTATTGCTTTTATTTATATCTTAATACTATGCGCCCTTTTGTAAGATCATACGGACTCATCTCCACCTTAACCTTATCACCGGGAAGAATCTTGATGTAATGCATTCTCATCTTTCCCGAGATATGAGCAGTTATTTCATGATCGTTTTCCAACACCACACGGAACATCGCGTTCGAGAGTGCTTCAACGATAGTACCGTCTAATTCGATGGCTAATTGTTTTGACATACGTATTTTTCTACTTACTGTTTTCTATTTGTTCAATCTCCTCAAATGAAGACATTATCTCAGCCTTACCATTATGAATAGCTATCGTATGCTCAAAATGAGCCGCAGGCTTGCCGTCACGCGTCTTAACAGACCAATGATCCTGCAACAGCACCACGTCCTTTGCGCCCATCGTTATCATGGGTTCTATGGCTATACACAAACCATTTCTCATAAGCATACCGTTTCCACGACGTCCATAATTAGGAACCATCGGTTCTTCGTGCATTTTACGGCCAATACCATGTCCAACAAATTCACGGACTACTCCATAGCCATGTTTTTCACAATGAGTTTGTACAGCATTACCTATATCTCCCAAACGATGTCCGGCTTTAGCAGCCTCGATTCCCAGATAAAGGGATTCCTTAGTAACCTTTAGTAATCTGTCCACCTCTTCTGAGACCTCTCCTACACGAAACGTATAGCAAGAATCGCCATTGAAACCATTAAGAAGTGTACCACAATCAACAGAAACTATATCTCCGTCTTTTAAAGGTTCATCATTTGGTATACCATGAACTACTGTATCATTGACCGAAGTACATATCGAAGCTGGAAATTCCGGCCCATAAGGATTTGGAAAGCCTTTAAAGGTAGGTACCGCGCCATTGTCACGAATGAAAGTCTCGGCTATTTTGTCAAGTTGCTTCGTTGTAACCCCTGGTGCAATTTCTTTTGCAATTTCAGCAAGTGTCTTTGCTACCAAAAGATTCGCTGCACGCAGTAAATCTATCTCGTCTTCAGTCTTAAGAGTTATCATAGAGCATTAATAAGCAGAAACACTGCTTGAACGGCGAACATGTCCTGAATTAAGCAAACCGTCATAATGACGAACAAGTAGATGACTATTTATTTGCTGTATTGTATCGAGAACCACACCCACAAGAATCAACAATGAAGTTCCACCAAAAAATTGTGCGAACTGTTGATTTATGCCAAAGAACCCTGCAAATGCAGGCATTATTGCAATGAATGCAATAAAGAGTGACCCGGGAAGCATAATCCGCGACATAACAGAGTCTATATAGTTAGCCGTACTCTTACCCGGTTTAACACCTGGAATAAATCCATTGTTACGTTTCATATCCTCTGCCATTTGAGTCGGATTCATCGTTATTGCTGTATAGAAATACGTAAATGCTATAATAAGCACAACAAATACGACATTATACAACATACTTGTATGATCCATAAACTGACGTGCCGCCCAACTTGCATTCTGATTATTATATCCGGCGATAGCCATAGGAATAAACATCAGAGCCTGTGCAAAAATTATAGGCATTACATTTGCTGCAAAAAGCTTCAAAGGAATATACTGACGTGCACCGCCATATTGTTTACTACCAACTACACGTTTCGCATATTGAACGGGAACTTTCCGGGTAGCATTGACAAGAAGTATAGCTGCTGCTATAACAAGTACAAAGACTATTAATTCAAATAAGAATTTAATCAAGCCACCTGCACCCGGTGTTGACAATGTGGAAGTAAGCTCCTGAACAAAAGCCGTCGGGAAACGCGCAATTATACCTATCATAATGATCAACGATACACCGTTGCCTATTCCTTTATCAGTAATACGTTCACCCAGCCACAGAATAAACATACTACCTGCAGCCAAGATTATGGTAGAAGTAACAGAGAACCATGTCCAACTCAGACCTGCAGCCAAAGCAGAACCTGCCTGATTATTGAGATTTATCAAATATGTAGGTCCCTGAAACAAAAGAATTGCAATCGTAAGATAACGTGTATACTGATTAATCTTACGACGCCCACTTTCACCCTCGCGCTGCATCTTCTGAAACTGAGGAACAGCAACTGCAAGAAGCTGCATTATAATGGAAGCCGATATATACGGCATTATTCCCAATGCAAAAATTGAGGCATTTGAAAATGCACCTCCTGAGAACATGTTCAATAACGACATCAAACCGCCGCTTGTTTGCTCATGAAGTGCCTGCAATTTATTGGGGTCTATACCAGGAAGCACGACAAACGAACCAAAACGGTAGATGGCTATGAACAATACGGTGATCAGAATACGCATACGCAGATCTTCTATCCGCCATATGTTCTTAAAGGTTTCTATTATTTTTTTCATTTACCTTATAATTTTATAGCCTTGCCACCAACAGCCTCTATTGCAGCCTGAGCAGCTTTCGAAAAAGCATTGGCTTCTACTTCCAGCTTCGATTTAAGTTCACCTCCAGCCAATATTTTTACCAATTGGCCTTTTGAGATAAAGCCAGAAGCTACCATATCTGCCACTGTAATTTTATTTAAACCTTTTGTTTCAGAAAGAAGTTGCAGCGCAGAAATATTAATAGCCTTATATTCTACACGAAAAGGATTATGAAAACCATATTTGGGAAGACGACGCTGAATAGGCATTTGTCCTCCTTCGAATCCAATCTTTTTCTTATAGCCAGAACGTGCCTTCGCACCTTTGTGACCACGAGTAGAAGTACCGCCTAATCCTGAACCGGTACCACGTCCTAACCTACGTCGGCTTTGAGTAGAGCCTTTTGCTGGTTTTAATGTATGTAATTTCATCTTAGACTTAACGATTTTGAGGTTATTCAACTACTATTACCAAATGGTTTACTTTATTAACCATTCCACGAGTAACAGGATTATCTTCGCGTTCAACGACCTTACCTATTTTACGGAGGCCCAGCACCTCAAGGGTTCTTTTCTGAACAGCAGGAGCACCTATCTTACTCTTTACCTGTTTGATCTTAATTGTTGCCATTAGTCATTCAAATTTTAACCTCTAAATACTTTTTCCATAGATATTCCACGCACGTGTGCAATAGTACGAGCATCGCGCATTTCGCTTAACGCCAATATAGTAGCCTTTACTAAATTATGAGCATTAGAAGAACCCTTAGATTTCGCTAACACATCCTTTATACCTACACTTTCAAGAACAGCACGCATTGCACCTCCGGCAACAACGCCAGAACCTTCCGAAGCAGGCATTATCAAGACTTCACTTCCTCCGAAATGAGCTACTTGTTCATGAGGAACAGTGCCATTTATTACAGGAACCTTATATAAATTTTTCTTTGCAGACTCTACACCTTTTGCTATTGCAGCGGTAACTTCACCTGCTTTACCGAGGCCACATCCAATGACGCCCTTACCATCACCTACTACTACTATAGCTGAAAAAGTAAAAGTTCGTCCACCTTTCGTAACTTTAGTAACACGATTGATAGCAACCAGTCTATCTTTTAATTCTTCGCTATTTACATTTATTCTGTTTGCCATAATCTTTAAAATTTAAGTCCTCCTTTACGAGCGCCATCTGCCAACTCTTGAACACGTCCATGATAAAGATACCCATTGCGATCAAAAACGACCGCTAATATACCTGCCGATATAGCTTTTTGGGCGATCATTTCACCAACTTTTGCAGCCTGCTCTTTTTTAGTCATTTTTTCCATACCAAGTGAAGAAGCTGCAACTAACGTCTTACCTTCCTCGTCATTTATAACCTGAGCATAAATTTGCTTGTTACTTCTAAAAACACTCAAGCGAGGACGTTCTGCTGTACCGGAAATTTTATTACGAACCCGATATTTTATCTTTTGTCGTCTTTCTATTTTAGTTATCATAATATAAATTTCTTAATTATTATTTAGCTCCGGCAGCTTTGCCTGACTTACGACGTATTTGTTCACCCAAGAATAAAATACCCTTACCTTTATAAGGTTCCGGTTTACGGAAAGAACGTATTTTAGCACATACTTGACCCAAAAGCTGCTTATCGCACGACTCCAAACAAATATAAGGGTTTTTATTTCTTTCTGATTTTGTTTCGACTTTTATTTCAGGCGGCAACTGAAGATATATAACATGCGTATATCCTAATGAGAATTCCATAACATTCCCTTCATTGGACACACGATATCCTACGCCAACAAGTTCCAGCTCTTTTTTGTACCCATGAGAAACCCCTACAACCATAGAGTTAACAAGAGCACGATATAATCCATGATAAGCTTGTTTTTGCTTATCGCTCACAACATCGTTCTTTTCATCTATTGTGAAAACGATCTTACCATCTTCAATATTTACAACAATAGAAGGATCTATATTTTGGGTTAACTCACCCTTCGGACCTTTTACAATCACTACATTATCCTTATACGTTACAACAACGCCTTCAGGAATGTTAATCGGCAATTTACCTATCCTTGACATTTATTTTCCTCCTAATTAAATTATGAAACGTAGCACAATACTTCACCACCAATTTTAAGATCAGAAGCTTCTTTGTCTGTCATTACTCCTTTAGACGTAGATATAATAGCTATACCGAGTCCATTTATCACACGTGGCATATTTCGATAACCCGTATATTTGCGTAAACCGGGCCGAGATACACGGCGCAAACTCTTAATAGCATTAGATTTTGTAACTATATCATACTTCAATGCTACTTTAATTATACCCTGAGGACCTTTTTCCTCAAACATATAATTCAAAATATAGCCCTTTTCGAAAAGGATTTTTGTAATATCCTTTTTCAAATTTGACGCCGGAATTTCGACAATTCTATGATTAGCCTGAATAGCATTCCTTAATCGCGTCAAATAATCTGCAATTGGATCTGTCATTTGTTTGTTTAATTAATCGGGATATCCCGACAATATTAAATTAATTATTATTTATAAATTGAGCACACGAAATTACACAAAATCAAGAATAAAACAATTTTATTACCTAATTATGTTATGTAATTATTTTTTCATCTACCTTTATTATAAACCTTATTAGGCAAAATAAAGATTTTACCAGCTGGTTTTCTTAACTCCAGGAATCAAGCCATTAGAAGCCATTTCACGGAATTGTATACGCGAAAGGCCAAACTGGCGCAAATATCCCTTTGGACGCCCCGTTATTTTACAACGATTATGCAAACGAATAGGAGACGCATTATGAGGTATTTCCTGTAATTTACGTGCAGCCTCATAAGCCTCGGCCGGATCTTCGGTCGTATTTATGATTTTCTTCAACGCGGCACGTTTCTCGGCATACTTAGCTACCATTTTAGCACGCTTTACCTCACGTGCTTTCATTGATTCTTTTGCCATAACTATTAATTATTTTTTACTTCTTTAAACGGCAATCCGAACTCTTTTAAAAGCGCATAACCTTCCTCATCTGTCTTAGCCGTAGTTACGAATGTAATATTCATACCCATTATACGCTCTACAGAATCTATATTTATTTCAGGAAATATTATTTGTTCTTGAATACCAAGAGTATAATTTCCACGACCATCAAACTTACTTTCTATACCTTTAAAGTCACGAATACGAGGAAGCGCAACTCTAATCAATTCTTCTAAAAATTCATACATACGTTCACGGCGTAATGTAACCATAACACCGATTGGCATTTTTTTACGAAGTTTGAAATTAGATATATCTTTCTTTGAAACGGTCGCAACGGCCTTTTGACCAGCTATTGCTGTAATCTCATTAATTGCAGTATCTATTATCTTCTTATCCTGTGTAGCAATTCCCAAGCCTTGATTTATTACTATCTTTTTTAATACAGGAATCTGCATGTTAGAAGAATAATTAAACTTCTGCTTTAAAGCTGGAGCAATACGCTCTGCATATATTTTTTTAAGATTTGCGGTATTGTTCATCACTTAATTTCCTCTCCTGATTTTTTAGAATAACGCACTAATTTGCCTTCTTCATTACGGCGACGACCTAAGCGTGTAGGTTTACCACTCTTCGGATCTATCACATTCAAATTAGAAATATGAATAGGGGCCTCTTTCTTTACGATACCACCTTGCGGGTTTTGTGCATTTGGTTTCTGTGCCTTTGAAATCATATTCAAACCTTCAACTAATGCACGTTGTTTATCTACATAAACTTTAAGTACCTTACCTTTACGGCCTCGGCTCTCCCCTGCATTTACATAGACAGTATCACCTTTCTTTATATGTAATTTACTCATTTCCGTGTATTTCTGTTATCACTATAGAACTTCTGGAGCCAATGACACTACTTTCATATTCACTGCACGTAATTCACGAGCTACAGGACCAAAAATACGACTTCCACGCAATTCTCCTGCATTGTTAAGCAACACACAGGCATTATCGTCGAAACGTATATAAGAACCATCTGCACGTCGTACTTCTTTGCTTGTACGGACAATCAAAGCTTTTGATACTGTACCTTTTTTCATGTCGCTCGACGGAATAACATTTTGCACCGAAACGACAATAATGTCACCAACAGTAGCATAACGACGTCTTGTTCCACCAAGTACGCGAATACAAAGAGCCTCACGTGCCCCACTATTATCAGCAACGTTCAATTTTGTTTCTACTTGTATCATATTACTTAGCCTTTTCTACTATTTCTACAACTCTCCAACGTTTAGTCTTACTCAAAGGACGAGTTTCCATGATCGATACCGTATCACCTACGTTGCACTCATTTTTTTCATCGTGAACGTGGTATTTCTTGGTCTTAGACACGAATTTACCATAAATTGGATGCATCTCTTTGAATTTTGCAGCAACAACAATGGTTTTTTCCATCTTGTTACTTACAACAACTCCCTGACGAGTTTTTCTATTATTTCTTTCTTCCATTGTCGACCAATTATTTATTTAATTCCCTTAGACGCAATTCAGTTATTATACGCGCTATGGTACGGCGTAACATTTTAATTTGAGAAGGATTTTCAATCGGAGATATGGAATGATTTATAAGCATCTGATGATAGTTCGCTTTCTCTGCATCCAAACGCTCCTTCAGTTCATCTGTGGAAAGTTCTCTAATTTCTGCAATTTTCATAATCAAGCGTTTTTATCGTAGTCACGTCTAACTACAAATTTAGTAGTTACAGGAAGTTTTTGTGCAGCTAAACGAAGAGCTTCTTTAGCCACTTCATAAGAAACACCTTCCACCTCAAATATTATACGTCCCGGTGTTATAGGGAAAACGTATCCTACAGGATCACCTTTACCTTTACCCATACGTACATCTGCAGGTTTTTTGGTAATTGGTTTATCAGGGAATATACGAATCCAAATTTGCCCTTCACGTTGCATATAGCGTGATACAGCTACACGTGCAGCCTCTATCTGACGGCCATTAATCCATTCCGTCTCAAGACTCTTAATTCCAAAGCTTCCGAAGGCCAATTGATTTCCTCTTTGGGCATTACCTTTACAACGTCCTTTTTGAGGTCTTCTGTATTTAGTTCTTTTCGGTTGTAACATTGTTGTTCTAATTAACGATTGTTATTTCTTCTTTTACGGAAACCGCGACCGCCATTATTACTATTAGAACGGTTGTTTTCCTTTACCTGAGCGTAATTAGGTGCAAGATCACGCTTTTCATAAACCTCGCCTCTGCATATCCAGACTTTAATGCCAAGTAATCCGACCTTAGTCAATGCGGTAGTCTGACAATAATCTATATCTGCACGAAATGTATGTAAAGGAGTACGACCTTCCTTGTACATTTCCTGGCGGGCCATCTCCGCTCCGTTCAATCGACCTGCAATATGAACTTTTATGCCTTCTGCACCTGCGCGCATTGTATTTGCTATAGCCATCTTAACAACACGCCTGTAAGCCATTTTTCCTTCAATCTGGCGTGCGATTGTCTTGCCCACTATTTGAGCATCAAGATCAGGTCTCTTTACTTCAAATATATTTATCTGTATTTCCTTATCGGTGAGTTTTTTCAACTCTTCTTTCAGCTTGTCTACTTCCTGGCCTCCCTTACCTATAATAAGTCCAGGACGTGAAGTACATATTGTAACTGTTACCAATTTCAGTGTACGTTCTATAACAATTTTCGACACGCTAGAATTTGCCTGACGCTCTTCCAGACGAGTTTCTATATATTTACGAATCTTGCTATCTTCAACGATATTATCACCAAAATTCCGTCCGCCAAACCAATTAGAATCCCAGCCACGGATGATACCAAGTCTATTACTTATTGGATTTACTTTTTGTCCCATATCTATTATTTTTCATTTTTTGTACCAACAAACATGGTAACGTGGTTAGAACGTTTACGAATCCTATAGCCACGTCCTTGCGGTGCGGGACGCATGCGTTTCAAAGTAGCGCCTTCGTCGACGAATACTTTTGTGATATAAAGTTCGCCTTCTTCAGCTTTTCGGTCATTTTTTTGTTCCCAATTATTAATAGCCGAACGTAACAGTTTTTCTACTGGCACCGAAGCAGCCTTAGCTGAGAAGCGTAGAGTTCCAAGAGCTCTATTCACCTCCATGCCGCGAATCATATCTACGACATAACGCATTTTGCGGGGTGAAGAGGGTATATCTTTCAATTTGGCAAAGTACTGGGTTTTGCGGCTTTCGTTAATAGCCTTAGCCGCCAATCTTTTTCTTCTTCCCATTTATTTATTTTCTTTATTATCTAATATTACCTGTGGCTTACTTATTTCCGATTACCTGCATGGCCACCAAATTTACGAGTTGGTGCAAACTCGCCCAATTTGTGCCCTACCATATTCTCGGTAATATAAACAGGAATAAATTTATTTCCATTATGAACTGCAACTGTATGGCCAACAAAGTCTGGCGAAATCATTGAAGCTCGAGCCCACGTTTTTATCACGTTTTTCTTTCCGTTTTCATTCATTGCCAAAATCTTTTTTTCCAAAGAAACTGCAATGTACGGACCCTTTTTTAATGAACGACTCATAAAATACTCTTGTTAACTTTGTTATTTCTTATTGGCTCTTTCAATAATAAACTTGTTCGATGCTTTCTTTGGAGCTCTTGTCTTCAAGCCCTTAGCATACAAACCGTTTCTTGAGCGCGGATGTCCTCCTGACTGGCGGCCTTCACCACCACCCATCGGGTGATCATGAGGATTCATTACAACACCACGGTTATGAGGACGACGTCCGAGCCAACGTGAGCGTCCTGCCTTTCCAGAGCTTTCAAGCGCATGATCCGAATTACCAACACTTCCGACTGTAGCTTTGCAAGCACTAAGAATCTGACGTGTCTCGCCAGAAGGTAATTTAATTACACAATAACGACCTTCACGCGATGTCAACTGAGCAAAATTACCAGCCGAACGAACAAGCAAAGCGCCTTGTCCCGGACGAAGTTCTATATTATGAATTACAGTTCCAACGGGAATATTCTGAAGAGGAAGAGCATTTCCCAACTCCGGTGCAGCATCCGCACCAGACATTACAGTACTTCCCACTTTCAATCCATTAGGAGCGATTATATATCTTTTCTCTCCATCGGCATAGAACAATAAAGCGATACGAGCCGAACGGTTAGGATCGTACTCTATTGTCTTTACTACTGCGGGAACACCATCTTTTTCTCTTCTAAAGTCAATAAAACGGTATTTTCTTTTATGACCACCGCCCAAATAGCGAACAGTCATCTTTCCTACATTGTTACGTCCACCTGTAGAACGTTTACCGCAAACGAGAGATTTTTCTGGTACAGATGCAGTAATTTCTTCGAACGTACCAATAATTTTATGTCTTTGACCCGGTGTTGTAGGTTTAAATTTACGTACTGCCATCTTCTTAAATATTGCTATAGAAATCTATTACATCACCATCTTTAAGCGTAACAATAGCTTTTTTAAAAGCGTTTGTACGTCCTTTAACAAGACCGGTGCGTGTATAACGGCTCTTTGATTTGCCGGCGTAACGCATTGTACTAATGCCTTCAACCGTCACATTATAAAGAGCCTCTATTTCTTCTTTAATTTGAATTTTATTTGCATTAGGACAGACAACGAAGCCATATTTTTTCTGCGTTTCTGCCAACTTATTCATTTTCTCGGTGACGAGTGGTTTAACTATGTATGCCATGTTTTTTACCTCCTTATTTGTTTAAAACGCCATCGATTTCGGTTAGAGATTTCTCTGTAACCACCATAACACCAGCATTAAGCACAATATAAGTATTTATATCTTTTGCTATTGCTACTTTGGTGTTTTGCAGATTGCGGGCCGAAAGATACACATTATTATCAGCTACTGGCAATACAAGAAGAGATTTCTTGTCTGCAATATTCAATTTGCCCAGCATTTCAATGTATTGTTTTGTTTTAGGAGATTCAAAAGTAAAATCTTCTACAACAATAATCGAATTTTCCTGCAACTTATAACTAAGAGCAGAACGACGGGCAAGCGCCTTAACTTTTTTATTCAACTTAAATCCGTAGTCTCTGGGCTTGGGACCAAAAACTCGGGCACCACCCACGAGTACAGGCGAATTGATATCACCGCGACGTGCTCCGCCACTTCCTTTCTGACGTATCAATTTGCGAGTAGAACCGCTAATTTCGCTTCTCTCTTTTGACTTAGCCGTACCTTGACGACGATTAGCCATGTACTGTTTTACATCGAGGTAGATAGCGTGATCGTTAGGTGTTATACCAAATATGGCATCATTAAGAGTCACTTTGCGACCAGTGTCTTCTCCTTTTATATTTAAAACGCTAAGCTCCATTATTTCTTGATGATTAAGATTGAACCTTTGCATCCGGGAACAGAACCTTTTATCAACAAGAGGTTGCTCTCTGGAATTACTTTAAGTACTTGCAAATTGTGCGTGGTAACGTGGTCTCCGCCCATTTGGCCGCCCATTCGCATACCTTTAAACACTTTTGCAGGATACGAGCAGGCTCCAATAGAACCCGGCTTACGCTGACGGTCGTCCTGTCCATGAGTGGTCTGACCTACGCCGCCAAAACCGTGACGTTTAACAACGCCCTGGAATCCGCGTCCTTTCGACGTGCCCGTTACATCCACATAAGTAGCACCATCGAAAAGATCAACGGTGACAGTGTCGCCCAAATTCAATTCATTTTCAAAATCTGTGAACTCGGCCAAGTGGCGCTTCGGTGTAGTTCCGGCTTTTTTGAAGTGTCCTTGCATCGGCTTGGAAGTATTTTTTTCTTTAGCTTCCTGGAAACCCAGCTGAACAGCTGCATATCCATCCTTGTCGACACTCTTTACCTGAGTTACTACACAGGGGCCAGCTTCGATAACAGTGCATGGCACATTCTTGCCCTCGGCACTGAAAACGGATGTCATTCCGATTTTTTTTCCTAATAATCCTGGCATTTCAGATAAAATATTTTTAATGAGTGTAATGTTTTATACTATACTTTTATTTCCACTTCTACTCCGCAAGGAAGCTCAAGTTTCATAAGAGCATCTACGGTTTTCGACGTTGAGCTATAAATATCGATAAGACGTTTGTAGCTCGAAAGTTCAAACTGTTCACGCGACTTTTTATTTACGAAAGTACTACGATTCACAGTAATTATACGCTTATGCGTAGGAAGTGGAATAGGACCGCTCACTATCGCTCCCGTAGCTTTTACGGTCTTTACAATCTTATCGGCCGATTTCTCAACCAACGAATAATCATAAGATTTGAGTTTGATTCTGATTTTTTGACTCATTGTTTTTTTCATTTGCATTTGGATTTTCGGAGATAAGAGTCATTCGTTATCTCCGAATACCAAATACGTTTTTATTTTACTGTTTAGTTTATACCAAATCTGTGCGTCCTTTCATTTCTTCGAGCACTGCACGGGCTATCGAAGAAGATACAGGAGCATGGTGATCATATTGCATTGAAGATGTAGCACGTCCCGATGTTATCGTACGGAGAGCCGTTACGTATCCGAACATCTCGGCAAGGGGAACCATTGCTTTAACTACACGCGCGCCGCTACGGTTAGTATCCATACCTTCAACCTGTCCGCGACGTTTGTTGAGGTCACCTATAACATCACCCATATTTTCTTCCGGAGTGATAACCTCAAGCCGCATAATCGGTTCCATAAGTACGGGCTTGGCTTTGGCGCAAGCATTTCTGTAGGCGTTTATCGCACAAATTTCGAACGAAAGCTGATCGGAGTCCACAGGGTGGAAAGAACCGTCCATGAGTTCAACCTTAAGGTCCACCATTGGGAATCCGCCAAGAATACCGTTCTTCATTGCTGTCTCAAAACCTTTCTGAACCGAAGGAATGAATTCCTTAGGAATATTACCGCCGGTAACCTTGTTGACAAACTGCAACGAACCTTCGGTGAAATCTTCATCTTTGGGCCCGACATTAACAATTATATCAGCAAACTTACCGCGACCGCCGGTCTGTTTCTTATAAACCTCACGCAAGTTGACAGTCTGGGTGATTGCCTCTTTGTAGTTAACCTGAGGCTTGCCCTGGTTGCATTCCACATTGAACTCACGGCGCAGACGGTCGATAATAATATCGAGGTGAAGCTCACCCATACCGGAAATAATAGTCTGTCCGCTCTGTTCGTCGGTTTTAACCGTAAACGTAGGATCTTCTTCTGCAAGTTTCGACAAACCATTCGACAATTTGTCGAGATCTTTCTGCGTCTTGGGCTCAACCGCGATACCGATAACGGGATCGGGGAAGTCCATAGACTCGAGTACGATAGGAGCGTCTTCATCGCAAAGCGTATCACCGGTACGTATATCCTTGAATCCAACTCCGGCACCGATATCGCCCGCACCGATATAGTCGACGGGGTTCTGATGGTTCGAATGCATTTGGAACAAACGGGATATACGCTCTTTCTTTCCGGAACGTACATTATATACATAAGAACCGGCCTCAACTTTTCCGGAATAAACACGGAAGAAAGTAAGACGGCCTACATACGGATCGGTTGCAATCTTGAACGCAAGAGCCGAAGTCTTCTCGTTTTCGTCAGGCTTGCGATCTTCCTCTTCTCCGGTACTGGGATTCTTACCAACAACGTTTGGAGTATCAAGGGGAGAAGGAAGGAACATGCAGACATAGTCGAGCAAGGTCTGAACACCCTTGTTCTTGAACGAAGAGCCACAGCACATAGGAGTAAGATCCATAGAAAGAGTACCTTTGCGAATTGCCGCGATGAGTTCTTCTTTCGTAATCTGCGAAGGATCCTCGAAAAATTTCTCCATAAGAGCCTCGTCGCACTCGGCAGCCTGTTCAACGAGTTTGTCACGCCATTCCTGTACCTCATCTTTAAGATCATCGGGAATTTCGTCTACCTCAAACTCCGCGCCAAGCGTTTCGTCGTGCCACAGTATGGCTTTCATGTCAAGAAGATCAACAACGCCCTTGAATTTCTCCTCAGCACCGATAGGTACATTGATTACGCAAGGATTAGCATTGAGAATGTCTTTCATCTGACGCACCACTTCAAAGAAGTTTGCGCCGGAACGGTCCATTTTATTTACATATCCGATTCTCGGAACGTTATATTTATCAGCCTGACGCCAAACGGTCTCACTCTGAGGCTGAACACCGCCAACCGCGCAATATGTTGCAACAGCGCCGTCGAGCACACGGAGAGAGCGCTCCACTTCTGCCGTAAAATCGACGTGCCCCGGAGTGTCAATCAGGTTAATCTTAAAATGCTTGTTGTTCCAGTTCCAGAATGTCGTGGTAGCGGCAGAAGTAATGGTTATACCTCTCTCCTGCTCTTGCGCCATCCAGTCCATAGTAGCGGCACCTTCGTGTACTTCTCCTATTTTATGAGTCTTACCCGTGTAATACAAGATACGCTCCGACGTAGTTGTCTTGCCTGCGTCGATGTGTGCCATAATACCGATATTACGGGTAAGCTGCAAATCTGTTTTTGCCATTAGTTCTGTTCTGTTTTTTAATTAGAATCTGAAGTGAGCGAAAGCACGGTTAGCTTCGGCCATACGATGCATGTCCTCTTTACGCTTATATGCTCCGCCCTGCTCGTTGTAAGCGTCGAGAATCTCTGCCGCGAGCTTCTCAGCCATAGACTTGCCGCTGCGTTTGCGAGCGTAATTAATCATGTTCTTCATCGACACCGATTCCTTGCGATCGGGACGGATTTCGGTAGGAACCTGGAACGTAGCTCCACCGATACGACGCGATTTAACCTCCACCTGAGGAGTGATTTTATCGAGCGCCTGCTTCCATATTTCGAGCGACGACTTCTCTGCGTCTTTCATTTTCTCGCCTACGAGGTCAAGAGCCGCATAGAATATACGATAGGACGTATTTTTCTTTCCGTCGTACATCAAATGGTTAACGAACTTGGAGACTTTCTGATCTCCATACACGGGATCGGGAAGGATCACGCGTTTCTTTGGTTTTACTTTTCTCATTTTGTTTGAAAGATAATTGGTTTGGGGCTGCTCATCCAAGTGTCTTCAACATCTCCTCCGAGAATGTTTACTCAGCCTTTCGCTTGCTGCTTCCTCACAAACCGAATGATTTTATTACTTCTTGGCAGCTTTCGGGCGTTTAGCTCCATACTTCGAACGGCGCTGCAGGCGATTAGCCACACCGGCAGTATCGAGCGTGCCGCGAACGATGTGATAACGTACACCGGGAAGGTCTTTCACACGTCCGCCGCGAACAAGCACAATAGAGTGCTCCTGAAGATTGTGACCTTCTCCGGGAATGTAAGAGTTAACTTCTTTAGAGTTGGTCAAACGTACACGCGCAACCTTGCGCATTGCAGAATTAGGCTTCTTAGGGGTAGTTGTGTAAACACGAACGCACACTCCGCGACGCTGCGGACACGAGTCGAGCGCAGGTGATTTGCTCTTGTCTACCAGAGCCTTTCTGCCTTTTCTAACTAATTGCTGAATAGTAGGCATTTGTTTGTTATTTAAATATTTATATACTTATTTTTATTCTATTTTCGGTTCACGCAGGCGCACAATACGCCCTTTCGGAGGTGCAAAGGTACGAATAACATTTGGATTGACAAACGCTTTTAAGTAGCTTATTTCAAGTGGATTCGAGTTCCCGAATCCACAGCCGCATACCTTTTCGACGCGCGCACATCCATCCAACGTTCGATAAATCAACAACTTATAAAGACGTGAATACTTTTACCTGCAAGCAAGGCATTTGTCTTTTTAAGAATATTTAACCCAAAGAGAAACGGATTGGCAATTTTTAACTATTAAAATAAGCAACCCGACATGTCATTCGGGATATATAAACGACATTCCACGCAATATCTCACAGACATCACATCCATGCAACATGCCGCCTCCGCAAACGACGCAATATGTTAAAAAATATATCGCAAGGCCTAAAGATAAAAATACAATAAATGGAAACTCAAAACATCGTACCTGCGCAAGAACAACTTTTCCACAAAATACGGGATATCCCTTACTTTGTCAAACCGCTGTATTCCGTCAAGGAAAAGAGGCCCTTTAGAAAAACAGAAGAAGAACACTTCATATCCCGTCATATCCCCAAGAAAAAAATATTTTTTTCTTGCACTGTAAAAAACTTCCCGCAGATAATTCAAAATACAAGGGAGATAATCGAAAATATGT
>CAJKQZ010000031.1 GCA_905202115.1 uncultured Prevotellaceae bacterium | reverse complement strand
CGAAAATTATCTCTGAGATATTTTGAAATATGTCTGAGATATTTTCGATTATCTCAGAGATAATTTTGATTTGCTGCGGGAGATTTTTTTACATGTAAAAAGAAATATTTTTTTCAAACCTGGCCTTTCCGTGCAAAACATAGGGGCAGGCTGTCGGGAAGCATTCCGCCGGCTTTCCGTATGATTCTTCTCGACAAAACCGGCAATGCTCCTGTGCTATTTTGAAAAAGGCGAAAATCTCCGATAACCTCTCCGTGGTAAATAAGAGCATATTATGAATTTCTAATTATTAAAACATATGATAATGAGTGGATTTAAAGAAAAAGAGTATGAGACTCCTGCCACCAGGAAGTCTCAAATCGAACTGGAGGACGGTTTCATGGCAGGTTTCTCCAAAGAAAAAGTTGTGACCGACGACAAGAACACCACTGTCGACATTGAAAGACATGAGGTGGGCGGTGATTTCGAGTTAGACAAATGGAACGAGTAAATTAACAGGAAAATGAAAAAGAACATATTGCCAATATCCCTGGCGTTCGTGCTGGCAGGAACGCTCTGCGGGTGCAGCGACGATAGCGGTAAGGGCGGAAACAAGCCGTCGGCCGGTTCTGTTGTCAATTTCACACTGTCTCCCGACAAGAAAACCCATACGGCCTGGAACGAGAACGACAACTACCAGATAGATTGGGTAGACGGTGACAAAGTGCGCATTTTCTGCGATGAGGCGGAAGACGTGAAGCGTGCCGACTATGAAGTGATTGCCCCTATCGACGAAAACAACAAACATAAAAGCACGCTTAAGTATAACCCCGAAGGCCTGGCCTGGGGAAACGAAGAGGAGCATAATTTCTATGCCGTATACCCTGCAGATGACAACCGTGTGAGCGTACAGAACGGAATAGCCACGTTCCAGATAAACAGCAACCAGATTTGCACTGTCGACGGAGTGGCCGACGCCGACGGCCATTATACAACAACTCCCGACATGACCGACGCCTATATGGTGGCGAATCTGTCGACAGTACCTGTCGAAGAGGTCTCTTTGAAATTCCGTCCCATAATGACTACGCTCAACATCACGGTGCGTGGCCGCGAGACGAACAATACGGAGACCGTTTTATTGACAGGTATAAGTATCGTGAAAAAGAATTCGCCTGTAAAAGGTGAGTTCAAATATGATATGGCAGCCAATAAGATTGTCGAAGCTGAAGACGGCGATGATACGGAAACCGTTTTCGTCCGCATAAAGAACGGAACGGACTATTCTCTCGAACTGCAGGCCGGACAGTCGGTCACCTTTACGGTGTTCCTGCCGCCGTTGCCTGTCGATTCCGAAAATCAGATAGATGTACGTGTACACGCCACCGGAGAGGTCACGCATGAGGTGACTATAGGGGGGGGGGTAGCGACAAGAATGGCAATACTATTGAGTATGCCGCAAGTTCTAAGGGTTCGCTCACCCTCGGCTGGTATCCTACCACGCAGAACGGCAACAACTGGATAACTCCGCTCGATGACGACATATATGTGTCGCAGCTTTCGATTCCCGGCACCCACGATGCGGCAACTCAAAACGCCGGTTATTTAATCACGGCTGGAAGATGCCAGGACTATACGATTGAGGAGCAGCTTGCTATGGGCATTCGCGCTTTTGACCTGCGCCCGACAACCACCGGCAACAGGTTTTCAAACGAAACTTCCGACGGAAGAATCTGCCAATCTATCATGGTATGACTTCTTGTAAAACAGACATGGAAACTGTTTTTTCCACATTCAATACCTTTTTGGCTAAAAATCCTGGAGAGTTTATTATTGTAACCTGTAGGTGGGAAAATGAGGGTGCTTACGGGTATCCTTTTAGTACGAGTTTCAGTATGGATATGTTTAACAAATGTATGACTAACTTCTTGAACAACGCCACCAATTATCCTTCAGCACGTAAAGTCGTTTTTAAACCCGATTTGACGATAGGCGAAATGAGAGGAAAGATTCTTATCATAATGCGCCCGAATCAAGGAACGTCTCCCGATGGATTCTATGCTACACAAGCCTTGAGCGGAACGACATTTATTTCCGGTTGGCCGGCAGGCAGCGCAGATGTGCGTACGGGTGTTTATTTCAAGTCGCAATACGAAGGGGCGGCCACAGGGTATGCTGTAGTGCAGGACAATTATAATCCGGAAAGTACCACGATTAAAATAAGTCTGGTAAAAGAAGAATTGGAAATGTCTGCAAGAAGTCATACTAACAGCGCATATACGAATACGTGGTTTATTAACCATTGCTCCGGCTACATCGGCAGTGCTGCGTCATACAATTCATATTCAAACAATGCAGCTGTTACAAATCCGGCTATCTATGAATATCTGACAGGAACAGATAAAACAGTTGGCAGTACCGGTATCATGTTGCTGGACTTCGTAGGGAAACGTACGGCAAACGTTTCCGGAGTTACTGTCTACGGCGATTTATTGCCGCAGGCTATAATCGATAATAACTATAAATACCGCATGAAGCGGAAGGGCGAATAAATGGAAGAACGCTTAAAAGATTGTTTTTCCATTGACGTCCGGAAAGTATTTTTTAATACAAATTAAAACAAAGCTTTCTGTTACGTTTCGTAACGGATTCACAATATCCAAAAAAAAGTGTAAAAATGGAAAAACAAGAGCAAAACAACAAGAAGGCTTACGAAGCGCCTGCCACAACAATGGTAAAGGTGGAGCCTGAAGAAACAATGTGTGTGGTGGCCTCAGGTCCAAAGCTTTCTATAAAGGAGGAAACCACAATAGAGGTGGAGGAATACACCACTATCGAAAATGACGTCACATTCAAATAACCAATCAGCTGATAAAATACAATGAAAAAGATAATAGAGACTTTGTGTGTCCTGATAGCTGTATTGGCTTTTGCCTCCTGTCAGGAAGACGAAATGGAAAAAACCGTGAGAGAGGGGCTGCCATGCTCTCTAACCTTGTCAATCTCCGTGCCCGAAGCCGGCGAAGCGGTCATGACAAAAGCCACTGACGCGCAGGAAACTTCCGTTGAGAAAGTGGCACTGCTTTTCTACAAAAAATCCCAGCCGGACGAAGTGCCGGTAGTAGTGGAAATAACGGGTCTTGACAAAATAGAACCAGAAAAAGTAAGTGAAACGAACTACAAGTATACGGTCACCGTACAAACCGACGAGTTGTACAGTGGGGAATGGTATCTATATGCCGTGGCCAACTACGACAAGAATTATATTCCGGTTGATTTAGACAAATTAAAGTCTATGACTAAGTCGCAGATTGACGACTTCTGTGTTACCGGTTCTTCTGAACTTGATTTTGTGGAAAGCGGTGTACTGTTGTCGGGAAAATATGAGCAAGAAGACAAAGATGGTAAACTCACTCTTACTGAAGGAGGCAATAATCTGGACGGTGAACTGGTACTACGCAGATTGATTTCCAAATCCATCTTCGTGTTCAAAAACGGTTCTGGTGTAACTTTCATTCCCGAAAGTTATGAGCTTCATAACTATTCCATATCTTCCACCTTAATGGAGCGTACCGGATGGGTCGATAAGAATGGCAAGGAGTTGGAGGAGAAAAGTAGTACTACCAGAGGAACTCATCCGGGAAATTTGACTTATAAGGCAGCTTCATCTACCTCTCCATTATTGTTGAAACAATCGTACATACCTATTACACAAAAAGACGGCGAAAATTATACTTTCTTTTTCTACACGCAGGAAAATGTGCAGGGGAGTTCTGACATTACGAGTTATAACTTGCGTGAAGAGCGTAATAACGGCAGCCGTGACTTTAAAAATGCTCCGGAAAATGCTACATACGTTGTGGTAAAAGGTCGCTACAGTGGTCCGGGTGAAAATACTGATGAAATCGTTACGGGTAATGTGGAATATACCATCCATTTAGGCGATTTTTCCCAATCAACGGGCTCTAATGGTAACTTCACTATACGTCGTAATACGAAATACACCTATAATGTAACCGTGAATGGTGTGAATAGTATTATTGTGGAGGCAAAACAGGAAGATCTCGATGGTGGATACCAACATGGCGCAGAAGGAGATATAATGAAACTGAATGAAAAAAACAGTGTGCGCTTGGATGCTCACTACGAACAGGTTCTACTATCATTGGATTTAGCAGACTTTCCCATGTCAAGTTTTTCCTTAGTGATAAAAACCCCTTATACCGACAAAGAAATAAATTCTGTCGACGACTTTTCTGATGACGATGATTTGGATTGGATAAAGTTTGGCAAGCCTGCTTCAAGTTCCACATTCCAAAAATATGGCGATGTGAGAGGGACTTTAGGTACTATCAAAGATCTTGTGACGGAATTGTCAGAATTGTCATCATCGCAATCTTCCTATAAGTATTGTTTGGTAGAAAACGGTAAAATCTATATTGCAGCCTACGTTAACGAATACTATTATGATGATAAAACGGATAATGCAAATCTTGCTAAATATATTAATGCAGATGATCGTGAAATGAGATGGGCGACAAGCGTAAATACAAGTGATGATAAACATAGCACCTATACCGCTACGCCTATCTTTTCTATTGCGCAACGTTCCATAAAGGCTGCAATGAATTTGACGTTGGACAATCCCTTCGGTATTGAGACTGTTGAGGAAACACCGGAAACTAAACTTGACCCAAGTTATTCCGGTTCAGAAAATGGAGATAGAAATCTCTCTACTGGTACTGATTGTAACGGTTGGCAGAATATGATTGATTTGTTAGTTGGTAAAGAATGGAGTGAGTTTGTTAATGAAGCTACCAATGGCTATATAAATGGAACTTTGGATAAAACGAATATTATGGCTTCTTCAACTGGTTATGCAGTTTACCAAATGCTTTCCCGTAATCGTGACAATGACGGTGATGGTACTATTGATGAAGATGAACTACGTTGGTTTCTTCCTTCACGTAATCAGTATGCTACTTTGTGGTATGGATACGGTTCTTTGACAATGGAAGCTAGGCTTGGAGGATGTTCAACATACGTTACAAGTTCAAACGGCGGCGAACGTATATGGTGGAAAAATCATGGCGTATCCTTTAATACCAATAATCCCAATAACAATGTTGCTGTCAGAACGATAAGAAATTTGAAGAATTATAACGCGGCTTCGTCAGAAGTCTCTTATTACGATTCTGCTAATCGTATAGTGACAGTCTCCGGAATAGACGAGGCGTTAAATATGCGTACATATCTCATGCAAGGGGATTATTTACCACATAAGATTGGTGATGAAAGTGACAAATTGCCTAAGGCATTTAAGATTTCTAAAAATTATGTGACTTTAACGGATTATACTGCAAGCCAAGTTTCAAACAAAACAGACGTTGCTGGGGAGTATTATGAGGAAGAGGACAAATCTGATTTGGGGCTATGGCGTGTACCTAACGAAAAAGAATTTGGTATGATTTGCCAATATTTAGGTCTAACAAATATACCAAATTGTACGATGATGAGGACTGTTGATTCTAATGGCAGGAGTTATTTTAGGTGGGCCAATTATTGTGTAACTTCTTCTTCTTCTTCTTCTAAAACATATGTGCCGATCGTTACGTCAGATAACCGTAAGCTGGAATACGCTTCACCGCAGAATGAAAGAACAGGAACGAAAGGTACTTTTGTTCCTGTCGTCTACTATGTCCGCGATGTGGAGCCAGTTTCTGGCAATAACACAAATGCCAGCGAAAGCAGCTATGTAAACGGTGGTATAGGTGTCCGATAAATTGTAATCGGGGGAGGCGAAACGCCTCTCCCGACAAATCATTAATATTAATTTAATATGAATAAGAAAATCTTTTTGACAGCTGTTTGCGCATTGGCACTCAGCTCTGTCTTCGCGCAAACTTCCACCACGGAAGAAACGGTGGAATACAGTGCAGACAAGTACAAGGTAGAGACCAATCGTTTTTGGGACAACTGGTTCGTAAGTGTGGGCGGTGGCGCACAGATCTATTTCGGCGACCATGACAAACAATGCAAGTTCGGCGACCGTCTCGCTCCTGCGTTGGATGTTGCCGTGGGCAAGTGGTTTACTCCTGGAATAGGAATGCGGCTTATGTACAGCGGACTAAAGGCTAAAGGTGCGACAAAGCACCCTGGCGATCCCAACTTTGATTCAGCTCACGGAACAGGCAGTCCCGTTAAGGGGGGCGCGGCTCCGCATTGGTTGGAGAAACAAAAGTTCGATATGGCAAACTTCCATGCAGACGTGCTGTTCAATCTTCATAATCTGTTTGGCGGTTACAAACAGCGTGTGTGGAACTGCAGTCCGTATGTGGGATTGGGCTATGCCCGCGTTTTCGAACGCCCGAATGCAAAGGAGGTGAGTGCCAACATCGGTTTGCTTAACTCGTTCCGCCTGTGCAGTGCTCTCGAAGCCAACATCGACTTGCGTGGCATGTATGTAAACGACCGTTTCGACGGTGAAGGCGGCGGACGTTTCGGCGAAGGTATGTGGTCGGCAACTGTCGGCATTACATATAAATTCAAACAGCGCGGCTGGGGACGCAGCAAGACGATTATCCGTCATGAATACGACAATAACGCTATTAACGAACTGCGTCGTCAACTCGATGAAATCAGCGCCGAGAATGCACGCCTGAAACAGGCTATCGCTGCCGGTGACAAGAAGGAGGAACGCGTCATAGTCAAGAATATGGTTGCAGCTAACCTTGTTACATTCAAGATCAATAAGACAAATCTGTCTAATGAGGCACGAGCTAATCTCGGCATGTTGGCTGAAATTATCAAATCGAGCGACAGCGATATTGTTTACACCATTACCGGCTACGCAGATAAGGGTACAGGGAATACAGCTGGCAATGAGCGTTTGAGCCGTGAACGCGCGCAGAATGTATACAACTGCCTCGTCAAAGAGTTCGGTGTACCTGAGAAACGTTTGCGTATAGACTATAAGGGTGGTGTAGGAAACATGTTCTATGACGATCCGCGTTTGAGCCGTGCCGTAATTACACGCGGCGAATAAAAGCGCTTTCCCCGTTTTTATATTTTTATAATTTCATTTCCAATTTAGGAAATCACATTTCACAACATTACACGGATTGACGCAGATTATTTTTTATTTTAATCTGTGCCAATCCGTGTATTTGTTGTGAAAAATGTTTTTATCTCTTGTTTTTCAATTTTAATTTGTAATATATATATGAAATATTCTCTATGCTGTCGGATAATTGTTGGAATGCTGTCGGCTGTATCGCTCCTGTCATCGTGTTCGGATGATGAATCCACCATGACCGGTAACGATGTTCCTTGCCGTACTGTAACCATTATGGCCAGCCTTGAAGGTCGCGCCCTTGAAACACGCACCTGTGTTGATGAAACCACGCTCGACAAAGAGTATATCGACTTGTTGTGGCAGGTTAGCGATACGCTCGGTGTTTTTGGAGGAGCTACCTTGAACTCCCGATTCACCACCACAGAAACTAATACCACTAAGGCCGCATTCAGCGGCGCAATGAACGAAGGCGATGAAGCCAGAGTGGCCTATTTCCCTTATAACTCCAGCAATGACGGTCGCACAGCTGACAATCTGACCGGTATTCTTGGCTTAGACCAGACCTATTGCCAAGCCTATCGTGCCATGAACAACGACTGGAAAATAGGCAAGCCCGACGGCGACGTGGACGGTGTATTCAAGTTCACCCACTTGTTCAGTATAGTGCGCTATACCATTAACACTACCGGTACCGATTTGGAAGACGAGAAGCTGGAGAAGATAGTTCTCTCCGTAACTTCTGCTGACGGCAGCGAAGAACGTCAGCTTGGAGGCTCCTTCGAGTTCAGCGCCAACACCGGCTTCATCCGGTTCACCGATACGCCCGAAGATTGCAACACCATAACAATGACATGGATGGACCGTCCGGAACTGACAACGAACACCACCTATAACGGTTTCATGAATGTAGCCCCAACTATTAAGCAAGGCGACAAAGTTACCGTCAAAGTGTTCAGCACCGCCCACGTGGCCACCGTTACCTGCACCGCTACAACCGACTTTGAAGCCAACTACCTATATGAATTCCCATTAACCATGAGTGGTATGGATAATCTGACAGTGGAAAAGCGCACCGATATTGCCGTTGATGAAGAGCTTGGTTACCACCCCTGCATGTTGTTGCGCGACGAAGACATCGCCCGTATTTATACCGCAATCCGCACTAATCCCGCTATTGCCGGCATGCACAGGCATATTTTGGACAAGTGCAAAGAATACCTGGGCGAAACCGGACTTGACTATAACATTTACAGCGAACGTCTGATGACTACAGACAACGCCAGTATTTCCGAGTGGTACGAAAACCGCATCATGACTTTGGCATACGCCTATCGCATGACCCGCGATACGAAATATGCCGACAAGGCAATCGAGTTTATGCTGAAAGCCGCAGACTTCAAAGATTGGAATCCTACTCACTTCCTTGATCCTTCGGAACTGGGCACCGGTATGGCACTCGGTTACGACTGGCTGTACGACTATCTGACAGCCGACCAGCGTTCTACCATTCGCGAGGCTATCTATAAGAAAAATCTCAGTGCAACTCCTGGCAGCTCAGACGTCTTTACCAGAACCAATAACTGGAATTCTATCTGTAATGCAGGAAGAGTGATATGCGGCCTTGTTCTAAAAAAACAGTATCCTACTAACTGTTCCAAAGCCATTTCGACTGCTGTCAGCGGGAATCCCAAACTGCTTGCCCAAATGCAGCCCAAAGGTTGCTATATCGAAGGTCCCGACTACTTCATATACGGTAATAATTACGAGGTTCTTCTGCTTGAAGCCATGCTTGAAAGCGATGACGATAATGTTGTATCGCAAGCCAAAGCACTGGCAAATACTCAAGGTTTTATTGAATCGGCCGATTGGATGCTGATGATGAATACCCCTACAGGCGGTACGTTCAATTTTTCCGACTGCAACAATGGCAATACCGTAAATATGATTATGCCCTGGTTTGCCGCTAACACCGGAAAGCCCGGACTGGCTTACCTGGAAAGCAAGGCGCTTAACGAAGGCCGTTATTCAGACTTCGGCAGCGCCATGTTGGCTCCCCTTATGTCGTTCCTGGCCCGCGTGGATTTGTCGGCGGCAACCGTACCGAATACGAATACATGGTTGAACAACGAGTCCAGCGATGTACAACCCATGTACGTGTATCGCAGCGGCTGGAATTCTACCGAAGACGCTTATCTTGGCGTTAAAGGCGGCATGATGAACAATTCGCACGGTCATCAGGACGCCGGTTCGTTCATATATGAAAAGGAGGGTGTGCGCTGGGCTATTGATATGGGCGGACAGGCTTACAGCATCTTTGAGGAAGCCTCAAAATCGGCTACCCAAAGTTCGGCTATCTGGAATTATAATAACAGCTCTTCTGGTGTTTCGACATCTGCAAGAACATGGACACGCTGGTTTGTTTATCGTTACACCAATCCTGCTCATAACACTATCACCATTAACGATGCCGAACATGCCTATAATGGTAAGGCTACGATTACCGCTTCATATAACGAGAGTTATAAACACGGAGCAATGTTGAATTTGCAGCCGGTTCTCAAATATCCGACAACAAACGGCCAATATGTGCAGTCGGCCACCCGTGAGATTTATCTCGATGCAAGCAATGACCTTACTGTTATTGATAAAATTAAGGCAGGTAGCTCAAAGGAGGCAACTGTCAAATGGGTAATGGTAACCGAAGCTACCGTAACTATAAACAGCAATAATACGGCTACCCTTGAGCAAGACGGTAAGAAAATGCTCCTTTCTGTAAGTTCGACAGGCACATTGTCTACAGCCGTCAATGTACAGAGCTGGTCAAATGAAGGTCCTAACAGTTGGGATGTTGCTAACACCGGTACCACACGCATTGGTTTTACAGCAACCATAGGTAAAAACAACGAAGTGACTTTCACTACCACTTTGAAGGCTCAGTAAGAGAATTTAATTCCAGCCATTCTTGATTAGTGGGAATGGCAGAAAAACAAGCGGCGATAGTCTTTATACTATTGCCCTTGTTTTAATGATTAAAGTGAGGGCGGATTAGGCAGAAACAGGTCTGGTGAAAAATCAGCGGATAAAGGTTTCTGCTTAATCCGGACTTTCATGAAAAAAATATATTTTTTTGTATGGTAAAAAACTTCCCGCAGGAAATTGAAAATACAAGGGAGATAATCGAAAATATGTCTGAGATATTTTAAAATATCTCAGACATATTTTTTGCTACATATACACCTGTTGATTCTCAACTACTTGGCGGGTGACCGTATTTGTCTGCAAAATCGAAAGATAAGTATAGTCTTATACCGAACCCACATGAATGTTAAATTTGTATTATATGACGGTTATGAATAGAATGCGATATTTTGTAATGATTCTGACATGCCTTATCCTGTTTGTTTCCTGTTCAAATTCTGATGATGATGTTTCCGTAAAGAATGGAGTGGCCGGAAATTGGTATTGCATTGAAGACGAAACAATTTATGCTGTAGAATTCCGCAAAGACGGTACGGGTGCGGTAACTTCTCATACTTACTCGTCGATACCGACGGCTGAAGGATATGAAAATGGTTGGGTGTCGGAAAATATCCCGTTTCAATATACTCTCGTTGAAAATTTGCTTACCGTAAGGCTTTCCGGAGGAGAAGTTCTTGTTGCTGTCGTAGGCATTACCGGCAACAGTATGTCACTCGTCAGTGGCGATTCTGCCGTTATGCTTGCTCTGTATGACGGCAGTGAAGGGAAAATCGATGAGCTGAAAAAGAAATATGAAGATGAATTAATGGATAACATAAAAATTCCCGTACCTGCAGATACTATAAGAGAAGAATATTTCTGGCAGAATGAAAACAATGTACAAAGCGCAATCTCTGCTATTTACCGTGATTTGTTGAATTATGAGTACAAGCAACTGCAGTTGGAGAAGATAAGGCTTACACGTACCGGTTTTGATGATTGCCCCGCGCCGGCTATCACTCCATACGACGGCAATGTGGCCGATACCTGGAATGCGGCCTACAAAGTAATCAATGAGACCAATATGGCGATAAACGCCCTTGAAACGGTAGGAGGAGACTTACATAATTGTATAGCCTATCTTAACGAGGCGAAAGCCTTGAGGTGCATGGTTTATTATAATCTGTCACAACTTTGGGGGCGTGTACCTTACATTACATTAGCCGGTGCTTCCGACAATTATGACGAAATCTTGTGCTCGCCTGTATTACAGCCGCAGGAGATGTGTGCTCAATTGGATGCTATTCTGCAGGAAATCGGTTGTTTGCCCGAATGCGGGTGGCACATTACTATGGAGACTGTAAAGGCTCTTCGTGCCGAGATTGCTTTGAGTTCGGGCAATAAAGAAGAGGCTCAGTATCTGCTTGGTAATTGCTCGTCCGATTTCAGTATAACCGTAGATGAACAAACCGATTCTGAAATATACCGTATTTTCGGTGGAAGACTTCCTAATTATACGTCAGAAAAGACCGCATTGCTGCTTAAAGAGGCAGGTATGGAAGCCTCAGCGGACAAGTCCTCGCTGTCGGCCGAATGGAAAGAGCAGAAGCAATATTGGGGCTACTGGACAATGTTGAAACGGACGGGGCAAGCACTGACTGTGGCAGGATGTGAAGCCTATGAGCTTCTTATGCCTCTGCCGCAATCCGAGATAAAAAGTTTTCCTGCGATGTTACAAAATCCAGGCTATTGAACCATTCAATCAATTGTACGGAAAAACATTGTAAATGCCTGTTTCTATGAAATAAAAGCAGAATATTCATACGGAATTGACTATATATAATAGGGAGTTTCCTGCTGTTTTATGGAAATCTTTTCTTTACATAGTTTATATGTCTGTTTTCGGACGACAATGAAACGCCCCCTGAAGTTTTGTACAAAACTTCAGGGGGCGTTTCAAATGTCATTTATAATCAAAATCCGTAAGATAAAATTCTTGTTTTTCCCGAGATAGTGTTACTTTTGCAAATATTAATTTCATTTTTTTGAAAAATAGTTGCTTTATAGGGTAATAGGTAGACTGAAAGAAAAAAGAAATATCATGTCGATAATCAAATGTCCGGAATGCAATAATGAGGTCTCCACTTCGGCAGAGAAATGTCCGCATTGCGGAGTCCGCATTTCCGGTAATATTAAAACTTGTCCTGATTGTGGAAAGGTGGTTCTCAGAACAGAAAGTTCCTGTCCAGCTTGCGGAGCCTCGCTCCAGAATACGCCGGTTATGGGTTTGTGCGAATCTGAAGTTTCGGGAACATCTTCGAAGAAACGCAAGCCGGTAGCTCTCATAGTCTTGATAGTGCTGATAGTTCTGGCGGCAATCGGTGCCGGCGGATATTTCTATGTAACAGACAGAGAAAGGGCCCGCAGCGAGCAGGAAGCATACGAAAATGTCATTTCTGCAAAAGATACGGCGCTTTGCAGTCAGTACCTTGCCGATTATCCTGAAGGAGCACACGTCATTGAAGTGAAGGCTTTGCTGGCGGGACTCGTTACAGAGATAAATGATTGGAATGATGCCTGTGTGAACAGAACGCGCGGCGGTTTTCTGCGTTTCTTATCCAATCATAATGGCAGTGCTTTTGAACAGGCCTGCAACGACAAAATAGATTCTCTTGATTATGTGGAAGCCACTATATTGAATACAGTAGAAGCATACGATATTTATTTGCGTAATCATCCCGACGGTCTGTATGCCGAGCAGGCAAGGCAGGGGCAGGGGAATGTTGTGCAGGGAGTGTATGAAAAGAAGATAAAGGATGTTTGCAAATCCTTTTTTACGTCGTTATCCACTCGTGATTACGACAAACTTTCCGCTTGCGTAACCGATGTGATGGATAATTTTCTTAATAAGAAAAATGCAACGGAAGACGATGTGAAGATTTTCGCGCAAAAATTATGGCAAAGCAATCCGAATGGGTTGAAATTTACCGTGAATAATGATTTCCAGATACGAAGAACAGATAATAATAAGGTGAATGAACCGGAATATGATGTGAATTTCACTGTAAATAAAACAGCCGGCGAAGAATCTTCGGACAACAATGTCTCTGAAACCTTTGCTGTGATGATTCATGTGAATGAAACGTTTTGTATTTCGTCGCTCGGAATGCTGCGTCTTGCGTCGAAAAATTCTCAGTCTGAGGATAATAAATGAATTTATAGAAACAAAAGATTTTAACAGACAAACAATGATTAGAATAGCGATCCAGTCGAAAGGAAGGCTTAACGAAGACACTATGTCTTTGCTTGCTGAAGCAGATGTGAAATTGAGCGTGTCTAAACGCTCTTTGCTGTCGGATTCTTCCACTTTTCCTTTGCAGGCTTTATATATGCGCGATGACGATATTCCGGAAACCGTTGCAACAGGTGTGGCTGATATAGGTATCGTTGGCGAAAACGAGTTTTTGGAACGTGGCGAGGACGCCGAAATTGTAGAACGTCTGGGCTTCAGCCGCTGCCGTCTTTCGCTTGCAGTACCTAAAGATGTTGAATATCGCGGCTTGCAATGGTTCGACGGGAAGAAGATAGCGACTTCCTACCCCAATATTCTGAAAAAATTCTTGTCGGAAAAGAAAATAAACGCCAAGATACAGGTTATAACCGGTAGCGTGGAAATTTCTCCCGCCATAGGGCTTGCCGATGCCATATTCGATATAGTAAGTTCCGGTTCCACCCTTGTTAGCAATAACCTTCGCGAGGTGGAGACCGTAATGAAAAGCGAGGCGATTCTTATAGCGAACAGGGAACTCGGCGATGAAAAACGTGAGATTCTTAATGAGCTTCTGTTTAGGATGAAATCGGTTCGCATTGCGGAAGATAAGAAATATGTTCTAATGAATGCTCCACGGGACAAGGTGAACGACATTGTCGCTGTGCTTCCAGGAATAAAAAGTCCCACTATAATGCCGCTTGCCGATAATGAATGGTGCAGTATTCATACGGTGCTCGATGAAAAACGTTTCTGGGAAATAATCGGACAGCTTAAAGCGGCCGGAGCTCAGGGAATCCTTGTGTTGCCGATAGAGAAAATGATTTTATAATACCGTCGTGGTGATGAGAATAATAAAGAATCCACATCCTGATACGTGGAGTGAGCTTTTGCGAAGACCTTCATTAGGAACTCAAAAGTTATTTTTAATAGTAAGCGAAGTAATGAAAGAAGTCCGTAGTGGAGGAGATGAGGCTTTGCGTAGGTATGAGTTGAAATTCGACCATGTGAACATTGAAAATCTGGTTGTGGAAGATAGCGAGTTCTATGATGCCGTCAGTTCTGTTCCCGAAAATTTGAAAAATGCGATAGAGATAGCATATAACAATATATACAAGTTTCATGCAGCCCAACGCTTTAACGAAATAGAAGTAGAAACCTCTCCTGGTGTGACGTGCATTCAGCGCGCTGTGCCTATTGAAAAGGTGGGCCTGTATATACCGGGAGGGACAGCTCCTTTGTTTTCGACAGTATTAATGCTTGCTATTCCTGCAAAGATTGCAGGCTGTGATGAGATAGTGCTTTGTTCGCCTCCGGACGTTAATGGAAAAATCAATCCAGCCGTACTTTATGCCGCCAGAGTTGCAGGTGTTACTAAAGTTTTCAAGGCGGGTGGTTCACAGGCGATAGCCGCTATGGCTTACGGGACGGAAAGTGTTCCGAAAGTCGATAAAATTTTCGGGCCTGGCAACCAATATGTCGTTGCTGCCAAACAGCTTGTTTCGCTTGAAGATGTAGCCATAGATATGCCGGCAGGTCCGAGTGAAGTAGAAGTTCTTGCCGATGAAACAGCCAATCCTGCTTTTATAGCAGCCGATCTTCTTAGTCAGGCGGAGCATGGAGCGGATAGCCAGGTACTTTTTGTTTCTACAGATTTGGATTTGATAGGTAAAGTCGAACTGGAACTTTCTGAGCAGTTGCAGCATTTGTCGAGAAAAGAGATTGCAGAACAGGCTCTTTTGCATAGTAAAACAATTTATGTAGAAGATATGGACACGGCTGTTGCCATAACAAATGAATATGCGCCGGAACATTTGATAATTTCCACGAAAGATTATGTCGATGTCTCCCGTAGGATAACTCATGCCGGCTCTGTATTTCTTGGAAATTATTCTTGTGAAAGTGCCGGTGATTATGCTTCCGGAACAAACCATACTCTTCCTACAAAAGCTTATGCTCGTTCGTACGGAGGTTTGAGTCTTGATAGTTTCGTTCGCAAAATGACTTTGCAGAAACTTACTCCTGAAGGAATTAATTCTATTGGTCATGCCGTTGAGCTTATGGCGTCGGCCGAAGGTCTTGATGCGCATAAAAATGCTATGACTTTAAGGTTGAAAAGCCTTGAAAAATAAAAAATGAAGATGAAATCTCTCAAAGAACTCGTTCGTCCGAACATTCAGCGTCTGAAACCGTACAGTTGTGCCCGTAATGAATTTACAGGCCATGCGGAAGTTTTTCTCGATGCCAATGAGATTCCGTATAATTCTCCGTATAACAGATATCCTGACCCTTTGCAGCGGGAACTTAAAGCGAAACTTTCTGCGGTTAAAGGTGTTCCTGAAGAGTGTATATTTTTGGGAAACGGCAGCGATGAGGCAATAGATCTTTCTTTCCGTATATTTTGCGAACCAGGAATAGATAATGTTGTAGCGATAGAGCCTACTTACGGAATGTATCTTGTTTCGGCAGAAATAAATAATGTGGAATATCGAACGGTGGAGCTCGAAAAAGATTTCAGTTTTAAGGCAGATAAGCTTCTTAAGGCAACCGATGAGCATACCAAGCTGATATTTCTGTGCACTCCTAACAACCCCACGGGCAACATGCTTCCGCGTGAAGAAGTCGTAAAGGTTTTAGAGACCTTTGACGGTGTCGTAATCATCGATGAAGCCTATTCTGATTTTACCAGGCAGAAGACATTCCGGAGTGAGCTTGCAAAATATCCCAATATGATTGTTCTCAACACTTTCTCTAAAGCATGGGGAAGTGCGGGTATACGTGTAGGAATGGCTTTCGCTTCAAGTGAGATAATTTCATATTTCAATAATGTTAAATATCCGTATAATATAAACGAGCTGGCACAACGTGAGGCTTTGGCTGTAGTTGCGAGGAGTTTCGACGTAGATAAATGGGTTAATATAATATTAGGCGAGCGTTTACGCCTTATGGATTCGGTATCGATACTGCCTTATTGCAAAAAAGTATTTCCTACGGATGCCAATTTTTTCCTTGCGCGTTTTGAAAATGCGCAATCTGTTTACGACTACCTTGTAGAATGTGGTGTTATAGTACGTAACAGGTCGAATGTTACCCTTTGCAATAACTGCCTGCGTATAACGGTTGGTTCTCCTGCCGAGAATACACAATTACTTGCCGCAATGCGAAAATATTCTGCAAAAGCGAAGTTATAATATGTCAACGATGAAGAAAGCCCTTTTCATAGACCGAGACGGAACGCTTGTTTTTGAACCTGAGGATGAGCAAGTCGATTCTTTTACAAAGCTACGTTTTGTTCCTGATGTTTTTCATGCTTTGCGGATGATTGCAAATCTTACAGATTATGAGTTTGTAATGGTAACCAACCAGGACGGATTGGGCACAGAAGCGTTTCCCGAAGAAACGTTCTGGCCTGTTCATAATTTTATATTGCAAACTCTCGAGGGCGAGGGAATAAAATTCAACGATATATTGATAGACAGAACGTTCCCCGATGATAATGCTCCTACCCGCAAACCGGGAGTGGCCATGCTTGCCAAATATATGACGGGCGACTATGATTTGGAGAACAGCTATGTTATAGGCGATCGCGATACGGATGTGATTCTTGCCAAGAACCTTTCCTGTAAGGCTTTGAAGCTTTCGGAAACGATGGACTGGAACAAAATTGCCGATATAGTAATTGCCGGTTGCAGGACATCCTCAATACATCGTAAGACAGCGGAAACCGACATATTCATAGATATGAATCTTGACGGGGAAGGTCGGTGTGATATTTCCACAGGGCTCGGATTTTTCGATCACATGCTGGAACAGATAGCTAAGCATGGAAATATCGATCTTGCCATTCATGCAAAGGGCGATTTGAATGTGGACGAGCACCATACAGTAGAGGATACGGCAATCGTTTTAGGACAATGTTTGAACAAGGCGCTCGGAGACAAAAAGGGAATACAGCGTTATGGTTTCCAGTTGCCGATGGATGATTGTCTTTGCAGTGTTGCGATAGATTTTTCCGGCAGGCCGTGGACCGTCTGGAATGTAGATTTCAGGCGTGAACGCATTGGCGATGTTCCTACCGAACTTTTTTATCACTTCTTCAAGAGCCTGGCCGATAATGCACTTATGAATCTTAACGTTTCCGCGCAGGGTGAGAACGAACACCATAAGATAGAAGGTGTATTCAAGGCTTTTGCCCGTGCTGTTAAAATGGCGGTGCACCGCGATCTGCAACATTATTATCTGCCTTCGTCAAAAGGCGTTTTGTAAGTAAGAAACTGGTATGCTTTCCCGTTTCGTATTAATTGTTGCTGTCTGCATTTTGGCCGGTTGCGAGAAAGTAGACTTTAACAAATCCGGAAACAAGGATAAGGAACCGCCTACAGTAGATTTGTCTGATACGTTGACTGTCTCGCAGGCGTTGTATCTTGCCGAGAATGGCACCGACGAGGACTTGTCGTCGATAAATGCGGTAGGGATAAAGGGTTATATTGTCGGAGCAATACCTGGATTGGTTTTGACATACGCAGTGTTCCGACCTCCTTACAATACAAATTCGAATATTCTTATAGCCGACGACAAGAATGAAACGGATCCGAAGAAATGTATGCCGGTGCGATTGGTAAAGGATACGGATTTCAGAAATACATTGAACCTTGAGGACAATCCAACGAACAAGGGCCGCTTGATTCTGTTGTCGGGAACAGTTAAGTCGTATTTCAGAACCTATGGCATTTATGATTTGCAGAGCTATGCCTGGTGTGACGGCGCGTCTGGCGGAGAAACGGAACCGGATGACATTCATGGCGGAAATCCTTATCTTGTTTTCGAACCGGAACTTGTTGAAGGAGGAAGATGATTTATAATGCTTTTTCCGTTTCTGAGTACGAATCAAAGCTATGTATAGGATAGTAACAGAGAATAATATATAGTTTCGTCCTGAGTGTAAGATTTTTATTTACTGTTCTTTTTATTATAATGGTGCTTGTCTGTAGACGGCACTGTATTGTTAAAACCGGCATTGATGTTTTCGGTTATGGAAATACGGCCGTAGTTGTCTGCCTTTTTTATTGACCTGACATTTTGTCAGGTGGATTTTTTCATGCCTGCAAAAAGAGCCTAAAAAAT
>CAJKQZ010000030.1 GCA_905202115.1 uncultured Prevotellaceae bacterium | reverse complement strand
GCACTGTCTGGCAACACATAGAAATCAAACGCTCGAACTCTTTAGTCTTAGGTCCGGTGGTAATCCAGCCCGAACGAAGAGCCTCCGCGACTTCTTGGATTTCCGCCTCTGACATATCTGGCGGAGAAAAGGGGATATTCATAATCTTATTGTTGATTTTTATTTAATACATTTTCGATTGCCTCTCTATAAGCGTTAACCACAATATCTCGTGAAAAATTATTTTCGATCCACTCGCGGCCTTGACATCCCATTTGTCTGCGTTCCCCGTTACTTAATGCAAGAAAACGTTTGATTGCAGCAACTAATTCCTCTACATCACCACCTTTATAGATAAAACCGGTTTTACCGTTTTGCACTGTTTCCTTACACCCTGGATTATTAGTAGTAATAATAGGACGGCCACTTGAAGCACTCTCCAAAAGTACATTACTCATACCCTCACCGTAGGTTGACGGATGTATCGTGCAATGAGCACGGGCAATAAACGGTCTCACATCTTTCTGGCTGCCACGATATACAACAAAACCCTGCTGTTCCAATTCTTTCAAATCTTGTTCATAGTGTATTTCCGTAGGCTCTATAAATCCCAGCAAATTAAACTCAGTCTGCGGATATTCTTTTTTTATACGTTGCGCTGCCTCTATGTAGTCATTCACACCTTTGTCATGCATAATACGACCAATGTAATTGAATACCACCATTTCGCCCTCCTTACCATTGTTACCGTTAGGATAAGGCTGCAAGGGGAAACGGCAAATGTTCACACCCGATCCTGGAATCAGTTTGTAATTGCCTCCCACCATACCTGCCTTTATCGCCAGATGCATATTCGTTTCGTTCTGGAACATCATACAAGCAGAACGTCGATAGGCCTGTCGAAACAGCCACATGATAAACCGTCTCATCAAGCCCCGCTCATTAACTACGCTACCCAACCCTGTTAGATTATTAATGACCGGTATACCTAAGCGATGGGCTGCAAGACTGGCATACACATTAGGTTTTGCCGTATAGGTAAGCACCACTGCCGGACGATATTTACGGAACAGTTGCCAGTAATGTACTATCAATTTTAAATCCTTTACAGGATTGGTACCTCGTCTGTCTATCTCAGGGTTATCATATATGTATGGTATGTTACTCATCAACTCGAACTTCGGCCCATTTGGACATGAAATCAACATCCTATAACCATCGCCTATCAATGCTTCGATAAGTTCCTTACGGAAACAATACACATCATCATCGTTATTATTCAGTAAGGCTATTATTTTTCCGTTACTTTTCATAAGTTTATTCTGTTAATATTTAAGATTCATAAAAAAGAACATCATATTCTCATGTTTTTGATTCCATTTAACGTTACTATCGACAAGATATCTTTTCAAAGGAAAGGCTTACTCTTTCACAAAAATTCTCTCAATTCACTTATTTTACCCCCCACCACCGTAAAAAAGAAAAAAGTGTTCTTCCATAAATTCAGATGTTATTTAATATCCAAAATAACATACCGCGACCCATAACTTAAAAAAACATCTATAGGTAATTCTTCATATGAAAAACACTAATACGTCAACTTTCTTAAATTTATGATAGGAAACATCCTACGATAGCTAACAATAAATAGAAATATTATAAAAAGCCAAACTCCTAATATAATAATCGTACGGTAATCCTTAAATATATAAAAGTTCAGTGTTTATAAACCACTACGTCAGTACTTATCTTATGATTAGATAATCACATCTGACCTCCGCAAATCTTCTGTGCGATATTTGATTTCCATACTTAAATCCTTACTTATATTGAAAAGGTTCTGGCCTTCATTATTTTCAATTAGTTGAGAGTAAGGCAATAACATACATAACTGCATTTGTTCATCAAACATACGCTTCATGTCATTTTCCTCTAATCGCTCAAATCTCGAATTACCATCATGACGATTCACCAACCTTTGTTTTATAGTATGAAAATCTGTTTTCACAAAAATGTACTCTATATTCACGTTTTTACCTAAAAGACTTTCAATAGTATTTAGAATCTCGATACTAAAAATATCTTTCTTTTTATAACAAAGAGAAAGTACTGACTGGCAAAACCCTTCATCAAAAATAATAATATCAGCAGTCTCGTTGTGTTTGACTTCATAAACCTTGTAACCTATATTAAACAGATAACTATAAAAATTTACAGACAATAAAGACTGTCTCTTTCTTATAATCGTAATGAATAGGTGAAAGAAAATTTGAGGATAGTATACCAATAACAGAATTGTGTACTTTACTTTAAGTAATGTTCTTATTTTTTTCCCATGATAGTGGTCCATATTATAACTCACTTCATTTACTGTATAGCCAACTTTTTTTAGTTGTTCTGCGACTAAATGCGATAGTACACTTTTCCCACTACCTGGTAAACCGAAAAAATCAACAATCATATGATATCCCATATCAGCTGCATGATATTTCCTAATGTTTCTTCTTTGGGATAAGAGGTATCGATTATTTCATTTCGCGACACATTAACAGCCATAACAGCAGCTGTTTTGTTCTCTATTTCTTCTACTGTCATCTCAGACTTTCGTTTAATAGCGATTTCGGCAGGTACAATCAGTTTTATTGTAAGATCAGGAGGATTGATAGTTGATGATTCATAAATATCATATTCCCACTTAGCAACATAATATAATAAACCATGCTCTTTTTTCAAATACCGTGTTAAAAGTGGACCATCACTATAGCCTGACATTACAACTTGTGGATAACGGTCGGTCAAGACAAGCATACCGCGATTTCTCGCTTTTGTCATCTCTTGTAGCTTCTCTTTCTTTTCCATAGCTAGTGTTACAGCCCAGATAACCTTTGCAATAGAATATAATCGAGCCTTTATGGATATTTTCTTTTTACTATATTCCTTTTCGATAGAATGACCCAAGCCTTTTCCACCAATGCGGCGTGCAATTAATTTCAATGGCTTACGAAGTAATGAACTACTTCCATCTCCACTACCAAAGTAAATGGTTTTAACATCTATTTTTTTCTTATATTCACGATACAAATAATCAAGAGTTGTGGATTTCCCAGCTCCGTCACAACCTAAAAAAGCCACCACGCATCCACCCGATGGAGAAACACGTCTAAAAGGAGTTGTAGGATTTAGGTTAAACCTCCGCTCTAAACCACCTAAAAACCAGAAAATTTCACGTTTTGTTCTCAATAATCTTGATTTCAACAATTTGTTAGCAGTGAAAGGCTTCATTACTCTCAATAATTGTCTTCTAAAAGGTCGAAGTTGATTTTTACAGGAAAGAATTTTTCCGTAAAGCTCCATTATTTCTGAAATAGCCTTCTCATCATGCAGCATTTCCTTTGCGCATTTCTCAAAACAATCTCTATTAGATTGCTCTATAAGCCATTTAATTTCAAGAATATCATCTTTTCCAACCTTTTGAAACCAATCTCTTGTCCTTAATTTTAAAGACATTCTAATAAGCAAAAGGATATACTCTACTGCCGGATGAGATTTATAGATACCTTCTGTCGTCATTATACGACTATTCAATATATAATTAGTATAAGGTGTTATCGTATAACCTTTCAAATGTGGCTCACCAAGAGTCATCCTATAATGAAGATGTAAATGCCATATTTTACAATTCTCCTTGTCATAACCAATATAGTCCTCGATGGCGTTATACTGCATAAGTGGCATCGCACGAAACCTTTTCAACCCGCATTCATTTAGCACCCGATCAAGCAGCTGCCTCTGCTGAGGGGAAAAAAGAATGTCAAGATCGGTATCACCTGCCAAAGCATCTTCAAGATGCTCATTGCTTTTCCAATGGCAATAAATAATGCCATTCTTCTCGAAAGCGTCCAATATTCTTCTTATCGATTTCAACATATCAGAATTCGTTTCTTAAGGTTTCGATTATCTTATTGTATTGTTCGTGCATCCTTTTGAGCGAAAAATTCTCCCTAATATAATTTTTGCTGTCAACAGCCAGCTGTGTCAGGCTCTCCCTCCTGCTTACGAGATCATTAATAGCTTTGCCCCATTTCATTTCGACCAACGGAAGTAATTGAACAAAATCGTCGTTGCAGCTTACTTCTGCATGCTGCGGAATATTCGATAATATGGCAGGCAACCCGACATACATTCCTTCAAGTAGCGAGACCGGCAATCCTTCGAGTTTAGAAGATGAAATGTATACGTCCGACTTTTGCAGCAGCTCAAACACTTGATTCCGTGGTATAAGTCCCGTACACGTTATGCGGTTATTTAGCCCCTCGGCATCGATCCTTTTCATTATGCAGGGGTTTGTGGCTCCTATAAAAACAAAATGCACGCAATCTTCGCATCGTTTAATTACATTGATAAGAAAATCATGATTTTTTACCGGAATCATTCGTGCAACGTATACAAATAGCATTTTACCAGAAGAAGTCTTATTTTTCGTAGTTAAAAAGGTGTCGATACGTTCCGTGTCTACTCCATTCTGGATAGCGTATGCATGTTTAGACTTGATCATTTTTAATAATTGGGGATAACCAGCAAATGCAGAGTTGCTGCAACAAACGACGTAATTAGCCTCCAAACCGCAGAAAAAACTTTGGACTTTATTATGAAACTGGTATCCGGAAAACGTGCTATGAGTAGTAAACAGCACTTTACGCTTGAATTTAGTACCGGCCATTGCAATGAAAGACAGTGCAGCCGATTTGTTTTGATGCATGTGAATCGCATAGGGTTCGTTCCGGAGTTCGCACTCTTTAATATGCCTTTTTATCGCTTTTCGCAAATTGCCGATATGCCATCCGACCCTATCGATTGTAATGGAGACAGGAATCTGTACCTTAGGCAACTCCTTCTTTGTATCGCAAACAATCAGAATCTGCTTTTCATCCTTAAAATGATTCGCCCTATAAAGGACAAATTCATTAAAAGGCATGCTCGTTTCCGTAATCGCATCCAATATCGTAATAAGAACCTTCATGTTATCCTAGCCTAATAATTTATTGATTTTTCTTTACCCTTTTCAGATGTGTAATATTCGTTTTTATAAATCGATTGTCCTACGACTAAAGAATTAGCAGGAACATTTTTCCAAACAATTGCATTCGGGCCAATCTTACTATTAGCCCCTACATGACAACTGATAATTTTAGAGCCTGCTGACAGATAACAATTATCTCCAATATATATAGATTGTTGCTCTTCTGGAATATTTTCATTAATACCAACAGTCACCTGATGATATATCGTAACGCCATTGCCAATGAACGCTTTAGAAGAAATCACAACTCCTATCCCTTTATGCAAAAGGCGTATATTCTTTCCTATTTGCGCCTTTTCAGAGATTTGCGCATCCAATCTAAAAAAAGAGTATATTAAATACTTTACCCCCCCCATAATTTTGCAAGCGGTGATTTTTTAAGATATAAGTGATGTGCAACTCTGTAACAATACAGAACCATATAAGAACTAAAACTATTCAGCTTGCGATCAATTGCTAGTATCTCACGGAGTGAAATTGTTGTTTTCATTAGAACATTATTTAAAGATTGATATTACCCTATTACGATAATAATTACTAACTGATAATAGAGTAATTATGTATATTATTCCGAATATTATTAACATAACCACAAGTTTTATAATTTTATGTACTGATATATAACGTCCAAGTAGTTGGCAGCCTAATACCGCTACAAAAGATAAAACGATAACAAGAAAAATATTCTTTATCAAGATCCCGTCTATTTTAACATCCTTTTTCAGCATAATCAATTTCATAAACAAAGCTAAATAATAAGATATACTTGTTGCTAAAGCTAGTCCAGCAACGCCCAAGTTACCAATTAAAATAAAATCTAAAATAGCATTGATCACAACACAGATTATAGTTGTAACCATCAATTCACTCGCTCTTTTCTTCACATAAAAAAAATCATTAATAACAGTTGTTACGCCCATAGCAGGAAGCCCTATTGCATACATCATAAGGACAGTTGAAGTAGAGGCTACATCACTAATATTAAAATTTCCATATCCGAAAACAGCGCCGACTAGCTCATAAGGGTAAATTAAAATAAAAAAACTTATAGGTATAAAAAATGCAGATATAATCATAATGCTATCTCTTATAAGTATATTTAATTTTTCTTCTTCATGTTTTGCTACCAACTCTGTAATGTGAGGAAAAAGAACTGTACTTATTGCCGATGAAAAAATACTATCAAAGAAATGTATTAAACGACTTCCATAATTCAAATAAGTTAAGGTACCTACACCAAGAATAGAAGAAAAAGCCCTATCAACAATCCCATTAATTTGATTAATAATAGCATTAAGACAAGCAATCGGTACATATTTTAATATTTTTATTGTTTCTTTATCAAACAATTTAGTCTTAGGAAAACAAATTTTATAAAACTTCTTCGTATAGTAATATGCAACTGTCGCAGATAAAATCGCACCAAAAACTATGGAAAGTGAGACTCCATTAATTCCGTACTGATATGCAAAAAAGAACAGAAATACCACAGGCGGTATATGCTGAACAACTTCTTTCAACTGTGATTGACCAAAACATCCGTTAGCCTGAAGAATAACAGAACAAAATGTAGCGATAGTATTGAAGAAGAAAATAATAGAAAGAATTCGTAACATTATTGAACATTCAGCCATCTTAACAGAATTAAATCCAGGGGCAAACACACGTATCAAAAGTGTTGGATATAGAATTATTAGGACAGATATTAAAACTACAATTAATAAGAATATAAAGAGAAGTTTATTTGTTATCGATAAAGCCTCATCATGTTGCCCTAAAGCTATTCTAGTTTTGTATTCTGGCATAAATACTTTCCATATTCCTATTGAAATTATAGGATAAAGAACCTGAATAATACCATAGGCCATGAAAAAAGCATCAGTCTGGTCATTAGCTCCAAACTTTATTGCAAACAAAAGTTCTATCAGAAACGAAAGAAACTTTGCCAACAAAACATATATGATGATTATAGATACATTCTTAATGAACCCTAAACTTTTCATAAAAGTCTTTATCACTAACTATTTATCTAATCCTTTTTGAAATAAAAAAAATTATAGTCAGAGGATATATTTTAAACCACATCATATTCTTCCACAACGAATATGATTCAGAGCGAAAAAATTGAAAAAGCGATGTCATCACTATCAGATATATAAAAGTATTGAAAGTCGTATTGGTATTTAAACGACCTATCAACCAACCATAAAAACAATATAAAAAAAAGATTCCCAATACATCAAAATTCATATATGCTTCAAGTACGGCGGAAAAGCCCCGGCCACCACCTCGTGCAAGAACTTCCCATTCATAATTTTCAAGATACCAAGTAGAAAAAGTCTGAGAATCAGTAAAGGGTATTACTATATTATACAAAGTCGTCAAATACGATTCCCCGTACAACAATTTACGATCAGGATTTTTTAGAACATTATCACATATCTCATACCAAGTATTAAACTCACTATCATAAGACAATTTAAATTCTCCCCAGAACAAAGACTTCCATGCTCCAAAGAGAACAACAGCCATAACACCTATTATTATCACAGTTCTTTCTTTAATCTTCCCAAAATAATTAAATAAAAATAAAATAGGAAGAAATAGAGATATTAACTCAGCTCTAGAAGCACTTAAAACAGAATTGAATAATGCAAAAAAGAAAGATATTAAGAACAATATTAAATCGTATCTATTTTTAAAATAAAGATAGTTATACAACGACACGACAGAAACAAGAGGAATACCAAACTTATAAAATGTTAAGCTAGAATAATTTGACATCATTAATGCCTTACCGCCACGTTCTGCTTCAAAATATGTGACTATTCCTATTTGTTTAAAGATAACATATATTTCTGTTGCAACACACAATATAAGAAAGAAAGTTAACAATACGTTCTGTGTATGTAAATCATATTTATTCCCAACAACTTTAGCAGATGTATTCCTCTTAAATCTAAAGATAATAAATGATACATTAAAAAACAAAATAGCTAAATGTGAAAGAAACATAGCAAATCCTATATTGCTTGAAATTTGCTGATTCAATGAAATCAATTGTGAAATATAAAAATTAGAATATAAAAGGCCAAAAACATTAAAAAAAACCTCTAGAGACAAAATTCCACTTGTATGTATATAACGAAATATAAAATAAGTTATAACAAAATAAGAAATTGCATAATCAATAGTATATATATCAAAGTATTGATAATCCCAGAGATGAAACATCAACACAAAAAACAATATTAACATGGTCAATAAAAATCTTCCCATTTTATTACGTATACAAGTTTGTAAATTATTAGGAGACATTATTTGTCTGTCAGCAAACAGAATACAGCATTAAAAAAGGTTACGACAAAACGGAAATGCCGCAAAATCACAAATTTTGCGTAGTTCTACAAATTATAACAGAAAAAATTGAAGTGCTTTTCTAATGTTGCAAAAAATATACAGAAACCTTTACTCGAATATTTTCTAGTACTTATTGACAGATAAACGAAAGCATGTAAATCGCGCGATTAAGATATTATCGATGTTATATTTATTTCCTGAACCTGTTACCTGTTGGCGCAATAGCGTTTGGCGTACCACTCGGCGAAGGCGCGGAGGCCGGTGCGGAGAGGGGTCGAGGGACGGAAGCCGAAGTCTTGCTCGAGCGGAGTGGTGTCGGCGTAGGTCACGGGTACGTCACCGGGTTGCATGGGAACGAGCTGCTTGTGGGCTTCGAAGTCATAATCGGCCGGAAGTACGCCGGCACGTATTAGCTCTTCCTGAAGTATGGTTACGAAGTCAAGCAGGTTTTCGGGAGAATTGTTTCCGATATTGTAAACCTTGTAAGGAGGTATCGGCAGACCGTCTTCACCGTTGCGCTTTTCGGGAGCGTGCTGCATTACGCGCACAACACCTTCGACAATGTCGTCAACGTAGGTAAAATCTCGCTTGCAGTTTCCGTAATTGAATATCTTAATGGTTTCGCCGCGCACAAGTTTGTCGGTAAACCCGAAGTAAGCCATGTCGGGACGCCCGCAGGGACCGTAAACCGTGAAGAAACGAAGCCCGGTAGAAGGAATGTTGTAAAGTTTGCTGTACGCATGAGCCATAAGTTCGTTGCTCTTTTTCGTTGCAGCATAGAGACTAACGGGGTTATCTACCTTGTCGTCCGTGGAATAAGGCACTTTCTTGTTGGAGCCGTACACGCTCGAAGAAGAAGCGTACACAAGGTGCTCCACTCCGCTGTTGCCGTTGTCGTAGCTGTGACGGCAGGCTTCGAGTATATTGTAAAAACCTATGAGATTACTCTCAACGTATGCTCCGGGGTTAGTAATGCTGTAGCGCACGCCGGCCTGTGCCGCAAGATTCACCACTACAGCTGGATGATGACGGTTGAATATTTCATCCACCGCAGCTTTGTCGGCTATAGAAGCATGCACGAACTCAAAACGCCCGCCGAAAGTTTTCAGTTCGTCGAGACGTTCGTATTTCAAACGGATGTCGTAATAATCGGTTATACTGTCAATGCCAATTACACGCACGTCATTATAATCGGCGAGCAAACGTTTTGCAAGATTCGCTCCTATAAAACCTGCCGCGCCCGTTACGAGAACGGTCTTTCCGGAAAGACAAACATTATATTCCAACATATCCGTTCAATCTCTTTTGAAAATGTCGCGGGTATAGACTTTCTCCTGTACGTCGTCGAGACAGGAATCGTAGCGGTTGGCTATAATCGCGTTGCTCTGCGACTTAAATTGCGCGAGATCGTTCACTACCGTACTGCCGAAGAACGAAGTTCCGTTTTCGAGGGTCGGTTCATAGATTATCACCTGCGCGCCTTTGGCTTTTATGCGTTTCATAACGCCCTGAATGGACGACTGACGAAAATTGTCGGAGTTCGACTTCATCGTAAGGCGATAAACGCCCACCGTAACGGACTGTTCCTTATGCGCGTCCCATTGGCTCGAGGCCGTATAATAACCTGCCTTGTGCAGCACCTGATCGGCAATGAAGTCCTTGCGCGTGCGGTTGCTCTCAACTATGGCAGTCATCATGTTCTGAGGCACATCGGAATAATTGGCAAGCAACTGTTTCGTATCTTTCGGCAGGCAATAGCCGCCGTAACCGAACGAAGGATTATTGTAATGCGTTCCTATGCGCGGGTCGAGGCCAATGCCCTGAATAATCGCCTGTGCATCGAGCCCCTTTACCTCGGCATAAGTGTCGAGCTCGTTGAAATAGCTTACTCGCAGAGCAAGATAGGTGTTTGCAAAAAGTTTTACGGCCTCTGCTTCCTTCAATCCCATAAAAAGTGTGGGAATCTCCTCTTTTATAGCGCCCTGCCGAAGAAGTTCCGCGAACTTTCGGGCTGCTTTTCCAAGAAAATCCAAATCGGCTATCTTTCCTATGGCTTCGTTCTCGTCGTCAAACTCGGAATTGCCTATAATCTTAGGCACGCCCACTATTATCCGGCTCGGATACAGGTTGTCGTAAAGCGCTTTGCTCTCGCGCAGAAATTCGGGCGAGAAAAGAAGATTGAGACGCTTCACGCCTTTTCGGGCGTATCTCAGATAAAGGCTACGGCAATAGCCAACGGGAATTGTAGACTTGATAATCATCACAGCCTCGGGGTTGACGCTCAACACGAGGTCGATGACGTCTTCTATGCAATGAGTGTCGAAATAGTTCTTCACGGGATCGTAGTTCGTAGGAGCGGCTATCACCACATAGTCCGCTTTCGCATAGGCCGCCGCCCCGTCGAGCGTGGCAGTAAGGTCGAGTTCCTTTTCGGCAAGATACTTTTCGATATACTCATCCTGAATAGGAGACTTGCGTTTGTTTATAAGTTCGACCTTTGCCGGAATCACATCGACAGCCGTAACGTGATTATGCTGCGAAAGAAGCGTGGCTATGCTAAGCCCCACGTAGCCCGTACCGGCTACGGCGATATTCATTTTTCCGTTGTCACCCATTTTTGCTGTCATGTTTTTTCTTTTGTTCCTTAAACTCGGTCACTACATCGCTTATTGCATAGTCTGTACCGAACATATCCTTTTGCGCCTTACGGGTTTCCAGTATTTTTTCGATAGCCGTTATATCGGCAGCTATTTTTTCCCGCAAGGCAGCGGATTCATCGTCATCGCCGTTTATCATGCCTTTTGCTTTATCCCACCGGTGAGAAGCAATGGATATTCCCGACGAAAATTCTATACGGCGGTTGTGACCATAATAAATACGGTAATAAACAGAACCGCGCAAACCGTTCGTTCTGCTTGGTTCAAATCTCGGAACAACCGTAGGCATTGTTTCTTAGTATATAAATTCTATTGTCTGTACTATTTTATAAACTGTATATATCTGGGACTGACCTCGACAGCCACCGCTATCAGACCGGGGAGTTCCACCATAAGGCGTTTGACTTTCGAGCCCCTTACAGTAAGCAGTCTGCACTCGCATCCGTTCAAAGGTCCGTCTACTATCCTCACTCTTCTGCCGCACATTTCGGGCGTAATCTCCTGCGGAGAAAAATACTCCGGCGAATCGGTCAGAGCAGCAAAGCGCATAAAACAGTCCATCTCGGAATCGCGCACCACCATAGGTTCGCGATAGCGGCCGCCGCGCACATAGATAAACTGCAGTTTCTGATATTTGAGCGTGACAGCCTCAAGACGGCTCTCTACATCGCGAACAAAAAGCAAATTGGGAATTACCGGCCGCCGCACACGGACTTTCTTGCCATTCACTACCTCCAACTGCCATTTCATAGGCGTAAAGACATCGTAACCGCTCTCCGAAAGTATCTTATAACAAGGGGTTTTAGCGTTGTAACGGCTAAGATCGCGCATTACAAACCAACGAATATCTTCAGTGCCCATTATTTCATCCGCTTATTCCGACACAGAGTATAATAGCTACTCCTGTCTAAATCCGTATCTCCCTACGAATTAAACAGTTAACCGCATTTTTTACAAAAGTTAAGAATTCAGAGATTCCACCCGCACATTAATTTTTCCCGTTAATAAGGACAAGGGGTTTTCACAGTCACTCCAAATACCTGTTTTTGCAGGAAATGCATACACTTTCTGCAAAAATACTCATTTATTTAAAAGCGGCAAAAAAAGCACAGCCGATTTTTTGGCAGACAGCGGGAACGAATAAATATCCATATTTTCCGGAAAGCGGCACATGGCATTTCCGGCCCCGGGTTTCCGGTTTGCCCAAAGCGGCATGAACAGGCGGAAAAATTATCTCTGAGATATTTTAAAATATGTCTGAGATAATTCAAAATATCTCAGACATATTTCTTATTTGCTGCGGGAAGAGATTCCCGACTCCTCAAGAAAGATAAAACAAACGGCGGAAAGTTTTCATTTTCCGCCGCACATGTATTCATTTTTCATTCACAAAAACTGCATATTCATTCATTTGCATTACGACCGCGCAATGCCCCGCGCTTTCAGTCGGAATGCTTGCGGCCGCAAGGCTTGTCGTCGGGACAGCAACATGTCTCGCCGTGGCGTTCGAACTCAAGAGTGGCGTGGATTATACCGTCGTGTGCGAGAAGGTGGCGTATCTCGCGCTTCACGCGCTCCATGCTCTCTATCCTATCGACTACAACATGCGCCGTCATTGCGACTTCGGTCGTACTTATCGCCCACACATGCAGGTGGTGCATATCCTCCACACCTTCGACCGAGAGCACATCGGCCGTAATCCTGTCAACGTCCACACTCTCGGGTATTCCGTCGAGCGACAGGCGAAGGCTCTGCGAAAGCAGGTGCCACGTGGACACGAGAATCACAACCACTATCACAAGACTTATTATCGGGTCGACGACGTTCCAGCCGGTGTATGAGATAACCAGTCCGGAGACCACCACGCCCACCGACACGAGCGTATCGGCCGCCATGTGCAGGAAAGCGCCCTCGGTGTTGAGGTCGTTCTTGCGGGCGCGCATCAGCATCCACGCGCTTGCCCCGTTTATTATTATTCCCACTCCCGCCGTCCACGATATGGCGGCGCCGTTCACCGGCTCAGGGTCGGAGAACTTGTGTATGCTCTCCACAATTATCGCCCCGACGGCCACGAGGAGTATTATGGCGTTAAGCAAAGATATAAGTACCGTACCTTTTTTATAGCCATAGGTGTAATTGCGTGCGGGACGCACTTTGGCGAGTTCGAAGGCGAACAGCGCAAGCAGCAGGCTGAACACGTCGCTAAGGTTGTGGCCCGCATCGGAAAGCAAGCCGAGGGAATTCGTACTGAGGCCTATACCCGCCTCTACAAGTACGAAGATAATGTTCATCACTATTGCCAGCACATATATGCCGCGCAACGAGGTAATCGGTTCACTGTGGTTATGATGATGGTGCATGACTGTATTTTGTGTTACTCTTTTCGAAATTTCAAGGTCTTGTTCACATAAAACGGCATATAAAACACCCGCACTTCCGTACAAGATGACTATTCGAGCAATATATTGCCTACCTGCTTAAGCACATACTGTTTCCACTCCACTATCATGTCGCGGAAATCGTCGTCGCTCATTCCGAACCACGACACATACAGGTTTTTGGTAAGAAAGGGGAACGTCATTAGCCCGTAGAATGTCGTGAACACCACGTAGATAGGAACTCTGCGCATTCGGCCGGCCTCCATTTCCGACACGAGCGCCTCGCGAATCAACGAAAACACCTTGTCGAAGTTCATGGCCCTGGCGGTTTCCATAAGATGCTCCACGTCGCGCTGGATCTCCGACATCACAAAGCGGGGTATCGACGGATTCTCTATGAAACGCCCGAAATATTCGTCGGCCACCAGCCCGAGGCGCTCCATGAACGGCAAATCGCTGCGCATGATTTCCTGCAGGCGCGGCATAAGACTTTCGACAATCATTCCGAACACCGCCTGAAACATCACATCCTTATTTGCAAAGTAATAATGCAGCGTGGAACGCTTTATTCCGGCCTCCGAAGCTATGTCGCTCATGGTAGTTTCGGAGAAACCTTTCTCGGTGAACAGGCGCCGCGCAGTTTCAATCAGTTGCAGCTCCTGGCTGCTGTATTTCGCGTCGCTCACTTTTCCTGCCTTATGTTGTCGATGAAAAGAAGCAGACGGTTTACGATGTTAACGTCGCTCACGGAACTGTCGAAATCGAGCGAAAGAATGTTCATCTGCGGAAACATACTCTTTATTTTCTTCTCGATTCCTTTCTCGATAATGTGGTTTGCAATGCAGCCGAACGGTTGCAGGCTTACCACATGGTTTATGCCGTGAGCGGCATAAGTTGCCATTTCGCCCGATATGAGCCAGCCCTCGCCGAACTGCGCGTTGAGCGTGATGAGCTCCGACGCGCGCGCGGCCTTCTCGCGGATGTCGTCGAACGGCATGAAATAACGGAACGCACTGCCCACGGCATTATACTTGTCTATTTTTTTCGACACCATGCGATACAGCAAATCTATCACCGCATTGGGCAAACGCTTTCTCTGCAGAAGCGAACGCTCCTTAGTGCGCAAATTCACGAAACTCTGCGTGAAGAAATCGGTTATCAGCGGCGGAACGACCTCGAGATTCTGGTTTATGAGCCATTCGGTAACGTTTTTCTGGGCAAACGGGTTGAATTCAAGGAAAATCTCTCCCACCACGCCCACTTTCGACGTTTCCTTGTCAAGGCACGCCTCGTTGAAACGCTCTGCCGCCTCGGCAAGAAGCGAGAGAAGTCCTTTCGGACGGTTGGCCTCGATTACAGGCTTGGCGCGCTCGAGGAATTCGTCGCGCAAGGCGGCCGCCTTTCCCTTTACGCACTCGCGCACCACCGTCGCATAATAGAATTTAGCTATCGCGTCGCTGTACAACATGGTAGCAAGCGCCACGGGCAGCAACTTGAGCCAGGGTATGTCGAACCCCGGCTGTTCGTTCTCTATTCCGCTGCCCAAAGAAAGCGACACCACGGGCGTATTCTTGTAACCGTTGGCCAGAAGAGCGCGCTTTATAAGCGCCACATAGTTGCTGGCGCGGCACTGTCCGCCGGTCTGGGTTATCACAACCGCCGTATCGTCGGGATTGTACTTTCCGCTCTTGAAAGCTTTCACCACATCGCCCACGATAAGCGTTGCGGGATAGCACACCTCGTTGTTGGAGTATTTCAAACCGAGATCGCACGATTCCGCGTCGCTCAAGGGAAGATTTTCCACCTCGAAGCCGGCCACTTTCATTGCCGAAGGAATAAGCGGCGAAAGAAACGGCGTAAAGAACGGGGCTATGAGCTTGCGTCTGCGCTCGGCTTTGGTAAATACGGGCGTTGTCTCGAACGCTTCTTCCCTGCGCGCCTCGCGCTCCCGCACGCCAAGACTTATGCTCTCTATCAGCGAACGCACACGAAGCTTTATGGAACCGATATTGCTCACGTCGTCGATTTTCAGAAGCGTAAGGTTCTTGTGGTAACGCTCGAGCGTGGCGCGCACCTCGTTGGTAAGGAATGCGTCGGGGCCGCAGCCGAAAGAAGTAAGCTGCATAAACTGCACGTCGTCCCTTTGCGTACCCGCCCACTTGGCCGCTTTCAGAATTCTGTTGGGATAAGCCCACTGCGAAAGGTATATGGTGTCGGCTATCGATATGTTTTCGCCACGCACAACGTCGTCGGTAATCACGTAAACGCCCATCGCCGCAATCATGTCCGACACTTTGTGCTGTATGAGCGAATCGGTGTGATACGGACGCCCTGCAAGCATTATTATGAGCTTGTTTTTTGCCCTTGCCTGCGCAAGAACCTCCTTATTATAGGCAGCAAGTTCCGCTTCGTAGGCACTTTGTTCGCGCAAAGCCTCTGCAAAGGCGCAGCGTATAGTATTTTCCTTCAGACCGAATGCCTGCAAATACGAGCGGCATTGCTTGTAGAGAAGTTTTTCATCCTTGAAAGTTATAACGGGAGTATCGACAGGCACATCGACCGGCTGCGAACTTTTCACGACTTCGGAATATCCCGACACAATCGGGCAATTATAGCTGTTCTGATGATCGTTTTCCTTCTTTTCAAAGACAACGAACGGCATGAATATGCGATCTACGCCCCGCTGCGAGAGGTTCTCGATGTGACTATGCACAAGTTTGGCTGGGAAGCAGATATTGTCGCTCATCACGCAGCCGGCGGTATGTTCGTAGCGCAAATAATCCGAAAGATCGGACAGTTGTACGTCCATTCCGCAGCCGGTAAAAAGAGTGTGCCAGAAAGGATATTCCTCATACATGTTAAGACAGCGGGGGATTCCTATGCGTAAAATCGGAGCGCCTACACTCGTGCTGCGGTCAAAGAGCATTTTCATCTTCCGCTCGTAAACGTTGACGCCGGCTTCGGCTTTCTCTCCGCGGTTAGAGAACACTTTCTCGCAGCGGTTGCCTGAATAGTATTTCTGTCCGCCCCCGAATAGATATTGGGTAACCGCGCAAGAGTTTTCGCAGCCTTTGCAATGCAGCAGCCGCGAGGTAAACCGCGCGCGCCCTGTCATTTCATCAAGTGTCGCGCCCGTGCCCGCGCCTTTCCGCAATGCATAAAGAGCGCACCCCATTGCTCCCATAAGTTCGGGGCAATCGCTGCGGTACACGTTGGTTCCGGACAGTTTTTCAAGCGCACGCACTATAGAATCGTTGCGCATTGTTCCGCCCTGCACTACCACATGCGCGCCCAATTCGGAAGTGTTTTTAAGCTGCAATACCTTATACAGACAGTTTTTCACCACCGAATACGACAGGCCTGCGGCAATATCGGCCACGCTTGCGCCCTCGCGCAGCACCTGTTTCACTTTCGAGTTCATGAATACGGTGCAACGTGTGCCGAGGTCGCACGGATGTGCCGACTTGCAGGCTTCGCCGGCGAATGCCTCGACGTTGTAACCGAGCGAGCGGGCGAAAGTGCTGATGAACGAGCCGCAGCCCGACGAGCACGCCTCGTTTATTTCTATGCGGTTTATCACTCCGCCGTCCACGAAGATTGCTTTCATGTCCTGTCCGCCGATGTCGAGAATGAACGACACTTCCGGAGTTATGCTCCGCGCGGCCATATAATGGGCAATGGTTTCTATTATTCCGCTGTCCATTCCGAACGCCGCCTTTATAAGATCTTCGCCGTATCCCGTAGAGCAGGAACCGACAACGCGCAACTCCGTACCGGCCGCCTCGCAACGCCGCCTGAACTCCTGCAATCCGTTTTCTACCGTCTGCACGGGATTTCCGTCGTTGTCGTGATAATACGAGTAGAGCATAGAGCCGTCGGGAGCGAGCACCACTATTTTGGTTGTGGTAGAGCCGGAATCGACACCGATATAGGCTTCCTGCACTCCGCTCCGCAACGCACCGCGCCGCACACCCTTTCCGCCGAGACCGGCAAGCCATTCCTTGTATTCGTTTTCGCTGCAGAATATCGGTGGCAGGCTCAGAAACGAATGGGTTTTAATGGAAAGACGCTCTTCCACAAGAGCCGCGAGCTCGCCGAGCGTACTTGTAAATCCTCCTTCGGCAAGAGCCGCTCCCCATGCCGGTATCAGGCTTCCCGCCTCCGGTACAATCACATCGTTGTCGCCGAGTTTCAGATAGCTTACAAACGCTTTGCGCAATGCAGGAATGAATGTAAGGGGCCCTCCGCAGAAAAGCAGCGGAGCGGTTATGGTACAGCCGTGCGCAAGCGTGATTACCGTCTGCACGGCCACGGCATGAAAAATAGAAGCCGCTATATCCTCGCGCGGAATGTTCTTGGCGATAAGGTTCTGTATGTCGGTTTTACAGAACACACCGCAACGCGAGGCTATAGGATAGACATGCGTGGCGTTCAGCGCCAGCCGCCCGAGCTCGTCGTTCGAAACGCCGAGCAATATAGCCATTTGGTCGATGAAAGCTCCCGTACCTCCGGCACAGTTGCCGTTCATGCGCAAATCGGTAGCCCTGTTGCCGTCGAAAAACACGACTTTCGCGTCCTCGCCTCCGATATCTATCATCGTAGTGGTCTCGGGATGAGCCGAGCGCACGTAATTGGTTGCCGCAACCACCTCCTGTACGAAAGGTATGCCGCTACGCTCGCACACGCCCATGCCTACCGAGCCGGTTATGTTTATTTCGACAGCATGATTCCCCACAACGGGAGCGAGAGCCTTGAAAAAATCCTCGAGGCATTCTTTTACCTTTGCTTGGTGACGCTCGTAGCGGTGGTATACAAGCCTGCCGTCGCAAGCATCGAGCACAACGATTTTGGCCGTTGTGGAACCTATGTCTATTCCTATTTTATATTGCGTCATAAAGTTGGAATCAATATTATCCGATAAAACTGACACTTGTGTCAGTTTCGGTGCAAATGTATATATTTATTCTAAACATCATGTCGCACATACGCATATTTTAATAAGATTAAAACTTAATTTACACAAACTTGCAAGCAGCAGTCTGCATTCGGGCCCGATAATAAAATATGCGGGAAAAATTCAGGCTCCGCCCCTATTTTCCGTATGCATATCCTCAAATTGCAAAAGGATGCTGCTCCCCATAAAATCCCCGACACCTTACCGGAGGGTTTTGCAGACAAAAACGGTCACCCAGCAAGTAATTGAAAATCAACGCATGTATACATAGCAAAAAATATGTCTGACATATTTTAAATTATCTCAGACATATTTTCGATTATCTCCCTTGTATTTTCAATTT
>CAJKQZ010000029.1 GCA_905202115.1 uncultured Prevotellaceae bacterium | reverse complement strand
TTGCCGTACCGGTCATACCTGCGAGTTTGTGGTACATACGGAAATAATTCTGTAGCGTGATTGTAGCGAAAGTCTGTGTAGCCGCTTCTACTTTTACATGCTCTTTTGCTTCGACAGCCTGGTGCAGTCCGTCGCTCCAGCGCCGGCCTTCCATTATACGGCCTGTCTGTTCGTCTACTATTTTTACTTCACCGTCGATAACAACATACTCATCATCGCGGTTGAACATGGTATACGCCTTTAATAGTTGCTGTATCGTATGCACACGTTCACTCTTGACGGCATAATCGGTAAGCAGCTCGTCTTTTTTGTTTAGCTTGTCTTCTTCGCTAATGCTGCTGTCGGCTTCAAGAGCGGAAAGTTGCGCTGTTATGTCGGGCAAAACGAAAAGAGTAGGGTCTTTGACTTGCTCGGCAATCCAGTCATTTCCTTTATCTGTAAGGTCAACGCTTTTCTGTTTTTCGTCTACAACAAAATAAAGAGGATCGGTAGCCTCTGGCATCAACTTGTTGTTGTTTTCCATGTAGTATGCCTCGGTTTTCAGCATACCGGCTTTAATTCCCGTTTCGGATAAATATTTGATAAGGGGCTTGTTCTTGGGCAAAGCTTTGTGACTGCGGAAAAGTTGTAGGAATCCTTCGGTTACTTTCTCTTTGCTCTCGTTTGACGTAATCAGTTGTTTTGCGTCGGCAAGATATTTCGTTGCGAGTTGCCGCTGTACGTTTACGAGTTTTTCAACCAACGGCTGGTATTGCTCATACATCTGGTCGTCGCCTTTGGGAACCGGCCCTGAAATAATCAACGGCGTACGTGCGTCGTCAATCAAGACGGAGTCTACCTCGTCGACAATTGCATAGTTGTGGGAGCGTTGAACGAGGTCTTCAGGGCTGACTGCCATATTGTCGCGAAGGTAGTCGAAGCCGAACTCGTTGTTCGTTCCGAAAGTGATGTCGGCCTGATAAGCTTTTCGGCGAGCTTCGCTGTTTGGCTGGTGTTTGTCTATGCAGTCAACACTTAGACCGTGGAACATGTACAAGGGACCCATCCACTCGGAGTCGCGCTTTGCTAAATAGTCGTTGACTGTTACTACGTGAACGCCGTTCCCTGTGAGGGCGTTGAGAAAAACAGGAAGAGTTGCTACAAGTGTTTTTCCCTCACCGGTCGCCATTTCGGCAATCTTTCCTTGATGAAGTACAACTCCGCCGAAAAGTTGCACGTCGTAATGAATCATATTCCATTTGGTGTCGTTTCCTCCGGCAATCCAATGGTTTTGATAAATAGCCTTGTCGTCTTCAATTTTTACGAAATCGTGCTTAGCTGCCAGTTCACGATCAAAATCTGTAGCCTGGACTGTTATCTCTTCGTTTTCGGTAAATCGTCGGGCTGTCTCACGAACGATAGCGAATGCTTCAGGAAGAATCTTTTCAAGCTCGGAATCATAGCGTTCCAAGACTTCTTTTTCGAGTTTATCTATTTGATTGAAGATAACTTCTCTGTCCTCAATATTAGTATTTTCTATTTTTGCTTTAAGCTCTTCTATTTTTGCTTTTATGTCTTTAGCCGAATTTTGTATTTGTTCGCGAAATTCCTGCGTCTTTGCACGTAGACTATCATTGTCGAGTGATTGGATTGCAGGTTCTGCCTTTTTTATTTTTTCAACCCAGGGTTGTATTTCACGCATATCCCGAGTTGATTTATTACCGAGCAGTTTACTTAATAATTTATTGAAATCCATATTGTTTTTATTTTCTGTTTTTAGTTTTAACCGTTTATATTTTTTGATATCGCAATTACCTTGTTCTTTCTAAAGGTGTGGCAGAACATGCATTTGGTGCGCGAATCCTAAGAAACGCAGCTAATGTGGGTGCAATGCGTTCAACGGTTATAGGAGTCTCGATTTTTTCCGGTTTGATATTGCTCCCAAATAAAAAGAGAGGAAATGGTACGTATGCTTCGCTCGAATAACATGTCTCGTTTGTGTTTTCGTTAACGAGCATCCAGCCAGGTGCGACTTCTATGAGAATGTCGCCGGAACATTTAGGATTGTATCCGTTGCGGATTTTGCTTATTCCTGGAGTCCATGCGCCTAATTGAAGACGGGTAGAAGTATAGACGTCTTTTATTCCTGAGATGTCGATCAGAAAACTCTCGCAGCGTTGTAGTATGTCTGAGAAATTAAGTTGTTTTTCTTCTATAAGTTTGTGGTTCAAATACATTTCCGAACCGTGACACGCCTCAACATATTGCCCTTGCCCGTACACGGCGATAAGATACATGTTAAGCAAAGCGGCTGTTCTATTGATGTAGAAGGTTCCGGAAGGAATACGGTATTTTGACAGATCTTCTGTTTTGCTGTCTACATAACCTGTGGAAGTCACTACGAAAATAGTATTGGTTATGCCTACTTTTTTGTCTATCTCTGTGAAAAGTTTGTTTAAGGCATTATCAATTCTTACGTATGTGTCTTGCATTTCCATCGGACTATCAGCCGCTGCAAGATGTTTATAATTTCCAGCGTATAAAGTAATGGCGAGATAGTCGGTAACAGCATCAGACCCTATCATGGTTCCTTGCAGGCAGGTTATGGCTGCGTCTGCTATCTCTTCGTTTATAGGGCCGCTTTCTTTGAATTTTTTTATCGCTCCTGGGCCTTCGAATTTGTGTTTGAAAGGTTGGGCCATTCCGCCCGAGAGAAAATAATTGAAATTACCAACGAGGTCAGACGAAGGAACCCAAGAGTAATCTTTTATTTGTTTGCTTATCGGCTTATATTCATTCAATGTATGTGCCCAGGCCGGAAGTGTTTCATAATATTTGGATGTGCACCATTTGCCGGTCTGGTCGTTTATCCAAACAGCGCCGTCGGCTGCATGCCCAGCACTAATGATAGCGGCATCTTTGAAAGGAGCTATGGCATATACTATGGATTTACCTGATGTTGCAACCTTTAATTCATCGCTTATTGTCGAAACGGAAAGACGTCGGGCCGATGAATTTTCTTCTGTGTTTATTCCTTCATAGTATTTGTCGTCCACACAGTTGACAGGCTGTAAAGTTTCCCTATCCAGCCATTTCACTCCTACAATTCCGTTGTCGTAGGGTGTGGCTCCGGTAGAAATCGTTGCTATGGCAGAAGCGCGGTCCAGACGAGAGGAGGAATATTCTACCTGATTGTATGTACGACCTTCTTTTAAAAGCCTTTTAAAACCGCCGTCGCCGAAAAGCGGGGCAAATGCTTCCATGTAATCTGTCCGTAGCTGGTCTATAGTAATGTTTACTACCAATTTCGGTACAGCCGGCACAGTTTGCGCCTTTATTATAGTTAATGTAAATCCTGCGAGCAGGGTTGTTATTATGCGGCTTTTTTCCATTTTAGTTTATGCTGTAAGTATGTGCATGTACCTGAATGCAAGCACAAAGATAGTGCAAAACAGTAAACTGCAAAGCTGAAATTCTGCGGAATGAAAGGCATTGCTACAAAAAACAATGCTTCTATGGCAAATGCCACTGGAACAAAAAAGTCGTATTTGCGTTTTTTGATATTTCTTATGCGGAATGCTACATATATAATAGGTATAGGATTCAGAATTACGAGCAGCCAGTTGGATTTTACTGTCGGGTGTTCGGAACATAAGAATAAGAAAGCTATTATACAGCCTGCAATTCCTTGAGCGAGTCTTAGCAATAGTTCGTGGCCCCAGAATATTTTTTTCGTTTTCAGCTCGATAAAACATAATATAATTGTCAGAACTAAAAGCGTGCCAAATGTAATCGACGGGGATAAGAAAAAACCGGCAGCTTGTTTAGTTTCTTTATAAGGCTTTATCGTTTTTGTGCTGTTAACCAAAGGTCTTTCCAAACCGTTGTCAGAAACAATTATAGCTTTGTCGACATATTTTTTTAGGAAAAGCGGAGCAAACATTTTCTCTCGCTGCGATATAGGCTTGTCGGCGCCTGCTCCGAGCAAAAGATCCTGTCCGAATTCTGCCCACGGATTGTTCTTCGTATATATGTGTATTATTTCGCGAAAGGATTCCGGCTTTTCATCATAAGGATATACGATTTTCCCGTCAATGCAGCGTTCTATCATATCGCGAGCTTTCGATGTGCAGTTTGCGTAAAAGAAATTGTAGCGATAAACACAATTCGCGGGTAGCGCGTTTCTGACCAAAGAATACAGAAGTCTTTCTTTTTCCTCCGGTGTAAGGTTGAGTGATTGTTCTGTTACGTCGGAGCCTCTTTCTTTGTATTCTTCCAAAAAATCATCGAACGGATAAACGCCCAGCATATAGTCTGTTTCTCCTTTAATAAAGCGCATTACGAAATTTGGCTTTCTAAAGTCGAACATTCCGTAGTTGAATGCGAGGTCGTCTCCCGTTGTGAGAATTTTTATTCTTATGGCCGTATGGCCGTACAGTTCATATATTAAAGGCCCTGGCGCACAAGTCAGCAAACTTACGGAAATCGTGTCTTTCAATACGGTTGCATGCCGTATCGTGTCGCCAGTGTTATTGCCGGCGGTCGATTTTCCGAATGCTACATTGCAACAAATAACGGCTGATACCATTATTTTGAACAATGTTGCTGAAAATATGTGTCTGCTCATAATTGTTTTATGAAAGGTCTGGCAAATGAAGCTATGTTGATGTGAAAAAGGATTTTGCAACTGCTTTCCCGTTGGCTCCTTTCTTGTTTATATTTCCATTTGTTGCTTGTCTTTGCCGTTTCTTCCTTGTTTATTTCAGATTTTTGAGCGTTTCGCGCAGAGTGTTTATTTTGCTGAGGGTATCGCTTTGTTTTTTACGCTCTATGTCTACTACTTTTTGCGGAGCATGGGCCACAAAGTTTTCGTTGGATAGCTTTTTCTCGATAGAAGCCAGGAAGTTTTCTAAATGTTCGAGCTCGGCCTGCGCTTTTTCTATTTCTGCGTTTACGTCGATAAGCTCTCCAAGAGGAATTGCATATTCTGTTGTGCCAACTATGAACGACGAAGATACGTCGTCTTTCGAGTCGATAGTTGCTATCTCTTTTATATTGCCCATTTTCTTGATTACAAGGCAATATTTTTCGGCGGGTTTTTCTCCGATAACGTTCAGCGTGAGTTCTTCGCGCGGAGAAATGTTTTTAGAGGCTCTTACGGCACGAATGTTTGTTACAATATCTTTCACTGTGTCGATATCTGCGATTACGGAATCGTCTGCAGCAGCTTCGTTGCCGGATTTTATAGCGCTGTACATTATGCTTTCGCCGTCGGCACGCTTGCGCAGATGTTGCCAAAGCTCTTCTGTGATGAACGGCATGAACGGGTGAAGCAGTTGAAGCAGCTTTTCGAAGATAGAAAGCGTCGCTTCATACGTTGACTTGTCGATAGGACAGCCGTATGTCGGTTTAATCATTTCGAGATACCAGCTTGAAAATTCGTCACGGAACAGGCTGTAGACCTCCATGAGCGCTTCGCTAAGGCGATACTTCGAGAACAGATCGGCAAGGGTTTCTCCGCTTTGCTTGAGCTTTGCCGTAAACCATTCCACTGCTGTTGCCGATGTAGCGGGCTGTGTTGCGGCTTCATCAACGTTCCAGCCTTCGATCAGCCGGAATGCGTTCCATATTTTATTGCAGAAATTGCGTCCTTGTTCACACAGACTTTCATCGAACAGAATATCGTTGCCTGCGGGAGCCGACAACATCATGCCCATGCGCACTCCGTCGGCGCCGTATTGGTCGATCAGTGCGAGCGGGTCGGGAGAATTTCCGAGCGATTTGGACATCTTGCGTCCTAACTTGTCGCGAACGATACCGGTGAAGTATACATTTCCGAATGGTTTCCGGCCGGTAAATTCGTAGCCGGCCATTATCATGCGCGCCACCCAGAAGAAAATAATGTCGGGCCCCGTAACCAAATCGTTCGTGGAGTAATAATAATCGAATTCCTTGTTGTTGTCCGGCTGGTTTATGCCGTCGAAGAGCGATATAGGCCACAACCATGAAGAGAACCAGGTGTCGAGCGCTTCTTCGTCCTGACGCAGGTTGTCGATAGTGAGTTTGTCGTTGCCGCTTTTGCTGCGTGCGAGTTCAACTGCCTCTTCAGGTGTCTCGGCCACTACGAAACCGCCCTCGGGCAGGTAGTAGGCGGGTATTCTGTGCCCCCACCACAGCTGGCGGCTAATACACCAGTCCTTTATATTCTCTAACCAGTGACGGTAAGTGTTCTTGTATTTTGCGGGGTAGAATTTTATCTCGTCGTTCATCACGGGCGGAAGGGCGATGTCAGCAAAATGTTTCATTTTCAGGAACCATTGCATTGAGAGCTTGGGCTCTATGGGTACGTGTGTGCGTTCCGAGCAGCCTACCTTGTTGTCGTAGTCTTCCACGCGTTCCAGCAAACCTGCTTTTTCGAGATCCTTTTCTATCTGTTCGCGCACATCGAAGCGGTCCATTCCCACGTACAGGCCACCTGCCTCCGATATGGTTCCGTCGTCGTTGAAAATGTCTATGCTTTCGAGGTTGTGTTTCTCGCCCAGCATGTAGTCGTTTATGTCGTGGGCGGGAGTTACTTTCAAACAGCCGGTTCCGAATTCCTTGTCCACATATTCGTCCTCGATTACCGGAATCACGCGGTTTACGAGCGGAACAATCACTTTCTTTCCTTTGAGCCATGTGTTTTTCTCGTCGGTGGGATTAATGCACATGGCTGTGTCGCCCATGATTGTCTCAGGACGGGTAGTGGCTACTATGGCGTATTGTTTTTCGCCTGGTTGCGGATTCTCCACGAAGTAGCGCAGATAGTACAGTTTGCTGTGTTCTTCCTTGTAAATCACTTCTTCGTCCGATAGTGCGGTCTGCGCTTTCGGATCCCAGTTTACCATTCGTACTCCGCGGTATATAAGCCCTTTGCGATAGAGGTCGCAGAATACTTTTATCACGCTTCGCGAGCGGGTCTCGTCCATTGTGAACGCAGTTCTGTCCCAGTCGCACGACGCTCCGAGACGGCGTAATTGTTTCAGTATGATGCCGCCGTGCTCGTCGGTCCATTCCCACGCATGTTTGAGGAACTCGTCACGAGTGAGGTCTGTTTTTTTGATACCGCGCTCGGCCAGTCGCGCTACTACCTTAGCCTCGGTGGCTATCGAGGCATGGTCGGTGCCGGGCACCCAGCAGGCGTTTTTGCCTTCCATGCGCGCACGGCGCACGAGGATGTCCTGTATCGTTTCGTTGAGCATGTGCCCCATGTGCAGCACTCCTGTTACGTTGGGAGGCGGAATTACTATCGTGTAAGGTTCGCGGTTGTCGGGTTTTGAACTGAAAAGTTTGTGTTTCAGCCAATATTCATACCATTTTTTCTCAACGTTGGCGGGATTGTATTTGCTTGCGAGTTCCATTTTATTACGTTTTTTTCGTTTTTTCGCAAAATATGCCCGCTTAGGGGCATATTGCACTAAATTGCTGCAAAAATACGAAATTCTGTATTCTTATTCCTATTAATATGGTAGCAGAATTTAAAAACGTTCTTTCGTTAAAGTCAGGATGAAGTGAAAGGGATACATTATATATTGATTGCTGTTGATTATTGTGGAATAAAAATTCGGAAATAAGATTGACATAAGAAACGTTTTGGCGCGAAAAAAAACTTCCCGCATGTAAAAAAAATTATCTCAGACATATTTTAAAATATCTCAGAGATAATTCAAAATATGTCTGAGATAATTTTTCCGCACTTTTGTACGGGGGAGCTGAAAAGCTATCGGCGTGTTTTTCGGCATGGTTTTTGATTGACAAACGCCTTTCCTGCACCATAAAAAAGCGTTGTTTATACGTGCTGTTTACCTCATGCAATAAAAAAGCGGCTTAATATTACGTTCTTTTCATGTGAAATTGAATATAATTGCTACATTTGTGACAGAACATACAGTGTCTTTATTGTGTGAAACCTGTTTCTGCACCAACTGTTGCGGAAAGAGTAGGTTTGTAGTTGCATGAAAACATAACAGAAAGTAATTACCTTATAAAAACAGATTGATTATGATTAACAGATTTATTTTGAACGAAGTTTCTTATTTCGGCCCTGGTGCACGCAAAGAGCTGCCCGGCGAAATAGCACGTCTGGGACTGCACAAGGCTTTTGTGGCTTCCGACAAAGACCTTGTGAAATTCGGTGTTACCGGCAAGGTGCTTGAAGTTCTTGACGGTGCGGGAATTCCTTACGAAGTATTCAGCGATATAAAGCCGAATCCCACCGTTACTAATGTCAAGAACGGCGTTGAAGCCTTTCGCAAGAGTGGGGCGGACTTTATTCTCGCTATCGGCGGCGGTTCGTCAATGGACACGTCGAAAGCTATCGGAATAATAACCAACAATCCCGAGTTCAGCGACGTTGTTTCGCTCGAAGGCGTGGCCAACACCAAACACAAGTCGGTGCCTATCATCGCGCTACCTACTACTGCAGGAACAGCCGCCGAAGTGACGATAAACTACGTTATCACCGATGAAAAGAACGAAAAGAAAATGGTTTGCGTCGACCCGAACGATATTCCTGCAATAGCTATTGTCGACGCCGAACTTATGTATACTCTTCCCAAAGGGCTTACCGCTGCAACGGGGCTCGACGCTCTTACTCACGCAATAGAGGGACTTACCACCAAAGGCGCCTGGGAAATGAGCGACATGTTCGAGATTAAGGCAATAGAGATGATTACGCGTTATCTCGAGACAGCTGTAAACGAACCTACCAATGCCGAAGCACGCAACGGCATGGCTGTGGCGCAATACATAGCAGGTATGGCTTTCTCGAACGTAGGTCTCGGCGTCGTTCACGGCATGGCTCATCCGCTTGGGGCAATCTTCGATGTCGCCCACGGAGTTGCCAACGCTTTGTTGCTTCCTATCGTTATGGAATACAACGCTCCGGCGGCTCTCGACAAGTTCGTTATGATTGCCAAAGCAATGAATGTTTACAAGGAGGGCATGACGCCCGAAGAAGCTGCCGGTGCGGCCGTGAATGCCGTGAAGGAACTTTCGGTGCGCGTTGGAATTCCTCAGCATTTGCGCGATCTGGGCAAAGGCATAACCGAAAACGATTTGCCGCGCCTTGCAAAGGCTGCCATGAACGACGTTTGCACGCCGGGCAATCCGCGCGATGTTACCGAAGAGATAATTCTCGAGCTTTACAAGAAAGCTTATTGATTCTGATTGCCTTTTGCGCGCGGTTGTTCGTGCGTGTGGCGTAAAAGAAACTGATAATTATAACGGATGTCCCCGAAATCCGACAGGATTTCGGGGACATCCGTTATTTTGAAGCGGCAGTGAATGCCTCGGCCTTTTTATTTTTCGAGAACGGGTGCGATGTATTTTTCAGCAACCGTAAGGTGGTCTTTGTCTTTCGGGTCTGCGAATTGCAGTGTGCCGATGTAGCTCATCCTCGGGTGTATGTGCGCCTTGTCCTTGTGGGCGTGAAAAACAATGCGCAGCTTGCCTTCGAGGTCGGTGAAGAAAGAATTATGGCCAACTCCCACAAGTGTGTCGGGGCATTGCAGGAAAGGATTGTCGGCGCGCTTTATCCACGGGCCTTCGGGCTTGTCGGCTACGGCGAGTCCGAGGCCGTATTTCTGGCTTTGGTAATCGTTTGCCGAATAAATCATATAGTATTTTTTCCCTTTTCTGAAAACGCACGGGCCTTCGTTTACGCGTGCCTGAGCGCGTTCCCAGTCCTGCGAAACGCTGAAAGCGTGTATTGCTTTACTCTCGTCGAACGAGATGTAGTCTTTGTTGAGCGGTGCTACCCATACGTTGTTGCCGTCGTTCATGCGCACGTAGCATATCCACGGCTTGCCTTTCTTGTCGAAGAATATGGAGGAGTCTATGGCTTTTTCCTTTATCATGGGTTCTCCGTTGCCGCATTGTTTGAACGGGCCGAGAGGAGAGTCGGCCACGGCAACATAGAGGTGCTCGTCGCCAGAGAAATACATGTAATATTTTTTACCTATTTTATATATTTCGGGAGCCCAGAACCATTTGGGGATGTTGGTGTCTTTCTTATTGAGGGCAATGCCCTGCGCTTTCCACGTTTTGAGGTCTTTTGAAGTATATACCGGTATTCCCTGGTCCGAGCCTGTACCATATATATAATATGTGTCGTTTTCCACAAAGATGTACGGATCGGCCAATGGGAGTTGTGCCTCGGTGTTTTCTGCAAATGAAAACAGCAGAATGAATGCGATGACTAAAGGTTTTGTAATGTTTCTCACGGTGTATTGTGTTTATTGTTCTGCAAATATAGCAAAAGGCGAGTGCAGAGCAAAATGAGCTTGCTCATTTTCTTTGCCGAGCCGCCATTATATTGCAGCTTAGCTGAAATATCCCGCAAAAGGCGATTGCAGAACAAAATGAGCTTGCTCATTTTCTTTGCCGAGCCGCCAAGTTTGCGGCTTCTGTCGTGTCTTTAACGACTTTAAAGTCATTAAGGTCGTTAAAGACGCGGCCGAAGCCGCATACTTGGCGGCTCGGCAGAGAAAATGAGCGAGCTCATTTTGCTCTGCGCTTGCCTTTTGTTATATTTGCACACGTTTTATCAAACTTTTACATAAGGTGGTATCGGTCGAGGGACTTTCGGTGGAATTCGGAGCGCGTCCGCTTTTCAGCAACGCTACTTTCGTTATAGGCGACCGCGAGCGCGTGGCGCTTGTGGGAAAGAACGGTGCGGGAAAGTCCACCTTGCTCAAGATTCTGGCAGGGCTGCAGAAGCCTACGTCGGGAACGGTGAGCATAAGTCGCGACGCCACTGTGGGCTATCTGCCGCAGGTGATGAAACTGAGCGATACGCAGACGGTAATGCAGGAAACCGAGAAGGCTTTTGCCGGAATCGAGAGAATGCGCGGCCGTATCGAGGCCATGAACGCTGAGCTGTCGGAGCGTACCGACTATGATAGTGAGGAATACATGGCGCTTGTTGAGCGGTATACGCGTGAGAACGAGCGTTTCCAGATAGTGGGCGGCGACAACTGCCGTGCCGCTACCGAACGCACGCTTATAGGCTTAGGTTTTGAGAGGAGCGATTTCGATCGTCCCACGAGCGAGTTCTCCGGCGGCTGGCGAATGCGTATAGAACTGGCCAAGATTCTTTTGCAGAGCCCCGACCTGCTGTTGCTCGACGAACCTACGAATCATCTCGACATAGAGAGCATTCAATGGTTCGAACGCTTTCTTGCGGGAGCTTCGTGTTCGGTGTTGCTCGTGAGCCACGACCGCGCTTTTCTGAACAACGTTACCAACCGTACAATGGAAATAAGCGTCGGTAGGATAACCGATTATCGCGTGGGCTACGACGAGTATGTGAAACTGCGGGCCGAGCGCCGCGAACAGCAGCAGCGGGCTTACGAAAACCAGCAGAAAGAGATTGCCGACATAAAGAGTTTCGTGGAACGCTTCCGCTATAAGCCCACTAAGGCAGCGCAGGTGCAGAGCCGCCTGAAACATCTTGAGAAAATGGTGCCTATCGAGGTGGACGAGGTGGACAATGCGTCGCTTCACCTTAAATTTCCGCCTTGTGTGCGGAGCGGCGATTTTCCGCTGATATGCGAGGATGTAGAAAAGAGCTACGGCAGTCATACAGTCTTCTCGGGAGTGACGCTTTCGATACGCCGCGGCGAGAAAGTGGCTTTCGTAGGTAAGAACGGCGAGGGAAAATCTACGCTGGTAAAGTGCATTATGGGCGAGATACCTTTTGAGGGTAAACTTGCGATAGGGCATAATGTGGAGATAGGATATTATGCGCAGAATCAGGCGCAGCTGCTCGACGACGACGTTACCGTGTTCGACACCATAGACCGTGTGGCGCGCGGAGAGGTACGTCTTAAAATCCGCGACATACTCGGGGCTTTCATGTTTGGCGGCGAGGCCGGCGACAAGTACGTGAAATTCCTTTCGGGCGGCGAGCGCAGCCGTCTTGCCATGATACGTCTGCTTCTCGAACCGGTGAACTTCCTCATTCTCGACGAGCCTACCAACCACCTCGACATGCGCACGAAAGATGTGCTGAAAGAAGCTATCCGGGCTTTCGACGGAACAGCCGTCATCGTAAGTCACGACCGCGATTTCCTTGACGGGCTTGTTACCAAAGTCTACGAATTCGGCGGAGGAAAGGTGAAAGAATATCTTGGCGGCATATACGATTTTCTTGAAAAGAACAAAATCGAATCGCTCTCTGAGTTGCAGCGTCCCGCCGCGGCGAAGAGCGAAACAAAAACGGTTGCTTTGGACGGAGGTCGCGTGGCCTATGAACAGCAAAAGGAGCAGGCCAAGCGTTTGCGCAAGTTGGAGCGTGCTGCCTCTGAAGCCGAGAAAACGGTGACGGAGCTCGAGGCTGCGGTGAAAATGCTCGAAGACCGGATGAACGACCCTGCTAATGCCGCCGACGCAGAACTCTTTGCCCGTCACGGTACAATGAACAAACAGCTCGCAAAGGCAATGGAAGAGTGGGAACGCGCCGAAGAAGAACTGGATAACTTCAAAAACGAAAACTGAAACGCGTCGTAGCATGGCGCTAAATATAAATTCTTACAAGTAACGGAGAATAAAAATATAACAGCTATGAATTTAAAAATGGTGGTTTCGACAATGGCGGTTGCAGCTTTTACAGCGTCCTGCAACAATAACGCTTTTACAACCGGTATCCAGTCTGAGAATCTCGATACCAGTGTAAGTCCGGGCGATGACTTTTATCAGTATGCCTGCGGTGGATGGATGAAAAATCATCCCCTGCCTGCGGATTACTCACGCTATGGTACTTTTGAGCAGCTTTACGAAAACAACAGCAAACAGTTGCGGGAACTAATAGAAGACCTGTCTGCCAACAAGCAGGAAGACGGTTCCATTGCCCAGAAGATAGGAGAACTTTACAGTCTCGCTATGGACAGCGTGCGCAAGAACAGAGAAGGTGTGGAACCTTTGCGCAAGGATATGGCGGAAATAGACAAAATATCCACACCGGCCGATTTGGTTAAGACAATGGCTTTACTTGAACGCCGCGGACTTGACGGATATTTCAGCACATCGGTTGACGCCGATATAAAAAACAGTGAGATGAACCTTGTGCAGATTGGACAGGGAGGTCTTACACTCGGCGAAAAAGAGTATTATCTCGACAGCGACAGCGCGACGCTTAAAATCCGCAACGCTTTCAAGGATTATATCGTGAAGATGTTCGAAACTTATGGCGACGCTCCCGAAACTGCACAGAAGAAAATGGAAAACGTCATGGATATAGAAACGCGGATAGCGAAGGCATCGCGCAGTGCGGTAGAGCTTCGCGACCCGTCGTCGAACTATAATAAAATGACGTTTGAGCAGTTTGTAAAAGATTATCAGGGAATAGACTGGAAAACTTACTTCTCTACGCTTGGGTTCCCCGAATTCAAAGAAATAAGCGTCGGCCAGCCCGAAGCAATTCATGAAATAGAAAATATAGTGACGAATGTGCCCGTAGAAGCACAGAAAGTTTATATGCAGTTTCATATGCTCGACGCGGCCGCGCCATTCCTTAGCGATACGGTGCGGAAAATACGTTTTGACTTCTATGGAAAGGTTATGTCGGGACTTAAAGAGGAGCGTCCGTTGTGGAAACGTTCCGTTGGGTTGGTCGAAAGCATAATAGGCGAGGGAGTAGGCAAGATGTACGCCGAGAAATATTTCCCCGAGTCGTCGAAAACGCGTATGCTCAAGCTCGTGAAGAATCTCCAGGAAGCTCTCGGTCAGAGAATACAGGCCCAGACCTGGATGAGCGACACAACGAAAGCCAAAGCTCTTGACAAACTGGCTCACTTCTACGTGAAGATAGGTTATCCCGACACTTGGTGCGATTATACAAAGCTGGAAATCGACAGCACACGCTCACTGTATGAAAATGTTGCAGCTGCGAACGAATATTCAACCGACTATGAAATAAACCGCACCGTTAACAAGAAAGTTGACCGCACGAAGTGGTATATGAATCCGCAGACGGTAAACGCTTACTACAATCCTACGACGAACGAAATCTGTTTCCCCGCCGGAATATTGCAGCCTCCGTTCTTCGATCCGGCAGCAGATGACGCTTTCAACTACGGTGCTATCGGCGTAGTCATAGGGCATGAGATGACGCACGGATTCGATGATCAGGGACGCCAGTTCGATAAGGAAGGAAACCTGAAAGATTGGTGGACTAAGGGAGATGCTGATAATTTCAAGAAACGTGCGCAGGTTATGAACGATTTCTTTAGCAATATCGAGGTACTTCCGGGACTTAAAGGCAATGGTGCGCTCACTTTGGGCGAGAATCTTGCCGATCACGGAGGATTGCAGGTTGCATACAAGGCTCTGCAGAACGCTATGGAAGAAGCTCCGCTCGACAGCGCCGACGGATTTACTCCCGACCAACGTTTCTTCCTTGCGTATGCCAATGTTTGGGGTGCCAACATCACGGATGAGGAAATACGCAAGCGCACAAAAAGCGATCCTCACTCTCTCGGACGCTGGAGAGTTAATGGTGCGCTTCCTCACATCGAAGCCTGGTACAAGGCATTCAATGTGAAAAAGGACAGCAAGCTTTATGTGCCCGAAAACGAGCGTGTAGATATTTGGTAACACATTATTTCTTCCTGCATTTCCGCAGTAGGCGGGAGTGCCGGAAGAAATTCGGAAAATTCTGTCCGTTGCTTTGCGTCCGTTCTGCGGTACGGTAAATCGGAAAACAGGATTTTTCCGCATTATGTCATAAAATAACAGCGATACATTGACTATATAAATAAGGAGTAACGACATGCCTTTGTACGTTCCTAAAAATCTGCCGGCAATCAAGGAGCTGCGCTCTCAGGGAATCGTTGTTTACGATGAAGTTCCCGAGGGGGTCGAACCTTTGCGCATATTGCTCCTTAATCTGATGCCCATAAAGGCTGTAACGGAGCTTGATATTTCGCGTCAGTTATCGAAAACCGATCTTCATGTGCAGCTTATTCCGATGAAAATCCGCGGCCAGCAATACAAAAACACTCCACAGGAGCACATGGACGCTTTTTATCGGAATTTCGACGAACTTGCGCCGCAGCAGTACGAAGGTATGATTGTAACCGGCGCACCTGTGGAGCGTATTCCCTTTGAAAGTGTGCGTTATTGGGAACAACTCATAGAGATTTTCGACTGGTCTCGCACCGAGATACGTTCTGCCGTTTATCTTTGCTGGGGCGCGCAGGTGGGGCTCTATCATCATTACGGTGTTCCCAAATACGATTTGCCTCATAAGCTGTTCGGCGTTTACGAGCAGCGTCTTCAGCGTTCAGGCCTGCCTATCTTTCACGGATTGGAAGAGCGTTTCAACATGCCAAACAGCCGTTACACCGAAGTTCGCCGAGAAGATATAGACCGCGTTGCGGATCTCGAGATTTTCGTTGAGGGCGAACGTTCCGGCGTGGGGATAGTAAAACCTGTTAACCGCAGCGAATTTTTCGTAATGGGACATCTCGAATATTCACCTGCCACTCTCGACAACGAATACCGCCGCGATTTAGGTCGCGGGCTTGAAATAGCTCCTCCCGAGAATTATTATGTGGAAGACAATCCGAAGAAAGGAATAAACTATTCATGGCAAAAGCCGGCCGATTTGTTTTATTCCAACTGGCTCAATTATTATGTAAACAAAAAGCCCTGATTTTTTGCGGACGTTTTCGTTCCGCATGATGACAAGGCGTTTTTCTGCATGTCTTCCGCTTTTGATGAATGTGTTTCCGGAAGTGTTTTTTATCGGGGGTAAAAAGTAAACTTATACATCTTTGAAAGCCAAACGAAAAATAGAACTTCTTGCTCCCGCCCGCAATGCTGACACAGGCATTGAGGCCATAAAGCATGGCGCCGACGCTGTTTATATAGGGGCCTCAAAGTTCGGCGCGCGTGCCTCGGCTTCGAATTCGCCCGACGATATACGTCGGCTGGCCGAGTTCGCACATGTTTTCGGGGCAAAGGTATATGTTACCCTCAACACCATACTTTACGATTCCGAGCTGGAAGAAGTTCAGAGCCTTGCCCGTTCTTTGTACGACGCAGGTGCGGATGCTTTCATCGTGCAGGACGCCGCTTTTCTTTCCATGCCGCTTCCGCCAATTCCGTTTCACGCCAGCACGCAGACCGACAACCGCACGCCCGACAAGGTGCGCCGCCTTTACAACGAGGGGTTCGACACCGTTGTGCTTGCCCGCGAACTTTCGCTCGGCGAGATAGGCGAAATCCATGCTGCGTGCCCCGAAGTCAGGCTCGAAGCTTTTGTTCACGGGGCGTTGTGCGTAAGTCTGAGCGGCAGGTGCTATGCTTCGCAATATTGTTTTGGCCGCAGCGCCAACAGAGGCGAATGCGCGCAGTTCTGCCGTCTTCCTTTCAATCTCGAAACTTCCGGCGGGGACATTATCATGCAGAGAAAACACCTTCTCTCGCTGCGCGATATGAACCGCAACCGTTACATAGAACAAATGATCGACGCGGGCGTAAGTTCGTTTAAAATAGAAGGGCGGCTCAAGGACGTTTCGTATGTAAAGAACGTCACGGCGTTCTACCGCCGCCGCATTGACGAGGTTCTTGCCCGCCGCGATGAATACGAAAGGGCTTCGGCAGGCATTTCCTCGATTGATTTCGAACCAGTTCCCGAGAAAAGTTTCAATCGCGGCTTTACCGACTATTTCCTTACGGAGCGTTCGCGCGGCATGCTGTCGGCAAACACGCCCAAGAGCACAGGCGAACCGGTCGGCGAAGTAAAGGAAATGCGCCGCGACAGTTTTACGGTGGCCGGACTGGCTTCGTTTCACAACGGCGACGGACTTTGTTTCTTCGATTCCGAAGGAACGCTTCGCGGTTTCCGTGTGAATCGCGCCGAAGGCAACCGACTTTTTCCCTCGTCCATGCCCGAAAGGCTGCAGAAGCATACACGTTTGTTCCGCAATAGCGATTCTGCGTTCGAACGTCAGTTGTCTAAGGCTTCGGCCGAGCGTCGTTTGGATGTGGATATGGTTTTTTCCGAAACGCCCGACGGATATTCGCTCGAACTTTCCGACGAATTGGGTCGCAGAACCGTTTTCCCGTTCTCTTATCCCCACGAAGACGCCCGAACTCCGCAGCAGGAAAATCTGCGGCGGCAGCTGTCGCGTCTTGGTGATACTCTTTTTTGTGCCCGAAGTGTGGATTTGCGCCTCGACGGGGAGCGCTTCATTCCTTCGTCGGTTTTGGTGGCAGTGCGTCGCGACGCCGTGGCGGCCCACATGCAGACGGCCGCGCGGGTGGAGCGTATTCCGGTGCGCAGCCGTGGAACCATAACATCCGGCAACAAGGAAATAGATTTCAGCTATAATGTGGCCAATGTCACCGCGCGTGAGTTTTACCGCAGGTGCGGAGCCACTTCGGTTGCTCCCGCTTATGAGATGAGCGCTCCGCATGACGCCGCGATAATGACCTGCCGCTTTTGCCTTCGTCACGCTCTCGGGGCCTGCTTGCGCGAGAAAAACGCCCGACGTCTGCCTTCCGAGCTTTATTTGCGCCTTGACGACGGGCGCCGTTTCAGACTTGAATTCGATTGCAGTCGCTGTTATATGAAGGTTTATGCCGATTAAGAAAGTCATATTGCCCGCAATTGCCGTGTTGACGCTTTTCATGGCCGTTACGTCGTGCACTTACAGGCGCTCCGCCCTCGATATAGATTGGGATTACACTGCAGGGCAGCGCGATTCGATTCTTTTTGCCCGCAATCATCACTATTCGCAGAACTACAATTTCTGCGTGAGCGCCGACAGCATTGTGCTGCTGCCCTCCACGCCTGCCGATCCTGTGGGCTCGTTCGGCGATACGGTGTGCGTGTACGAAAACGACCTTCTTGTGGTGGCAGATTTTGTTTATGTCCCTGCCGATGCTGTCGATACCGTATGGATAAAGGTGGCCCGCGACCAGTATACCATAGGGTGGCTTCACGAAAGCGACCTGTTGAAAAAAGCTGCCCCCGACGACCCGATTTCAAAGTTCATCCACTTTTTCGGCAACCGGCGTAACCTTGCATTGTGCGTTCTCGCGGTTGTTGTGGCGGCGGTATGCCTCATACGCTTGGTGAGGAAAAAGAAAATAAGGATTGTCCACTTCAACGACATAGACAGCCTTTACCCCTCGCTGCTCTGTCTCGACATTGCGGCTGTTGCCGTGCTTTACGCCTCGATACAGCACTTTGTGCCCGAAACGTGGCAGGAGTTTTATTTCAATCCCACGCTTAACCCTTTTATAGTCCCTCCTGTCTTGTCGGCCATGATAACGTGTGTATGGCTCGTGGTGCTTCTCGCTATCGCTACTGTGGACGATACGTCGCGCATTCTCGGGTGGGGAGGGGCGCTGCCTTATCTGTTGTCGCTGACAGGCGTGGCACTTATGGTTTATCTCGTTTTCGCGCTAACGACGTTTTTCTATTTAGGCTACTTGCTGCTCGTGGCTTACGCGGTATTCGCTTTTATGCGCTACCGCCGCAACCGTACTTACCGCTACCTGTGCGGACGTTGCGGCAACAAGCTGCGCCACAAGGGCACGTGTCCTTATTGTGGCGCACGCAATGTATGAAGCAACATCTCCATGCCACTGTTCGGTTCTTATCTGCCGTTTCTTGTTTCCCGCCACCGCTGTTATGACGGGCATTTTTCGTTATTCGTTTTTTCTCCCGCAGCAGAAAAAAATTATCTCTGAGATAATTTGAAATATGTCTGAGATATTTTAAAATATCTCA
>CAJKQZ010000028.1 GCA_905202115.1 uncultured Prevotellaceae bacterium | reverse complement strand
GCCGACTATGTAAAGAACATGGTAACTGGTGCTGCGCAGATGGATGGTGCTATCATCGTAGTTGCTGCAACTGATGGTCCGATGCCTCAAACTCGTGAGCACATCTTGTTGGCTCGTCAGGTAAACGTTCCGCGTTTGGTCGTATTCTTGAACAAGTGCGATATGGTTGACGACGAAGAAATGTTGGAGCTCGTTGAGATGGAAATGCGTGAGCTGTTGGCAGCTTATGACTTCGAAGAAGATACTCCGATTATCCGTGGTTCTGCTTTGGGTGCCTTGAATGGTGTACCTGAATGGGAAGATAAGGTAATGGAACTTATGGACGCTTGTGATACTTGGATTCAGGAGCCTGTTCGTGACGTTGAAAAGCCTTTCTTGATGCCGGTTGAGGACGTATTCTCTATTACTGGTCGTGGTACTGTAGCAACTGGTCGTATCGAGACTGGTGTTGTGAAAGTAGGTGATGAAGTTCAGATCCTCGGTTTGGGCGAAGACAAGAAGTCTGTGATTACCGGTGTAGAAATGTTCCGTAAGTTGTTGGACGAAGGTGAAGCTGGTGATAACGTTGGTTTGTTGCTTCGTGGTATCGATAAAACAGAAATCAAGCGTGGTATGGTAATTACTCATCCGGGTTCTATTACTCCTCACTCTGGTTTCAAGGCTTCTATCTACGTTTTGAAGAAAGAAGAAGGTGGACGTCACACTCCGTTCGGAAACAAATACCGTCCTCAGTTCTACCTCCGTACAATGGACTGCACGGGTGAAATAAGCCTCCCCGAAGGAACTGAAATGGTTATGCCGGGCGATAACGTAGAAATCACTGTTGAGCTCATCTACCCTGTTGCTCTCAACGTAGGCCTTCGTTTCGCAATCCGTGAAGGTGGCCGTACCGTAGGTTCCGGTCAAATAACCGAAATCCTCGACTAATCAATAGGATTTAAAAACCAAAACAACATAAGGCCCCTGTTCCGAAAGGAATGGGAGCCTTAAATTACGGGAATAGCTCAGTTGGTAGAGCACTGGTCTCCAAAACCAGGTGTCGGGAGTTCGAGCCTCTCTTCCCGTGCTATAAAATAAGAATTGAATATGTTAAAAAAAGCGTTAGCATATTGCAAGCAATCTTATGAAGAACTTGCGTATAAGACGACTTGGCCAAGCCGTCAGGAATTAGGACGCAACGCAGTGGTCGTATTGACAGCTTCCATAATCATTGCGTTAGTCGTATTTCTGATGGATTCTGCGTTCCAGTTTATAATGGGAAAAGTATACCCGCACTGAAAAACTATCTGACAATGGTCGAATCTGCAATGAAATGGTATGTACTTAGAGCTATCAGCGGTAAGGAAAGCAAAGTAAAAGAATACATTGAATCCGGAATAAAAAACGGTCATTTTCATAACGCTGTATCACAAGTACTCATTCCTACAGAGAAGGTGGTTTATCCCGGGCCGAGTGGAAAACGTGTCGTAAAAGAACGTAACTATCTGCCAGGGTATGTGTTGGTAGAAGCCAATCTGATTGGAGAAATCGCACATGAGCTACGTAACACCCCAAATGTATTAGGGTTTCTCGGAGGACTTGACAATCCTACACCACTTCGCCAAAGCGAAGTGAATAGAATTCTGGGAAGCGTTGACGAATTAGAGAATGAAAGCCAGGAAATCACGTCGAATTTCATAATAGGTGAAAGTGTAAAAGTAACCGAAGGTCCTTTCTGTAATTTCGTAGGCATTATTGAAAATATCAATAACGATAAAAAGAAGCTTACCGTAATGGTAAAGGTATTCGGGCGCAACACTCCTCTTGAATTAGGCTTTATGCAAGTTGAAAAGGAATAAGAAAAGTAATGTTACGTACGATTCGGATTCCTATCATAAACTAAATTCAAATAAAAACAAAAATGGCAAAAGAAGTTGCTGGATTAATCAAATTACAGATTAAAGGTGGCGCTGCAAATCCTTCTCCTCCCGTAGGACCTGCTCTTGGTTCGAAGGGATTGAACATAATGGATTTCTGCAAGCAGTTCAATGCCAGGACAAAGGAAAAAGCGGGCAAAGTTTTACCTGTAGTAATTACTTATTACAATGATAAGTCTTTCTCGTTTATAGTAAAAACTCCTCCTGTTGCTATACAACTGTTGGAAATTTCCAAGAAAAAAAGCGGATCAGCAGAGCCCAATCGCGCTAAAATAGCCGAAATTACTTGGGATCAAGTACGCACTATTGCCGAAGACAAAATGCCGGATCTTAATTGCTTTACCATAGAATCAGCAATGAAAATGGTAGCAGGAACGGCACGTAGCATGGGTATATCAATAAAAGGGGACTTCCCTAACGAATAAATTAAACTTCAATTGAAACATGAGTAAACTGACAAAAAATCAAAAGTCTGTAGCTGGGAAGATTGAAGCTGGGAAGATGTACACATTAAAAGAAGCATCTACTTTGGTTAAAGAAATTACCACTACAAAGTTTGATGCTTCGCTTGATATTGACGTCCGTCTTGGTGTTGATCCACGCAAATCGAACCAAATGGTTCGCGGTGCAGTTTCACTTCCCAACGGAACAGGAAAGGAAATTCGTGTCCTTTGTCTTTGCCCGCCTGAAGTAGAAGAAACTGCAAAACAAGCAGGTGCAGACTATGTTGGCCTTGATGAATACATTACTAAGATAAAAGGTGGCTGGACTGACATAGACGTTGTTATTGCCATGCCGTCGGTTATGGGCAAAATCGGACAAGTAGCCCGCATATTAGGTCCTCGTGGTCTTATGCCAAATCCCAAAAGCGGTACTGTTACGATGGATGTAGCTAAAGCTATCAGTGAAGTTAAACAAGGTAAGATTGACTTTAAGGTAGACAAAGCCGGCATTGTCCATACATCAATAGGTAAGATTTCTTTCACACCGGAACAGATCACTCAAAATGCGAAAGAATTCATCAACACCATAATCAAGCTTAAACCTGCGGCTGCTAAAGGAACATACATAAAGAGCATATACCTTTCGAGTACTATGAGTAAGGGATTGAGAATAGATCCTAAATCCATTGATGAATTAAATTAATTTTGAATCATGAGAAAGGAAGACAAACAATTAGTAATAAAGAATATTACAGAATTACTAAAAACTTATGCTCATTTCTATCTTGTAGATGTTACGGCTATGAACGCAGAAACAACGAATGCTCTGCGTCGCAAATGCTTCAAAAACGAAATAAAGATGGTGCTTGTTAAAAACACCCTCCTTCGTAAAGCATTTGAAGCTTCAGACATAGACTATTCTCCTTTATATGATTGTTTGAAAGGAACGACAGCTCTTATGCTTTGCGATGTAGCTAATGTTCCTGCAAAACTTATAAAAGAAACGTCTAAAGATGGAATACCTGGCCTCAAGGCAGCTTACGCAGAAGAAGGTTTCTATGTAGGAGCAGATCAACTTGATGCATTATCATCTATAAAGAGCAAGAACGAAGTTATTTCTGAAATCGTTGCTCTACTACAGTCGCCTGCAAAGAATGTTATTTCTGCTCTCCAATCAGGCGGACAAACTATTCATGGAGTTTTAAAAACATTGGGTGAACGCCCTGAATAATAACAATCAGAATAAATCTATTAAAAATAAAAACAAAAATGGCAGACATCAAAGCTATTGCTGAAGAATTAGTTAATCTTACAGTAAAAGAAGTAAACGAATTAGCAACAGTCCTTAAAGACGAGTATGGAATTGAGCCCGCCGCAGCAGCAGTTGCAGTTGCCGCTGGTCCTGCAGCAGGAGCAGCAGCTGCCGCAGAAGAGAAAACATCTTTTGATGTTGTTCTGAAAGCAGTAGGTTCCGCTAAATTGCAAGTTGTAAAAGCAGTAAAAGAAGCTTGCGGTCTCGGTTTGAAAGAAGCTAAAGATCTTGTTGACGCAGCAGGTACAGCTCCTGCAACGTTGAAAGAAGGCGTTGCAAAAGAGGAAGCAGAAGCTCTTAAGAAAACAATAGAGGCTGCTGGTGCAGAAGTAGAACTCAAGTAATTAGTTTTACACATACAAATATAGTTAAGAGTCCTCTGGTAGAGGGTTCTTAACTTTTTGCGTATTATTAAATTTACACCTCTCATTAATAAATAACGAATGTCTTCACACATTGTAAACCATAGAGTAAATTTCGAGTCGGTAAAGAAGCCTATGCCTTATCCCGACTTTCTTGACGTTCAATTAAAATCATTCCGTGACTTTTTACAACTCGACACACCACCGGAAAAACGTAAGAATGACGGTCTTTACAAAGTATTTGCCGAGAATTTCCCGATAGCAGACACACGGAATAATTTTGTTTTAGAATTTCTTGACTACTATATCGATCCTCCTCGCTATACTATTCAAGAATGTTTAGAACGTGGTCTAACATATTGTGTTCCGTTAAAAGCAAAACTTAAACTTTACTGTACGGATCCCGGACACGAAGATTTTGATACCGTGGTTCAAGATGTCTTTTTAGGCCCGATTCCTTACATGACCGACAGTGGGACATTCATTATTAATGGTGCCGAACGTGTAGTTGTATCACAACTGCACCGCTCTCCTGGTGTATTTTTCGGATCAAGCGTCCACACTAATGGAACTCAACTTTATTCTGCACGAATAATTCCGTTCAAAGGTTCTTGGATTGAGTTTGCCACGGATATAAACAATGTAATGTATGCTTACATTGACCGCAAGAAAAAATTACCTGTTACCACACTATTAAGAGCAATTGGTTTTGAGAGCGACAAAAGCATACTTGAGATTTTCAATTTAGCCGAAGAAATAAAAGTCAACAAAACTAACCTAAAAAAATGTATTGGTCGTAAGGTAGCTGCCCGAATATTAAAAAGCTGGGTAGAAGATTTCGTGGATGAAGACACGGGCGAAGTTGTATCTATAGAACGCAACGAAGTAATACTTGATAGAGAGACAACTATCACAGAAGAACATATACAAGATATCATCGATTGCGGCGCACAAAGTATACTTGTCCATAATGAAGAAACAAGCAACTCTTCCGACTACTCAATAATTTTCAATACTCTGAAAAAAGACCCATGTAATTCGGAAAAAGAAGCCGTTTTATTTATATATAGACAACTACGTAACGCCGATCCTGCAGATGACGCAAGTGCACGTGAAGTCATAAATAACCTATTCTTTTCTGAGAAACGTTATGATCTCGACGAAGTTGGACGTTACAGAATAAATAAAAAACTAGGGCTCTCAACAGACATGAGTGTGCGTGTTCTTACAAAAGAAGACATTATTGAAATTATTAAATATCTCATTGAACTTGTCAATTCCAAAGCAGCTGTTGACGATATAGACCACTTAAGCAACAGACGAGTGCGTACAGTAGGCGAGCAATTAAGTAACCAATTCGCGATAGGCCTTGCCCGAATGAGCCGTACGATAAGGGAACGTATGAACGTAAGAGACAATGAAGTTTTTGTTCCAACAGACCTTATAAATACAAAAACGATTTCATCTGTTATAAACTCTTTCTTCGGAACGAACCCGTTATCGCAATTCATGGATCAGACCAATCCCCTTGCAGAAGTGACACACAAGCGTCGTTTATCTGCTCTTGGCCCTGGTGGCCTATCTCGTGAAAGAGCTGGATTCGAAGTGCGTGACGTTCATTATACCCACTATGGTCGTTTATGTCCTATTGAATCACCTGAAGGACCTAATATCGGACTTATATCTTCCCTTTGTGTATATGCTAAAATAAACAATCTTGGTTTCATATCCACTCCATATCGGAAAGTAAAAGACGCTCAAGTTAATTTAGAAAGTGAAGATATTATATATCTGACAGCTGAAGAAGAAGAAAACAAAATCATTGCACAAGGTAACGCACCTTTAAATGACGACGGAACTTTCATTCGTACTAAAGTAAAATGTAGGCAAGATGCAGACTACCCTGTTGTTTCTCCTTCAGAAGTAGAATTAATGGACGTTGCTCCTCAACAGATTGCGTCTATAGCAGCTGCACTCATTCCATTCCTTGAACATGACGACGCACACCGTGCATTGATGGGTTCAAACATGATGCGCCAGGCTGTTCCACTTATACACAATGAAGCGCCTATTGTTGGTACTGGTATAGAAAAACAATTGTGTGAAAACTCTCGCACTATGATCACCGCAGAAGGAGACGGAATTGTTGATTATGTTGATGCTACACGTATTTGTATACTTTATGACCGCACGGAAGATGACGATTTCGTAAGTTTTGATTCTGCTCTAAAAGAGTATTCAATACCCAAATTCCGCCGTACTAACCAAAACATGACTATTGACCTTCGTCCTATATGCGTTAAAGGGCAGAGAGTTAAAAAAGGTGATATACTTACCGAAGGTTATGCTACAGAAAAAGGAGAACTCGCTTTGGGTCGTAATCTCTTGGTTGCATACATGCCCTGGAAAGGATACAACTACGAAGACGCAATAGTTTTAAGTGAGCGCTGTGTACGCGAAGATATATTAACCTCTATTCACGTAGACGAATTTTCACTCGAAGTACGCGAGACCAAACGTGGAGTTGAAGAACTCACTTCCGATATTCCCAATGTAAGTGAAGAAGCAACAAAAGATCTTGATGACAATGGTATTATCCGCATAGGAGCCCGAGTTGAACCAGGAGACATTTTAATAGGAAAAATCACGCCAAAAGGTGAAAGTGATCCTTCTCCTGAAGAAAAACTCTTACGAGCTATATTCGGTGATAAAGCAGGAGATGTAAAGGATGCTTCATTAAAAGCCAATCCTTCATTAAGCGGTACTATAATAGACCGTAAACTTTTCTCCAAAGCAATTAAGACACGTGCGTCTAAAGCTTCAGACAAAATAGAGCTTGAAAAAATAGACAAAGAATTCGAAACCAAAACTCAAGAAATTAAAGAGATTTTGGTCGAGAAATTAATGGTACTGACAAAAGGCCGCACATCTCAAGGTGTAAAAGACAATTTAGGCACCGACTTAATAGAAAAAGGTTCTAAGTTCAAGAAAGAAGTTCTCTTAAACATCGACTACTCTTCTATACAATTAAGCAAGTGGACCTCTGATGCAAAGAAAAACGAACTTATTTCTAAGCTCATCATGAACTACCTTAAGAAGTATAATATAATGGACGCAGAGCTCAAGCGCAAGAAATTCACCATAACTATTGGCGATGAGCTCCCCTCCGGAATTATACAAATGGCGAAAGTTTACGTTGCAAAGAAACGTAAAATCAGTGTCGGTGATAAGATGGCGGGACGTCATGGCAACAAAGGTATAGTTTCAAAGATTGTACGCCAGGAAGACATGCCATTCCTTGCAGACGGTACACCTGTAGATATAGTATTAAACCCGCTCGGTGTGCCTTCTCGTATGAACCTCGGACAAATATTCGAAGCAATATTAGGCGCCGCAGGCAAAAAGCTCGGTATAAAATTCAGTACACCTATATTTGACGGAGCAAAATTAGACGACCTATGCGAATGGACAGACAAAGCAGGATTACCTCGTTTCGGTTCAACGCAGCTTTACGACGGAGAGACCGGTGAACCTTTCGACCAAAAGGCAACAGTTGGTGTTACTTATATGCTTAAACTTGGCCATATGGTAGAAGACAAAATGCATGCACGTTCCATTGGTCCGTACTCAGTCATTACTCAACAACCTCTTGGTGGTAAAGCACAATTCGGAGGCCAGCGTTTCGGAGAAATGGAAGTCTGGGCCCTCGAAGCATTCGGTGCGTCGCATGTTCTGCAAGAAGTTCTTACAATAAAATCTGACGACGTGGTAGGTCGTGCTAAAGCATACGAATCTATAGTAAAAGGCGAACCCATACCAACACCTAATATACCCGAATCTCTTAACGTACTACTTCATGAGTTACAAGGTTTGGGACTTAGCGTAAAACTCGATTAATAAACTGAACTCTTTACAAAATTAACATACATATAAAAATGGCTTTCAAAAAAGAATCAAAGATAAAGAGTCAATTTACGAAAATATCCATTGGTCTTGCCTCTCCTGAAGAGATCCTGGAAAATTCGTATGGCGAAGTACTTAAACCTGAAACCATAAACTATCGCACTTACAAACCAGAACGCGATGGCCTATTCTGCGAACGCATTTTCGGTCCTACAAAAGACTACGAATGCCACTGCGGAAAGTACAAAGGTATTCGCTACAAAGGTATTGTATGCGATCGTTGTGGCGTAGAAGTTACCGAAAAGAAAGTACGCCGTGAGCGTTCAGGGCATATACAATTAGTAGTTCCAGTCGCTCATATATGGTATTTCCGTTCACTGCCTAATAAAATAGGCTACCTGCTTGGCATTCCTACCAAGAAACTTGATATGATCATTTACTACGAACGTTACGTAGTAATACAGCCGGGAGTTTTGGCCGATGAAGGTGTCGCAAAATTCGATCTTCTTACAGAAGACGAATATCTCGATTGGCTCGACAAACTTCCTAAAGAAAACCAGTTCCTCGAAGATAGCGACCCAAACAAGTTCATAGCAAAAATGGGAGGCGAAGCTGTATATGATCTTCTCACTCAAACAGATCTCGACGCCCTTTCCTACGAACTTCGCGACCGTGCAAACTCAGATTCCTCACAACAACGCAAAAACGAGGCTTTGAAACGTCTTCAGGTTGTCGAATCGTTCCGCACAAGTCGCGAACGTAACAAGCCTGAATGGATGATAATGAAAATCATTCCCGTCATTCCACCCGAGTTACGTCCGCTTGTACCTCTTGACGGCGGCCGTTTTGCAACATCCGACCTCAACGACCTATACCGTCGTGTGCTCATTCGCAACAACCGTCTGAAACGTCTTCTTGAAATTAAAGCGCCGGAAGTCATACTACGCAACGAAAAGCGTATGTTGCAGGAAGCAGTAGACAGCTTGTTCGACAATTCCCGTAAGAGCAGCGCCGTAAAAAGCGAATCCAGCCGTCCTCTGAAATCCCTTTCCGATTCTCTGAAAGGAAAACAAGGACGTTTCCGTCAGAATCTTCTTGGTAAACGTGTAGACTACTCCGCACGCTCGGTTATCGTAGTTGGTCCGGAACTCAAAATGGGAGAATGCGGTTTGCCCAAGCTAATGGCAGCCGAGCTTTACAAACCGTTCATCATACGTAAACTCATTGAACGCGGTATTGTAAAGACTGTAAAAAGCGCAAAAAAGATTGTCGACCGCAAAGATCCTATTATATGGGATATTCTTGAATACGCGATGAAAGGTCATCCCGTAATGTTAAACCGTGCGCCGACACTTCACCGATTAGGTATCCAAGCTTTCCAGCCCAAATTAATCGAAGGCAAAGCAATTCAGTTACACCCGCTTGCATGTACGGCATTCAACGCCGACTTCGACGGCGACCAAATGGCTGTTCACTTACCTTTGAGCAACGAAGCTATTCTCGAAGCCCAGATTCTGATGCTTCAGAGCCACAATATCCTCAATCCCGCAAATGGTGCGCCTATAACAGTGCCTTCTCAGGACATGGTGCTCGGCCTTTACTACATCACCAAACTCCGTCCGGGAACAAAAGGAGAGGGTCTTACATTCTACGGGCCCGAGGAAGCCATCATTGCATACAATGAAAAACGCGTCGACATCCACGCACCTATCAAAGTGCTCGTAAACGATCTCAACGAGGACGGTATTCTTGAAAAACGCCTCATTGAAACTTCCGTAGGCCGTGTAATTGTAAACGAAATCATTCCCGACGAAGTAGGCTTCGTAAACAAGATAATATCCAAGAAATCTCTCCGCGATATCATATCTCAGGTAATAAAAGCCGTAGGTATGGCCCGCGCTTGCGAGTTCCTCGACGGTATCAAAAACCTCGGTTACCGCATGGCCTATGTAGGCGGTTTGTCGTTCAACCTCGACGACATCATAATTCCTAAAGAAAAGGAAGAAATCGTTCAAAGAGGAAACGAAGAAGTAGAGCAAATCACCGCAAACTACAACATGGGCTTCATCACCGACAACGAGCGTTACAACCAGGTTATCGACGCATGGACGCACGTGAACTCCGACCTCAAGAAAACGCTCATGAAGCAAATGACCGAGGCCGACCAGGGTTTCAACGCAGTGTTCATGATGTTGGACTCCGGAGCCCGCGGTTCGGCCGATCAGATTGCCCAGCTGGCCGGAATGCGCGGACTTATGGCAAAGCCACAGAAAGCCGGAGCAGAAGGCGCACAAATCATCGAGAACCCGATTCTTTCAAACTTCAAGGAAGGAATGTCGGTGCTTGAATACTTCATCTCTACCCACGGAGCCCGCAAAGGTTTGGCCGACACGGCTCTTAAAACAGCCGACGCCGGTTACCTCACCCGTCGTCTTGTAGACGTTTCCCACGACGTTATCATTACCGAAGAAGACTGCGGCACCCTGCGCGGACTTGTATGCACGGCCCTCAAAGACGGTGAGGAAGTGATTTCCTCTTTGTACGACCGTATTCTCGGACGTGTTTCTGTTCACGACATAGTTCACCCTACAACAGGAAAACTAATTGTTGCGGCAGGCGAAGAAATAACCGAAGCCGTTGCCGACGAAATAGAGAAATCGCCTATCGAAAGCGTTGAAATCCGTTCGGTTCTTACCTGCGAGAGCAAACACGGCGTATGTATGAAATGCTACGGCCGCAACCTCGCTACAGGCCGCATGGTTCAGAAAGGCGAAGCCGTAGGCGTAATCGCTGCACAATCAATCGGCGAACCCGGTACCCAGCTTACCCTCCGTACTTTCCACGCCGGCGGTGTTGCAGCCAACGCGGCAGCCAACGCCACAATCGTTGCGAAGAACAAATCTCGACTCGAATTCGATGAACTTCACACCGTCGACGTTGTTCGCGACGACGGTTCTACAGGCAAAGCTGTTGTAGGACGTTTGGCCGAAGTCAAATTCATCGACGAAAACACCGGAATAGCCCTGTCATCGCAAAACGTACCCTACGGTGCAGAACTCTTTGCAAACGAAGGCGACGTGGTTGAAAAAGGAACCGTTATTGCTAAATGGGACCCGTTCAACGCTGTAATCATAACCGAATGCGGCGGAACCGCCAAGTTCGAAGACGTTATCGAAGGTGTGACTTATCGTGTGGAAGCCGACGAAGCCACAGGTCTTCGCGAGCTTATCATCATCGAGTCGAAAGAAAAATCACGCGTCCCCACGTGTCACATTGTCGACGAGAACGGCGAGCTCATACGCTCCTACAACTTCCCCATTGGCGGCCACATCGCAATAGAAGACGGACAAATGCTCAAAGCCGGCGACATCCTCATCAAGATTCCCCGCGCAGCAGGTAAAGCCGGCGACATCACCGGTGGTCTGCCCCGTGTCACCGAACTCTTCGAAGCCCGCAATCCGTCCAATCCCGCTGTTGTTTCCGAAATCGACGGCGAAATCACAATGGGCGGCGTAAAGCGCGGCAACCGCGAAATAATTGTAACGTCCAAGCTCGGAGAGATCAAAAAATACCTTGTGCCACTGTCAAAGCAGATTCTTGTTCAGGAAAACGACTACGTGCGCGCCGGCACTCCCCTCTCCGACGGTTCCATTACCCCTGCCGACATTCTGGCTATCAAAGGCCCTACTGCTGTACAGGAATACATCGTCAACGAGGTTCAGGACGTTTATCGTCTGCAAGGTGTGAAGATAAACGACAAGCACTTCGAGGTAATCGTTCGTCAGATGATGAGAAAGGTTCAGATCGTAGAACCGGGCGACACACGCTTCCTCGAGCAGCAAATTGTCGACAAGCTCGAATTTGCCGATGAGAACGACCGCATTTGGGGAAAGAAAGTCGTAACATCTTCCGGCGACAGCGAAACGCTCAAACCAGGAATGATCGTTACCGTCCGCAAACTACGCGACGAAAATTCGCAGCTGAAACGTAAAGACCTCCAGCTCGTAGAAACGCGCGACGCCATACCCGCCACATCTACCCAGATACTCCAGGGTATAACCCGCGCTGCTCTGCAGACATCGAGCTTCATGTCGGCAGCTTCCTTCCAGGAAACTACCAAAGTCTTAAACGAAGCCGCAATAAACGGAAAGATCGACCGCCTCGAAGGCATGAAGGAAAACGTTATCTGCGGACACCTAATCCCCGCAGGAACCGGTTTGCGCGACTTCGACAAAATAATCGTTGCCGACCGCGACGCTTACGAGCAAATGGCTTTCGAACGCAAAAATCGCGAAACAGAAGCAATCACAGCGAACCGCGCATAATCCGCTGCGCTCATCTTATACCGATAATGCCCGACCTAAAGGTCGGGCATTATCGGTATTTAAACACCATTTGTAGAAAACAGACCTAAATATCTTTATTATTTTAGGCAATCGTATCCTACTCTACATCAAACCACAACCTTACAGAGAGAAGAAAGAAACTCGGAATTGTTGTGTTTTATCTTAATTCTACATCAAACCACAACAGTGACACCACCATTTTTTTCTAAAAAAAAGTTGTGTTTTATCTTAATTCTACATCAAACCACAACTGTCTAAAAAAAAGTATTCAGCTAACGTTCGTTGTGTTTTATCTTAATTCTACATCAAACCACAACATGTCCTTGATTACTATTTTCCGGAGTTTGGTTGTGTTTTATCTTAATTCTACATCAAACCACAACTTCCCGTTCATCGCCCTGAACTTTGTGGTGTTGTGTTTTATCTTAATTCTACATCAAACCACAACCTGCCGGACAATCTCACAGTGGGCGGCTTTGTTGTGTTTTATCTTAATTCTACATCAAACCACAACAATCCAGAAATGGTCGGAAAGAGAAGCAGTGTTGTGTTTTATCTTAATTCTACATCAAACCACAACGGACGCGGCTTATAATCTAAAATGGATATGGTTGTGTTTTATCTTAATTCTACATCAAACCACAACCCTCTCCTACGTCTAATATAGAACCTTTTCGTTGTGTTTTATCTTAATTCTACATCAAACCACAACAGTTCGTATTGATTCATAGACTGTTTCTGGTTGTGTTTTATCTTAATTCTACATCAAACCACAACTCGGCAAGCTTGGTAAGGTTGCCGGTCAAAGTTGTGTTTTATCTTAATTCTACATCAAACCACAACTGCAGTATCTGTTATTATTAATTATCAGAACGTTACGCACTTATTCTTTTGCAAAAAGAAAGCGAATAGCCTCCGTAGAAGTGGTTTTAAATGCAAATTCTTATATCCTATAGTGCAAATATATCAAAAAAGTTCCAACTGTTGCGGCATATCAGGTTTAGAATGCTCTATCTTACCCCAATAGTTAATTATATTGCCATATTGTTTGTCAGTAACCATTAATATACTTATATATCCAGAGGAAGGCAATGCTCTACGCACACGTTTTATATGAACATCCATATGTTCTTTCGAAGCGCAATATCTTATATATACCGAATACTGTTTCATTGTAAATCCGTCTTTCTCGAGCGCCTTGCGAAATAACATTGCATTACGTCTTTCTGTCTTCGTATTCGTGGGCAAATCAAAAAATACAAAAAGCCACATTATTCTATATGCGTTAAGCCTTATTTCCGACATTCCTTACGTCAAAACAGGATACACAATCTTTTTCTGTTTTCCAACAAAGCATTTTGTTAACGAAGCCGCAGTTAAAGTAAGCCCCACATCAAGAGGGCGGGTTACCTTATCAAACTTAGTATCAGTGAACAGCAGGCGCAATAACTCACCTTTCGTTTCGGCGGTCAGTTGAAAATAACCATTATTATAAAGATTGTAAACAATCTCATCAACAAACGGCCGGTAAGGCTCCATGATATCATCAGCCAATGGAAAGGCATTATATCGATTTCTATGAAAAATGCCAAAAGCCGGAAATAGTCCCGAACCCATTAGCGACCGTGCTACGGCGGCACGCAAAACAGTGTATCCATAATTCAACAGATTATTAGGAGCATTTCCACTTCGATCCCTTACAAAACTATTCCCAAACAGTTCAGCCCAATACACCTTTGCAGCAATACCTTCACGATTGTCGGAGTCTCCACTCTTTACATTACAGTAATAAGGTTTCAATTTATTTCCGTCCTTTCCAAGTTTTCGTAGCAAACAGGCCTGATTAGTTATTTTAGCTTCCACAATCTGCCGCCACAGGTTTTTCTTCAATGGTTCGCTTGCCTCTATTTGCGCGCGATAACTTTCTCCCTGGGTATTGTTAGAGTCCAGGTTCATCATCATTGCTCCAGGCATACGGTTTTCTCTGCAAAAAATCACGACTGCATTATTCTCCGACAACGCATTAAGCAATGGAAGCGAAATCGATGTCTGCTGATGTTCCAGCACAACCACACCTATATCTTCCACCGGTATAGTTCTTTGCATATCAGAATCTTCTTTTGTTGAAATAACCATTTGGTTGTTTTTCAACCTCAGATTATAAGGAGTTGAAAACATCAAAACACGCTTAAGCATGATATTATTTTTTGAAAATTATTTCTCCTGTAACAGTAAGCTCAAAATCATAACCCTCTACACAGGCATTCATTTGAGTATGATATATAGTTATAAGCGGTCTGTAAGATTCATCCTTCTTCCATACACCTCCTTTACTTTTCAAATCTTTAGCTTTACGAGCCTCTTCATGATGTCTGAAAGTCATTGTTCCATACGATCTATTTTGCTGCACCATTCTACTGAATTTGGTAACCTTATACAATCTCTTCACTAATTCTGCTTTTGTGCAGCTGCAAAGTTCTTCAGGAGAATCTTCATAAAAAAGAACCATTGTGCCTGTTTTTATAATGTATTTAAGCGGCAATCCTTTTTCGTTTACCGGCGGAACGAGAGAATCAGCTTTCGCTTTTAAACGAGTTTTGAAATGTTGTGCGGCTTCAAGATTGTTTATTACCTTAAATCCACGGACTGTTTTTCCTTTCGAATCTAAACCTTCGTATATTGCCATGCAATAGTTGCTTTCGTTCGCCACATGATAATATTGCTTATAATCCTTACTTGAAAGGTCGCGTTGTTTCTTCAGATTTATCGGTTGTGTAACATTATTTGCAAAGATTCGAACCTTGTGTATTGGTATTTTCTTTTCTTCGTTCATCCAAACCGTACACTCTGTTTTGCCAGGATCCTGTATGTCTTTTAATCCGAATTTTGCCACAGCATTTTTTACCAATTCCTTTACCTTCCCATCGACTATATTTTTTATATCGTCCGGTTTTAAATCAATCAGTCTTTTTCTTACAACATACTTCAACCTGCCGTCGCTTTCTATCGCACCATAGAAAGTTTGGTTGTGCAAAGAGCCCCGCGCAGTATCACCTTGTATATAAATAGGATTACCTGCACTGTTTTGTTTTATCTTTCCCCTTATGCGCAGTTTCTTCTTGGTTTGTTTAGGCATATTGTCGGGAGTATAATGAGAAACAAGTACATCGTCTGCAACAGCCTTTACGTCCTCAGTAAAAGTATCCCAGGGTTTCTCGAAACAGGGTTTTCCCACAATACCGTATTCGTAATTTTCTTCGTTTCGTTTATATTGTGCCCATTTTCTGTACTCATTTGGTCCTATACAAGCAATAGTTATGGCGTCAATGCAATGATGAATATGATTCACGCGTTCTTTCTTGGAATATTCCTCCTGCAATCCCCACATTTTTCTAAACTCAGCAGTAATAACTCCCTTAACAGTATAAATACGTTCGAAGACGGTTTTCAAATATTCTCTTGCATATTTTCCTATAATGCCTATGTCCACACCCTGACGGTTACTAAATCCCTCCGGTACCTCTCTCATTGTGAAACGCTCGTATTTTCCGCGTACATAGTCGAGCTTCATTTGCAAATATCTGCATTGCTGAATGGCTTTGTCCTTATTTTCTTTCGTTGAGGCAGCCTTGCTATTGCGTTTTTGTCTCTCTATCTGTTTTTGAATACTTGCAATCTTATCTTTCCAGCCGAGTGTCTCTATCCGTTCCAGAACTTCATTGTAATTCGATAGTTCCGACGGTAGTTTTGCATGCTTTATTTCACGGTTGAAACGTTTTTCGCAAAGTGTTTTGTTCTGTTGTGAGTTGTCCCCTCCACGTGAACGTGGAACAGTATGCTCTATATCGAACTCAGGATCTTCGCCTATAAATGCCTCTATGCCTATTTCCTTTCCCGTATAAAGGCAAATATGTTTCTGTTCTTCCCACAGGCGATATTTCAATATATCGTCTGCTGTCGGGTCGATATTCTTACCTGTCGCCTCCGCATAAAGCTCCCGTATCCTGATTTCATAATTTTTATTCTCCGCTTCTCGATCTCGTTGTTCCTGTTCTATCGCTTTACGCCTATTTGCATCATTAAGCTCCCGCGCAAACTCTATGTTTATTTTCGTATACTCGTCAATCGTTCCCGAAGCAAGCAGCTTGTTTATAAGAATCCGCAAACGAAACAATGCACGCATAGCCATAGGATTACGCACCGCAGACGTACGTGGCGAACCAAGTTTCACAGCACCACGGCAATCGGGTTGCGCCTTAGAATACACATCTATCATCGAAGGATGATAAATACGCGCAAGCCTTTGGCCATTCACTTCATAATTATTACGTAGATAATCGTTTATAACCTGTTCCTTTGTTTTTCCTTTATTCAAAGGATTATCTGCGAAATCGTCAACAATCGAAGCCACATCGTTAATCACAGAATTGTACATTCGTTCGTTGCCAGCTATATTTTCAGGCAACACAGCCTTCAAGTTTGCAACAAACACGGCCGAATCATAACGTAAACCAACACGCAAAAAAGGTAATATCTTGTTTATTGCATTTAGACTCAACGATGCATATCCCTGTAAGATTTTTATTCCTGCAAATTTCTCTGCTTCTCCGTCGCCAAGCTGCAATTTTTCAACAGCCCACGCTTTAAGCAAATCCTTATCAGTAAAGAAAAACAATGCATGCCATACATCGTTAAGTATCTGCTCCACATTTTTCTCTCCCGCCAGCGTATAAACGCTGCACATTCCGTCAAGCCAATGGTTGCCGAATACATCGGCCAACTCTGCCGTGACAGGACAACCCGAAACCGTTGCCGTGCGTGCATAATTAAAGCGATAGAATTCATCTTCATGTCCCGATCCACTGTCGCCTTTACACAAATACGCTCCCTTGCCGGCTATTTTCTTTGCGATATCCTCAAAATCGAAATAACTTTTGCTTTTTCGCATGAACAAAGGCGTTATACGGCTTCGTTCATCTTCGTTCAACGGCTTCATACAGTTTTCACCAGGACGAGCCATACGAATGTTGTTCACAAAAGAAAGCATTCTGAATTCCTCGAATCTCGGATGCGACACAGGACAACGGTTCTTGTGTCTCTCAAAAGTACATTTACCAACCAGTCCATTTTGTGATTTAAGCGGTCGCTGATAAAACATTGCCCTTTTCAGTTCTTCTTGCAACGGGCCTGTAATGTTCTGTTTTTCACATATAGCCAGAAATTCCGCCTCGCAATGTTCTTTACGCGAAGTGTAACGGGTGCGTATTTTTTCTCTTTTCAGATAAAGCCGATAAAAGTATTCACCCAAATATTTGCAGCCCTCATTTTTCATTGCGACAGAAAGTTCAGAAATCGAAGCCTTCACCTTTCCGTCTTCGCCACTGTCATCGCACTTACGGTTGCTTATAAAGCCACGCCGCTGTACCAGATGATACAGCGCCCTGCCAAGCGAATAACGACCGTCGACGGTTTCAAGGTCGAGCTTTTCAGTAAGTGCACGGTATCGATCATAATAAGGATTTCGGCCCAATTTGTCATCCGTACGTTGCCACGAAATAAAAGCCTCGGTGAGAGGATACACTTTCTTCAGCTTCCATTCTTTAAGCTGTTTCTCTGTTAGAGGCGGACACAAACCATACTTCACAAGCACTCTGAGAAGTTCTATTTTGCGTAGCCTGCGACGGAAATAGTGCCGCCGCAAAGCACGTGCATCTGTACGATCTTGCACGGCAGGCTTCTCCTTGCCATTATCGCGGGCAACACCTTCCTGAAATATATTCACTCCTTTGCCAAGCAAAGTGCATTTTTCTTCATCCCTTTCGACTAAGGCCCACCCAATAGAGTTTGTACCCAAATCTATACCTAAAATCCTTTCCATAATTTTTAAAGTTTTTCACAAATATAGTAAAAGGCGAGTGCAAAGCAAAATAAGCTCGTTTATTTTCTTTGCCGAGCTGCAATCTATATTGGAGCTTTAGCTCAAATATACAAAATGCCACAACATACAAAGCTAACTCCCAAAAATTGAAACAGTAAGGATAAAATAATAAAACGTAACACACACTTTTCATTTGAATATTTTGTCCGTATACAACAGTTTTGTATATTTGCCTACGTAAGTTTTCTACATCTTACCACAATAAGGCTAAATGCCGAAGGTTATAAACCTACTGTCCCCGCGTACCTCGTGGGGACACATTGTTATTACAAGAACCTATAAACTTTAACAGTATCCGGAAACGGAAAGGAGATCAGAACGCCACATTTTTTAGGCAAAACATTCCTACTAAAGAAAAAACTATATTAGAAATACTTCAAAAAGCGTGAGTTTGAAACAAAAGGACTCTTTCTTTGCTACAGAATCTATTCCATAAAAAATAACGTAAAAAAAGCATTTCTGGTTTAAATCCGATTCTTTGTCCAAAATACTTTCGGATATAAAAAATCACTGTTCATCATGAAAATCGCCGTACCTTGTCGCAGTGTTTTGCAGACAAAAACGGTCAGCGGCCAAGTAGTTGAA
>CAJKQZ010000027.1 GCA_905202115.1 uncultured Prevotellaceae bacterium | reverse complement strand
GATAATTTAAAATATCTCAGACATATTTTGAATTATCTCCTATGTATTTTCAATTTGCTGCGGGAAGTTTTTTACAGCACAAAAAAAATATTTTTTTCTTTCCGAAGTAATTTTTTTTCGTCGGACGAAAAATTCGGTAAAATCGTATCCTCTGTTTTTTTTGCTGCATTGCAACTGTGACGATATGCGTTTCGAGTCAACGAAGGCAGTATCGCGCTCCGCTTAGACTTTTCACAAGGCCGCGCATTTCGAGCTCGAACAGCAGAGACATCAGCTTGCCTACGGGAATGTTTGTTTCAACGGTCAGTATGTTCAGCTGTTTTTCGCCGGTGCCCGACAGTGCGTCGATTATCCGCTGTTCTTCGGGAGTAAGGTCGGGGAACATGTCGCGTTCGCGGGGTGCGGCGGCTTTTGTGTCGGCCCTGTCGTTCCATAGCATGGCTTCGACCAGATTTTCGGCCGATGTTATAAGTTGCGCGCAGTTGTTGCGTATGAGGTTGTTGCAGCCTGCGGAGTATTCGTCGCCGGCGCGTCCTGGAAAGGCGCATACGTCGCGTCCGTAGCTTTGTGCAATCGACGCCGTGATGAGTCCGCCTCCTTTTGCGGCGCTTTCCACCACTACGGTAACGTCGGCCAGTCCGGCGATAATGCGGTTGCGACGGACAAAGTTGAATTTGTCGGGCACTGTGCCCGAGGGGAACTCGGTTATAAGTCCGCCGCAGGAGAGCATCTCCTTTGCTGTGTTGCGGTGGGAGGCTGGATATATGCGGTCGAGGCCGTGGGCCAGCACTGCGAGTGTGGGCAGTGCGGCAGAGAGCGCTCCGCGGTGTGCGTGGATGTCGATACCGTAGGCCATGCCGCTAACTATCAGCGCGTCGGGCGCGAGGACGGCGAGTTCGCGCGTGAAGCGTTCGCAAAGTCCTTTGCCGTATTCCGTGCAGTGGCGGGTGCCTACTACCGAAACCACGCGTTTGGCGTTCAAATCGGCATTGCCTTTGAAATAAAGCACGGGCGGTGCGTCGGCGCAGTCTCTCAACCGTGCGGGATACGCGTTGTCGGTTATCGTGACGCAGGCTATGCCGTGTTTTTCGGCAAACTCCGCCTCGGCCTCGGCTCTTTGCAGGGCAGTGTCCATTTGCTCCACTATTTTGCAAATCTTGTCGGAGGCTTCGGGGGCAACGGTGCGCAAGTCGCGGCGGTTCTCGCTTATGGCGCGGGCACTTCCTGCCGTGCGCAACAGTTCCAGCGCCAATTCAGGTTTGGAATGGAGCAGCATGGAGAGGGCCATGCAGTGGATTGTTTCGGAAGAAATCATTGCTCTTGCCCGAAAAACGGTGCGAACTTGGCGTTGAGTTCCTCGCAATCTGACAGGCGTCCGTTGACGAGGCATACCACGTCGACGCGGCTGCGGAAAACTATCCGGTCTTCGGGAAGGCGGAAAATATCCTGGTAGAAAACATATCGCAGACCCTCTTTCTCGATTCTCAGACGGCTCATGAATTCGTCGTCGCTTCGGAGCGGCGATTTGAAGTTCATCGTGATTCTTGCCACAACCGCGTCGATACCTCTGCTGTGCAGGTCGGCAAAGCTTACGCCGCGGGAGCGCAGGAACATGTGGCGGGTGTGCTCGGTGTAGTGCTGGTAGTTGGCGTTGTTGACTATTCCCTGGAGGTCGCACTCGTAGTCGCGCACGCTCATTTTCAGTTCGTATGCGTATTTATCCATTGTTTTCAGAACTATGATATTGGGTTAAGTATTCAAAGCCGAAACGGCAGCGCAGGCAATCGCGGCGCTCACAATAGTTGCGGCGAAGATGTATGAGAGCCTGGGAATCGGCGGCCGATTGTGCCTTTACGCCTGCCTCGGCCCATGTGCGGGTTATGAAATTGTCCTCGGCCGGCAGTTGCGCGAACAGGTCGAGCGCCCGTTTCTCGTATTTGCTCTCTCCGCGGTAGCGTCCGTAGGCGAAAAGCAGGGGTATCACCGAATTTAGAACCAGCAGGTTGAGCGATTTCGGCTGAAGGCGTTTTTCGTTTTCCGGACTCGGGCAACCGAAAGTGTAATGCGTTTTCCAGTATTCGGTGACCCCCGTTGCGAGCCGCACACGCACTTCGTTAAGTGTGCCTGCTTCGGTGATTGAAGGCATGGACAGGGCGTCGCGGAAAAAGAGGTTTACGATTTGCGAAATGCGTATGTAAGGAAAATTCTGGGGACGGGTGCGCAGCAGGCGCCACTGCTCGTGGGGAACGGGGGTGAGGGAGAATTTCTTTGAGAGAAAGCGGTACTCGTTCTTTAGATGCAGGAAATAATCGTCGTTCTCGGCAAGTTCGCGATAGCTTGCGGGCAGAGAACTGTCGAGAAGCAGCCCTGCCTGTCCTAAAAATAATGCTTCAAGCTGGAAAATGTTGTCGCGGTGTTTGGCTGCGGCAAGCAAAGGAACGTTGCAGGCCCAGTTTTCGAAGGCTTCGCCATTTATTCCGAAGCCGAAATTGCGCGCGACGGTTATGAAACAAACGCGGTTCCAGTCGCCTTTGCAATGATTAAGGTATTCGAACACGCGGTTGGTCTTTTCTTCAAGTCTTTCGATGTGAAGAACCGAAAGCCATGCGCGCGTCTTTATCGGATCGAGCACTGCGGCAAGACGATGACAAGGAGGATATTTTTCTTCTATAAGAAGTTGTGTGTAGTTCTCCTCTACATACTGCGGAACCTGCATTACGAACTGCAGAAGTCTGCGGCCGCGGAAATCTTTTACCTCTGCGTCGGCCTGGGAAACCACGTGCAGAATAACGTTTCCGTATTTTGGGTCGCCGGTGTGGCCGTGGCGGTTCCAGTCGCTGCTCTTGGTGTGGATTTCAACGTTTCCGGCAAATTCCACACCGTCGATTCTGATGACGCTGTTTATGAAATCCGGTCCGGAATCACAGTTGTGAAGCCCCGTATTTATTATTTCCAGCCTTTTGCCGTCGGTGGTGTGAAGTTCACCGAGCGGAAAAAGTCTGTTCTGCCATGCGTAATGTAAAAGGCGTTCCATTGGTTTTCGGTTGGGCCTGGCGGATGTTGCCGTGTGCGTCGCAGCTTTTCGCATGTCGCTTTTGTGCGTGCGGCGGAGCGTTTCTGTACCGCGAGAATTTGTAATACAAAGGTAATTCTTTCATTTTTAATGCCTATCTTTGCCAACGATTTAATTGTTTTACCGAATGAAAATAGCTTTGATAGGCTACGGCAAAATGGGACGCATGATAGAAAATGTGGCTCTCGCACGCGGCCATAAAATAGTCAGTGTAATCGACATTGACAACCGTGAGGATTTTGACAGCGACGCTTTCCGCAGCGCAGATGTGGCGATAGAGTTCACTTCTCCGGCTTCGGCTTATGAAAATTGTATCAGTGCTTTCAAGCAGAATGTGAAAGTGGTTTCGGGAAGTACGGGGTGGTTCAGCGAACATGCGGAAGAAATGAAGCGGCTGTGCGAGGAAGAATTCTATACATTGTTTTGCAGCAGCAATTTCAGCGTCGGCGTAGCTATTTTCAACGCGCTGAACCGTTATCTCGCTAAGATAATGAACAATTATCCCGAGTATGATGTAAAAATGGAGGAGACTCACCATATTCACAAGCTCGACGCGCCGAGCGGAACGGCTATAATGCTGGCCGAGGGCATTACGGAGAATCTTGACCGCAAGACGTCGTGGACTAAAGGCGTGTTCGTAGCTCCCGACGGCCGGAAGAGCGGTTCGGGCAACGTTGCGCCCGACAGCATAGCCATTGACTGCATTCGCAGAGGCGAGGTTCCGGGAATACATTCGGTTGTTTACGACAGCGAAGCCGACTGCATAACCATAACTCACGACGCGCACAACAGAAACGGCTTTGCTCTCGGTGCGGTGCTTGCTGCGGAATATACGGCAAAGCACGAAGGATTGCTTACAATGCGCGATTTGTTTCCGTTTTAAAGTCTTTTCTGCAGCATGGCAAACAAAAAGGAAAATAAAACTAATATGCCCCGCCGCATAGTGCTTTGCACGATAGCTTTGGCGGCTTATCTGGCTTTTCTCGTGTGGAACGGTTGCTGGTGGGGCTTGGTGTTCGTGCCGGTAATCTTCGATATTTACATAACCAAGAAGATAAAATGGGCGTGGTGGCGAAAGTATAAGAACAAGTCGGTACGTTCGATAATGAGCTGGGTTGACGCAATAGTTTTTGCGCTTGTGGCGGCTTATTTCGTGAATATTTATTTTTTCCAGAACTATGTGATTCCTTCGTCCTCGCTCGAAAAAAGCCTTCTTACGGGCGATTATCTTTTTGTAAGCAAGATGAGCTACGGCTCCCGCAAGCCTATCACTCCGCTTTCAATGCCTTTGGTTTCGCATACGCTTCCTGTTTTAGGCTGCAAGTCGTATTTGGATCGTCCGAGCTGGAATTATGAACGTGTAAAGGGTTTCGGAAAAGTCAAGCTCAACGATATTGTGGTTTTCAACTATCCTTCGGGCGACACCGTGGCTCTTGCCCGCCAGCAGAACGATTATTACGGCCTTTGTTACGAAGCTGGGAGGGAACTTTATCCGGTTATGGACATCGATTCGCTTCCCTGGGAGGAACAGCGTGCTGTTTTTGAACGCCAGTATGCCGCAGGCCGCAGTTATATCGTTGAAAATCCCGGAATATTCGGGAAAGTCACGAGTCGTCCGATAGACCACAGGGAATTTTATGTGAAACGCTGCGTGGGCCTGCCAGGACAGACGTTGCAGATAAAAGACCGCATTGTTTATCTCGACGGAAAGCCTAACAAGGAGCCCGATAATGTGCAGTACGGCTATATCGTGAAATTCGTGGCCTCGCCTCCCGCCGACCTGATACGCGAACTCGGCATTACTGTGGAGGATATGTCCGAGGCTTCGCCCGTTGATCCTACCGTCCGCTATATGCCGCTTACCGCTCGGGCCCTCGACGTTCTGAAAAAGCGCACCGATATAGTTTCGAGCATACAACTCGCGCCTCCTTACGCCGAAGGGCTGTATCCTCACAATGCAATTACGGGCTGGACATGTCATGATTACGGTCCTGTATGGATTCCGAAGCGCGGAGCCACGCTAAAACTTACTGAAGACAATCTTGCGCTGTACGAGCGCCCCATAAGGGTTTACGAGAATAATAAACTCGAGGTGCGCGACGGCAAGATTTATATAAACGACAAACTTTCCGACAGCTATACCTTTAAAATGGACTATTACTGGATGATGGGTGACAATCGCGACCGTTCGGCCGATTCCCGTTTCTGGGGATTCGTGCCCGAAGACCACGTGGTAGGCAAGCCGATATTCATCTGGCTGTCGTTAGATCCCGATTACGGCTGGCTGGACGGCAAAGTGCGGTGGTCGCGTCTGTTGCGTTGCGTCGATAATATAAAATAATGCGTCCGGAGGCGCGCACCGCAACGGTTGCCTGCTTATGCCGAGCAGTTATCTACGGCAATGCGGGCAAAAACCTGTGCGTATGAAGCGCGCCATGCCTTTTTCTGTTACGTTTCGGGCGCGTAGGTGAGCATATATCGTTCAAGATGAGAGGCTTTTTGAGAATAATCCTCACGGTTGCCGTTACAAGCCTGCTGCTATGGCTTGTGTGGCAGTTTGTTGCGGCGCAGTTCACCGTGACGTCTTCACCTACGGGGCGCACGTTCCTTGCCGGCGACCGCCTTTTGGTTTCGCGCATGAGCTATGGGCAGAGGCTTCCTTTCATGAACGTTGTGGGATACCGCCGCTTGGGCGGAGGGTTTCCCGAAAGGGGAGAGTGGATAGCGTTCAATCTTCCTACAGACACGACTCGGGATGTCGATAAGCGCCCCGTGGTTGTGTCGAAATGTATTGCCCGTCAGGGCGACACGGTGAGGCTGACCCGCGATAGAATGCTTTTCTTCGGTCAGGAACGGTCGCACGGCGTGCGTACGCTCGTGGTTCCGGCCAAAGGCAGGCGCGTTGCAGTGAACAGCAATAACGCCGTTTTGTTGTGCAACACCATTAATTTGCACGAGCCTTGCCACTCGGCGGTGATGTATGGCGACACGCTTTTCGTTGACGGGCACGCGGCGCGCTTCGTAACATTCACGCAAAATTATTTCTGGGTATTTTCGGGCAACCAGTCCGACATGAACGATTCACGCACATTCGGATTCGTGCCCGAAACGCATATCATCGGACGCGTGGAGCGTGTTCTTTATTCTGTTGACGCCGAAAAACCGTTTTACGGCATGTTCCGTAAAGACAGATTCTTTTTAAAACCTTGATTTCCTCGTTTATGAATGATAAGCTACTGTTATCGTCGGCCTATCTCGCGCCGGTTCAGTATTACGTCAAACTTATGCAGTATGGTGGGGCTTTGGTGGAACAGCACGACCATTATATGAAGCAGACCTACCGCAATCGCTGCGTTATAGCCACACAAGCGGGAGTGCAGGCTCTGACTGTGCCGGTGGAGCTCTCCGACAAACCGAAAACCGATATGCGCGATGTGAGGATAAGTGCCCACGGAGCGTGGCAGCATTTGCATTGGCAGTCTTTGGTGAGCGCATACGAAAACAGTCCGTTCTTTGAATATTACGCCGATGATTTCCGGCCGTTTTATGAAAGGCGTTTCGAATTTCTGATAGACTTCAACGACCGTCTGTGTGAAACGGTTTGTGATTTGCTCGGTCTGGAAGTGAGTATTTCTCACACAACAGAGTATGCGGATGCCTCGCAGCTTGGAGCCGATGATTTCCGTGATGCGATACATCCCAAACGCTCCTACGATTCCGACACTTCTTTTGTGGCCCAACCATATTATCAGGTGTTTGCGGCGAGAAACGGATTCCGCCCTAACCTTAGCATAGTCGATTTGTTGTTCAACGAAGGTCCGGCCGCTTTGATAGTTCTGAAAAAAAGCATACAGCTTTGACGTTTTGCAGGGAAAATTTGTTTCTCGTGCAAAACGTCTGTTTCATGCGGCAGTTCTTTCGTTCGGTAGGCGGAATGCGAAATATTGTCTACGGAATATTTCGATTTGAGTTTGATATGAGCATGTTCGTTTCCGGCAATTAAAATGGCATTGCGGAAAATCGGCGGACAAAGATTCGGAATTGGCTACTGTTATAGAAAAAAGAAAAAATATTTTTTTTCTTGGTAAAAAACCTCCCGCAGCAAATTGAAAATACAAGGGAGATAATCGAAAATATGTCTGAGATAATTTAAAATATCTCAGACATATTTTTTGCTATATATACACCTGCTGATTTTCAAGTGCTTGCTGGGTGACCGTTTTTGTCTGCAAAACTCGTCTAACTCCAATCCTGGAAAAACTATTTCAGACATATTTTTCATCGTATGCGGAAGAAAAATACAAAAAGCCGACGGCCGGATGACTCCGACCGTCGGTAGCATTATTATGATTATAGTTGTCGGAAAAATAACGTATCCGTTACTTCACCAGAACTTTCTTGCCGTTTACGATATAGATACCCGCCGGCAGATTGTTCACTTCGTCAGCGCTCACAGGCAGCCTTACGCCCGAAACGGTGTAAACACCGTCCACTTTTCCTGTCGGTTCCGCGGTTTTCACATCATAGATTCCCACTTCCGATTCGTTCATCTCGATGATTTGGGAAGCCATGTTCCAGTCGCCGGTTGATTCGTACAGATGTTTCGTACCCGTTGGAACATAAAGCGTTACATTCGTAGACATCTGAATGTCTTCGATAAAAGCCTCAACCTCGAAAGGATTCGCAATAAAGCTCTTCATCGTGGAAAGCTTCTCGCAGCCGTAGAAAATGGCATAGCCCAAGTTCTTGACATTTGCAGGAATCGTTATCGTCTCCAAACTGCTGCATTGGTTGATAGCATAGTTCTCTATACTTGTAACGCTGTTGGGAATCTTTATCGACTGTAAAGCGGTACAGCCCTGGAAAACTGCTTCATTTAAAACCGTGATTCCGTCGGGAATGATTATCGAACGGAGGCTGCTGCAATTCATGAAAGCACAACGTCCTATATTTGTCAGGCTCGCGGGAAGATTTATATATTCGAGGTTCACGCAATTGTAAAAAGCATTGTTCCCGATGTTCTTCAGACCTGAGGGAAAGCTTATGGATACGAGATTACTGCAATCGGAGAAAGCCTCAGTTTCTATGCTTGTAACACTTTCCGGCAAAGACACCGAAGTAAGTTTATGACAGCCGCCGAAAGCGAATTCTCCGATAGAGGCAACACCTTCCGGAACGGCATACTGTTCTGCTATATTAGAATATTGCAAAAGTTGCTTTCCGTCTTTCGAGAACAAAGCCTTTCCGTCGGAACAGAAGTATTCGTTATTCTCGTTTACGATAATTTCCGTTAAAGGTATGTCGCAAAAAGCTCCAATGCCTATATATCTCACACTTTGCGGAACTGTTATTGTTTTAATATTACTATGAGCAAAAGCAAAATCCCCTATACTGTCGACATTTGCGCCGAGATTTACCGTTTGGAGGTTGGCACAACCGTAAAAAGCAGAATTTCCTATGTACGACGTACTCGAAGGAATGGTTATAGTCGTTATATTATTGCAATCTTGAAAAGCAGCGTCATTTATACGTTTTACACTCTCAGGAATAGTGAACCCTTCTACAGCAGAAGGACATAGTATGAGTTCAGTTTTGTCTTTCGAATAAAGCACCTTTCCGTCAGAACTAAAAGATGAATTCTTCTCATCGACGGTAATTTTGGTAAGACCGACGCAACCAGAGAAAGTCCACGCTCCTATAGAGCTTACATTTTCGGGAATATTTAAAGAGGAAAGTTTTTCGCAGTTCCGGAAAACATTTCTTCCAATGCTTCCAACGCTCGACGGAAGAGTTATTGTTTCAATACTGTTACAACCCGAAAACATAAGGTCGGGAATACTTTTAACGCCTTCGCCAATGGTAACCGACTGCAGGTTTTCACAGTAGCTGAAGAGATTGTTTCCCATGCTTTCCACACTTCCGGGAATACTTGCCGACCGCAGGTTATCGCAATAGGAAAAAACGGATGCTCCCAGACTCGTCACTCCGTCGGGAATCTCTATCGTTTCGAGGCTTTTGCATTGATGAAATGCGTAATTGCCTATACTTTTAAGGCTTGAGGGCAGTTCTACCGATTGCAGAACGCTGCAGCCGAAGAAAGCCCAATCTCCAATATTCGTCACTCCCTCGGGGATACTTACAGACGTCATGTTGACACGATACTGAAAAACCCTGTTGTCTATATCGGTTATAGTATATCCATCCACCTGCGCCGGAATGGTGAAATGCCCATGCACGTATAATTCAACGGAAGTAAGGGCGCATGTCTTGTTTGCCTCTTCGGTGATTGTGCATTTAATGTTCCAGCCCTCCTGTGTGGTGGCATTAATCTCGCCGCCCGTTTGAGCCGCAGCCGCAACCGGCAGCAGCAAAGTCATGGAAACCATGACTAACAAAAGGTGTATAAAATGTTTCATTGTTAATGATTTTAATTAAAAAAAGCGTGCAACCATTCTTTTGCCTGTTCCTTTGCACGGTTACCGCCAAGTAGACCTTTCTCACAACAAGCACAGAATAGTCCACGCCTAAAGAGCGTGAACTTCCATACTGCTTGTTCTCGTGAGAATTGATTGGCGGTATTCTGCAAGGGAAGAACAAGAGCCGAAAGCTCAGTTTTTATTATGTTCTTTTATAGAATCAAAATGGAAACGCTTTTCGTTGTTAATATTTTTGCCGCAAGGCGGCAATTAAAGCTCACAACCTGCGGAATGCAGCCGTTTGCGGCCGTCGTGTTCCATTAGCGTTCATACCTGTTTGTCTGGTTCTTGATATTAATTTTTAAGTTTATACTTTTTTGTTTTTGAGCGAAGGACATAATGAAATTTCCTTCTGTCGCCCGCAGCATGTTATACAACATGCGCACTCTGCAGTCGAACGACACGAACAAAGGTAATATATTTTCGTAGAACAGAAGATTTTAAGCTATTAAAACTGTCGCTCTGGCAAGTTAAGGCACTTGCATTGCCCGAATTCCTTGCCTTTCACGAGGGACGGAAAAAATTATCACGGAAAGAAAAAAATAATTTTTTCGTGTGGTAAAAAACTTCCCGCAGTAAATTGAAAATACAAGGGAGATAATCGAAAATATGTCTGAGATAATTCAAAATATCTCAGACATATTTTTCGCTACATATACACGCGCTGATTTTCAAGTGTTTGGCCGCTGACCGTTTTTGTCTGCAAAAGCCTTTTGCAAGGCATGGCGGATTTAACGGAAAGCGGTATCGAAATTTGTGTGGCTGAAAACAGCGGTCAGAGTGAAATGGGTGCTCACATATTTTTTTATTGAATTTAAAATGTATCTGAGATAAATCCGTTCTCCTCCTGAGGTGTTCAGAATGTTTGCCCGTCTGTCTTTCTCAGGTTGCGGCGGTTTTTGATTTTCTGCGTGAAGGTATTTGTCTTCTGTCTTGTGGGTAATAAAAATTCCGCCCGAAACCTGAGCGGGTTTCGGGCGGAAATGATTTTATATCGGTCTTACCGTTTGTTCGGCATTATAATGACCAGTCTTCTTTGCTCTTGCGAACGTATGTAGCGTAGCGTTTCTTCGCAGCTTTCTCGGCAGCGTCGAAGAGTTCCTGAGCCTCTGCGGGACGCGCTTTCTTGAGCGAGAGATAACGTACTTCGCCCATGAGGAAGTCCTGGAACTTGCTCCAGTCGGGCTCTTTGGAGTCGAGAGTGAACGGATTCTTGCCCTCTTCTTCGAGCGCGGGATTGAAGCGCCACAGGTGCCAGTAACCGCATTCCACTGCGCGGGCCTCTTCGGCCTGTGAGCGGCCCATACCGCCTTTGATCTTGAGGCCGTGGTTGATACACGGAGCGTAGCAGATGATGAGCGAAGGACCTTTGTAAGCTTCGGCCTCGCGGAATGCCTTGAGGCATTGAGCCTGGTCGGCGCCCATTGCCACCTGTGCCACGTAAACGTATCCGTAGGTGGTTTGCATAAGGCCGAGGTCTTTCTTGGTAATGCGTTTTCCGCTTGCCGCGAATTGCGCGATAGCACCGATAGGTGTGGATTTCGACGCCTGTCCGCCGGTATTGGAGTAAACCTCGGTATCGAGCACGAGAATGTTTACGTCCTCGCCCGAAGCCAAAACGTGGTCGAGACCGCCGTAGCCTATGTCGTAGCTTGCTCCGTCGCCGCCTATTATCCAATGGCTGCGCTTGGTGAGGAAGTGCTCCATTTCGGCAAGCTGGGCGCATTTCTTGCAATTGTCTTTGTTGGCCTCGATGAACGGAATGAGTTTCTCTGCCGCAGCGCGTGAGCCGTCGGCGTCTTCGCGGTTTTCAATCCATTCTTTTGCTGCAGCCTTGTATTCCTCCGTAGCTTTGTCGCAGCCAATCTGGTGTTCGAGTATATCCTGTATGCGGTTGCGCATTTTCTTGTTTGCAAGCACCATACCCATTCCGAATTCGCAGAAGTCTTCGAACAGGGAATTCGCCCATGCGGGGCCTTGTCCCTTTTCGTTGGTGCAATAAGGAGTGGAGGGTATAGAACCTGAGTATATCGAAGAGCAACCTGTTGCGTTGGCTACCATTTGACGGTCGCCGAAAAGTTGCGTAACAAGTTTGACGTAAGGTGTCTCGCCGCAGCCGGAGCATGCTCCCGAGAACTCGAACAGAGGAGTTGCGAACTGTGAGTTTTTGGTGCTTTGCTTGACGTCTACGAGGTTTTGCTTGCTCGTAACTTTCTTTATGCAGTATTCCCAGTTTTCGATTTCGGCTTCCTGGCCTTCGAGGGGAACCATTGTGAGAGCTTTCTCGCCTTTCTTTCCGGGGCAAACGTCTGCGCAGTTTCCGCAGCCGAGGCAGTCGAGCACGCTTACCTGCTGAACGAAGTGCATACCCTTCATTGTTTTGGGAGCAAGCATTTCTATGGTCTTGCCCTTGAAGCCGGCAGCTTCTTCGTCGGTGAGAACGAACGGGCGTATGCAAGCGTGAGGACATACGAACGAACATTTGTTACATTGTATACAGTTCTCGGAGTTCCATACGGGAACGAACGGAGCCACGCCGCGTTTTTCGTAAGCTGCCGTGCCTTGTTCCCAGGTTCCGTCTTCCAGTCCCTTGAATGCCGAAACGGGAAGAAGATCTCCGTCCTGAGCGTTGATAGGACGTACTATGTCGGAGATGAATGCCGGTTCGTCGCGTACAACTTCTGGATCGTCGGGAAGATTTGCCCATGCGGGATCGATAGTTAGCGTCTGGTATTCGCCGCCGCGGTCTACTGCCTGATAGTTCTTGTCTACAATGTCCTGACCTTTCTTTCCGTATGATTTTACGATGAACTTCTTCATCTGCTCAACGGCGAGGTCGACGGGAATTACTTCGGTAATGCGGAAGAACGCCGACTGGAGAATCGTGTTCGTGCGGTTGCCCAAACCTATCTCCTGAGCTATCTTCGTAGCATTTATATAGTAGACCGTTATGTTGTTCTTTGCAAAATATTTCTTGACCTTGTTGGGCAAATTCTTTGCCAGTTCGTCGCCTTCCCAGATTGTGTTGAGGAGGAATGTGCCGTTCTTCCGCAGACCGCGCGTTACGTCGTACATGTGCAGGTAAGCCTGAACGTGGCAAGCCACGAAGTTGGGCGTTTTAATCTGATAGGTGGAACGTATGGGCGTGTCGCCGAAACGAAGGTGCGAGCAGGTGAATCCTCCAGACTTCTTGGAGTCGTAGGAGAAGTATGCCTGACAATATTTATTGGTGTTGTCACCGATAATTTTTACGGAGTTTTTGTTTGCGCCTACTGTTCCGTCTGCTCCGAGGCCGTAGAATTTTGCTTCGAAGATTCCTTCGCCGCCGAGGGCCTTTTCTTCTTCCAAAGGAAGCGATGTGAACGTAACGTCGTCAACGATGCCGAGCGTGAAGTGGTTCTTAGGCTGCGGCAGGGCGAGGTTGTCGAACACGGAGATGATCATTGTGGGCGTTGTGTCGCAGCTGCCCAATCCGTAGCGGCCGCCTACGATGAGCGGAGTGCGATCGGTGCCGTAGAAAGCGGTGCGAACGTCGAGGTAAAGGGGCTCGCCGTCTGCTCCGGGCTCTTTTGTGCGGTCGAGGACTGCGATGCGCGTTGCCGTTTCGGGAATTGCAGCAAGCAGGTGCTTGATCGAGAACGGGCGATACAGGTGTACGCTTACCATTCCGACTTTCTGTCCGTTCGCATTCATATAATCGATTGCTTCGCGCGCAGCTTCGGTTACGGAACCCATAGCTATTATTACGCGGTCGGCATCTTTTGCTCCGTAATAGGTAAACAGTTTGTATTCGCGGCCTGTTATTTTCGAAAGTTCATCCATATATTTCTCTACTATTCCGGGAACGGCGTCATAGTATGGATTGCAGCTTTCGCGGTGTGCGAAGAATGTTTCGGGGTTCTCGGCCATTCCGCGTGCAACGGGGTGCTCGGGGGTAAGTGCACGTGCGCGGAATTCGGCAAGTGCTTTTTGGTCGATGAGCGGACGAATTTCTTCGTCGTCTATTACTTCTATTTTCTGGTATTCATGCGATGTGCGGAATCCGTCGAAGAAGTTGATGAAAGGCACGCGGCTTTCGATTGTTGCAAGGTGGGCAACTGCCGAAAGGTCCATGACTTCCTGCACGCTGCCTTCGCAAAGCATAGCGAAACCTGTCTGACGGCAGGCCATTACATCGCCGTGGTCTCCGAAGATACAGAGAGAGTGCGACGCGAGCGTGCGGGCGGATACATGAAAAACGCATGGCAGAAGCTCGCCTGCGATTTTGTACATGTTGGGTATCATCAGGAGTAAACCCTGGGAGGCTGTGAACGTGGTAGTGAGCGCTCCGGCCTGAAGCGAACCGTGAACTGCGCCGGCGGCTCCGCCTTCCGACTGCATTTCCTGCACCGATACGGTGTCGCCAAAGAGGTTTTTCCGGCCCTCGGCCGCCCATTCGTCAACATGCTCTGCCATTGGCGAAGAAGGTGTGATGGGATAGATAGCTGCCACTTCGGAAAACATATAGGCTATGTGGGCGGCTGCCTGGTTACCATCGCACGTTATGAATTTCTTTTCTTTACTCATAATGTTATTGAATATGATGTTATGATATTGTTGTTCGTTGGTTTAGTATAGGAATCCGAACAGCCATAGCGGGATGTCGTTGCCGTGGCCTACTTCGGTGTTGTATCGGGCGTAGTATGCGTCGGACGGTCCTTTCACATGTTTGTTTTTGTCGCATACGTGGATTTCGTGACCGTCTACTATGTACATTCCGTTTCTCTTGCCTTTGTTTACGCTGTGGTGGCGCCAGAGGCTGTTGGTGAAGAATGTTTCCATTATTTCCTGTTCGCTCATGCCGCGTGTGTAGATTGCGTACAGCAGGTTGGTGTTGTGCATCATTATCTGCGCTGGTTTTTTCGGGAATTCGTCACCCTGGTGGTATACGAGGTTCACGAGCCTTGCTTCCTCGAGGTCTTTTATATAGTTCATCACGGTTGCGCGCGATGTTCCTATCTCGTTGGCCATTTGTGTGACGTTGGGCGAAGAGATTCCTTCCAGACCGAGCAGGTAGAGCAGTTTTTTGATTCTCGAAAGGTATTTCAGGTCGATTTGCTTGATGAAGAGGATATCTACTTCGATCATCATGTTTATCGACTTGAGAAGCTGCTCTGTGAAGTTGTGGGTTTCAAGGAAGAACGGGTAGTAACCGTGGTGAAGATAGTCTTGCAGATAATTCCACGGGCGCACTTTCGGCAGAATGGTCTTGAGTATCTGCTCGTGGTCGTTGAGTACTTCGTTGAGGTTGTAAGCGCGGAAGTTGAGTCCTGTCTGCGAGTTCACGAACTCTCTGAACGAGAAGCCGTGGAGCACGTATGAGTCACTTATGCGGTTGAGTTCCCTTTGGCTGTCGCTTTCGGGCGGTATTACCGACGAGGTGGTGTAGACTATGTGCAGTTTTTCGTATTTGTTGTAGCAGTCTACGAGCGCCTGCGCCCAGTTGGGTTGCTTGAACGCCTGGTCTATGAGCAGCACACGCCCTCCGTAGCGTACGAATTCGCCGGCAAAGTCGACGATTCCTCTGCCCTGGAAATAGAAGTTGTTAAGATTGATGTATAGGCACTGATGCAACTGCGGGTCGAAGTGGTCGCGTGCGTATTGCAGCAGGAATGTTGTTTTGCCTACGCCTCTCGGGCCCCTGATTCCTATCATGCGATGGCTCCAATCTATTCTTTCCATCAAGGTTCGGGGAACCGTGGCGTTCATGTTGCTCAGCATGTAAGCGTGTGACTGGAAAAATTTATCCATATGTAGTTATGCGCTTTTATTGGTGCGCGTATAATATTTTAGATGCAAATGTACTTATTTCCTGCGAAAAGTGCAAAGAGTAGGTGTCAAATATTGAATTTATGTTTGCACTTGTCTTTTCTCTTTTTGTGCGTCTGTGTATTGCGTCGGGGGAGTGCCGAATGGAGGCGTGGCTGTTTTCTTTTGTAGGGATATAGGGCGATGTAATATTTTATTTCTGAAAAAAATATTTTTTTTCGTGTGGTAAAAAACTTCCCGCAGTAAATTGAAAAAACAAGGGAGATAATCGAAAATATGTCTGAGATAATTTAAAATATCTCAGACATATTTTTTGCTACATATACACCTGCTGATTTTCAGGTGCTTGGCGGGTGACCGTTTTTGTCTGTATCGGGCAGCAGTATGGCTATGTTTCTTGAGTTTCGGGGTTATGCCGTAACGTACGGGAGAGGCCCGCATGTAGTTCATGCCGGCTTACGGTTCGCTTTCGCCTTCGATGTAGTCTTCCATGTATATGTGTTCTCCGTCGAACGTGAGGTATGTGTATTTCGAAATCCAGTCGCCGAGAATTATCAGTCTTGCCGCCGGAGTGAGCTCGAGGTCGAGCTCTATGTGCCTGTGCCCGAAAATAAAGTAGTTTATTTCGGGGTGTGTTCTTAGATATTGCCTTGAAAAGCCTACGAGCTCCTCTTTGTCTTCGCCCTTGAACGGTTCTTCCTGCCCGTCCACGCGTTTCAGGCGGCTGTGCTTTGCCCACGAGAGGCCGAAATACATTCCCCAGCGCGGGTGGATTGCCGCGAAGAGTTTGCGGCACAGGCGGTTGTGGAATATCGAGCGCAGCAGTTTGAACTGCCGGTCGTCGCAGCCTAATCCGTCGCCGTGGGCAAGGTAGAAAAGTTTGCCGTATATCTCGACCGTCATGGGCTCGCGGTGAATGATCATTCCGCACTCCTTTTCGAAGTAGTCGTGAATCCACAAGTCGTGGTTGCCGGTGAAGAAGTGCACCTCCACGCCGCGGTCGGTCAGCTCGCTTATCTTTCCGAGAAAGCGCGTGTAGCCTTTAGGCACAGCGAATTTGTACTCGTGCCAGAAATCGAACATGTCGCCCAGAAGATACACGGCCGAGGCCCGCTCCTTTATCAGGTCGAGAAAACGCACAAGGCGGCGTTCCTGCATTCTTCGGTGCGAAACGGCCCACGAGCCTAAGTGGGCGTCGGATATGAAGTAGACGTTTTTCATGGAGTGCGACATACGTTTTTACATAAATCCTAAGTCGAGTTTCGCCTCGTCGCTCATCATCGACTGATCCCATACGGGGTCGAACACAAGGTTGATGTTCGATTGTTTCACTCCCTCCACGCCTTCCACGCGCTGCCTTACGTCCTCTACAATGAAGTCGGCGGCCGGACAGTTGGGTGCGGTGAGCGTCATGTCTATGTCAAGAGTGCCGTCGTCCTTGAGGTCGATTTTGTATATCAGTCCGAGGTCGTAGATGTTTACGGGAATCTCAGGATCGTAGACTGTTTTGAGCACCTCTACAATGCGCTCTTCGGTTTTGAGTTTGGTTTCTTCGTTTGTCATCGCTTTGCGGTTGTTCTTATAAGTGTGTTCGTTTGTAGGGCTGCTTAGATTTTTCCGTTTTCGGCGTAGCTGTAATAGCTCGTTCCTTCGCCTATTATCACGTGATCCGACAGTTTTATGTTCATTACCGATGCGGCCTCGGCAAGGCTGCCTGTCAGGCGGTCGTCGGCGCGGCTCGGGCGCGGAGAGCCCGACGGGTGATTGTGCACGAGTATTATTGCGGGCGCTTGCGCCAGCAACGCTGCTCTCAGCACGAGCCTGATGTCCACCGAGGCTTCGGTGATTCCTCCTTTGCTTATCTGTTCGGCGCGTATGAGGCGAAGTTTCTGGTTCAGAAGCATAACCCAGCACTCTTCGTTGGTCTTGTTGCTCAGGCGCGGCGAGAAATAGTCTCTTACAAGGCGCGGTTCGTTGAACGCCTGCTTTTCCTGCACCGGCTCGGCCTGCATTATTTTGCCCAGCTCGCACGCCGCTTTAATGGTTACGGCTTTGGCTGTCCCTATGCCTTTGTATTGTCGGAGCGTGTCGAGACTTATGCGGCTCAGCTCCGACATGCTGTCGTGGCAGTCGTACATTATCCGCCTCATGAGTTCGACGGCCGATTCGTCGGCGCTTCCGGAGCCTATCAGAATGGCTAATAGTTCGGATTTCGACAGGGCTTCGGCGCCGAGTTTCATCAGCTTTTCGCGCGGTCGGTCGCTTTCGTCCCATTTGTTTATGGATAGTTTCGTCATTTATAGAAACTTTTTGCGAAGGCTTCGAATTCGTTCTGCCGCAGCACGTATCTTCTGAATGCGGCCACCCAGAATCCTGTGCCGTAGCCTATAAGTTGGGTGAATGATGCCGCTATTGCGAGCAGGCCTACGTAGGGATTCTTTTCTTTTATCGTGCAGTCGGTAAATGTCAGCAGGGCGTACAGCACCAGCGGCAGAATGCTCCAGCGGCATACCGTTTCGCCTATTATGAGTACCGCGCAACCGAGTGTGAACAGGGCGGGCAGGGTGTGCACGGGCTTCATTGTGCCCGGATGTCGTTTCTCGAGGTTTATGCGTGCTATGCCGGAATTGTGCACCTGCTTGAAGAATTTGCGGAAATCGGTTCTGCGCTTGTGCCATACCCATGCGTCTGGAAAGAGTCGCATTCTGAATCCGCGTTCCGCTATGCGGTAGCTGAAATCTATGTCTTCGCCGAAGCGCATGGGCGCGAAACCGCCGAGCGCGGAGTAAACGTCGCGTTTCACTCCCATATTGAAGCTGCGCGGATAGAATTTGTCCATTTTTTTCTTGCCGCCGCGTATGCCTCCTGTTGTGAAAAACGATGTCATCGAGTAGTTTATTGCCTTCTGCACCGGTGTGAACGAGGCGTCTGCGCGGTCGGGGCCTCCGAAGGCGTCGCATTCTTCCCTGTCGAGTTCGCTGTCGATAGCGGCAAAGTATCCTTGCGGCACAACCACGTCGCTGTCGAGTATGATGAGGTATTCTCCCGAGGCATGTTCCGCTCCGAAATTGCGTGCCGCCGCAGGTCCGCCGTTTTCTTTTACGAAATACTTAACAGACATGAGTTCGGCGTAGCGTTCCGCCACTTCGCGGCACGGAATATGCGAACCGTCCTCCACGACAATCACTTCCATGTCGGGGCGTGCCTGCTTGCTCAGGCTTCCGAGCAGTTCTTCCGTTTCGTCGGGCCTATTGTATACGGGAATGATTACAGAATATTTCATAGTTCGGACAAATATAGCAAAAGGCGAGTGCAGAACAAAATGAGCTTGCTCATTTTTTATGCCGAGCCGCCAAGTATGCGGCTTCGTCCGCGTCTTTAACGACCTTAACGACTTTAAAGTCGTTAAAGACCCTAATCCAATTTATTTTTACAGACAAAAACAGACATTTGTAATGCTTTGATTTTCAGCGCTCCTAAAAACCGCAAAAAATATGTCTGAGATATT
>CAJKQZ010000026.1 GCA_905202115.1 uncultured Prevotellaceae bacterium | reverse complement strand
GTGTTAAGCCTGTAGCTAGCGTTCATCCTGAGCCAGGATCAAACTCTTCATTGTATAATATATTATTTCTTTTTTAGCTGAAATAACACCCTTGCCTGTTTCATTATTCGGAATCAATTACACATCGAAACAGAATACCAGATACGGCGGAACCTATAAAAAGGAACACACATAAAAGGCAAAACCGAAACAACATGTATTGACGGTGGAACAATATCCGTATATCCATAACCCAAAACTCAATAAAAGAAAGGGCAGGAACACACAGACGTATTTTCCCTTTGACTTCTCGTTTATGTAATTCTATTCATTGAACTCCCGCTTTACTCAAGAACTAACCAGGGCCGAGCCCCGTTCGTTCCCGAAAGCGAGTGCAAAAGTAATGCAAACTTTTTTCACAACCAAACATTCATACAACTTTTTTTACCACACAACAATACATAAAAAACAAAAAAACATACACAACTGCCTGCTAACCAAACATATCACATGAATAAAAAAATCTCAAAAAAAATCACGACACAATAAATACAAAAACAACGGACACACAATACACAAAACACATACACATTTTATAATATATAACAACCACAAAAAACAACACACAACCCCTGAAACAAAACATAACATAACACAATACAAAAAAACGACACCACACTGGAGCGACAACAAGATTGCGGAAGAAACAAACCTGACTGTATGAAAAGACAAACAAACACACAAAAAACGCATACATCACAGGCTTTCCTCGCAGACAAATACGGTCACCCGCCAAGCACCTGACAATCAGCACATGTATACACAGCAAAAAATATCTCAGACATATTTTAAATTATCTCAGACATAATTCAAATTATCTCCTATGTAATCCCAATTTACTCAGGGAAGCTTTTAAACACACAAAAAAAAATATTAATTCAAAAAACATGAAAAAATTATTTACGGGGAAACCTATCGATAAAAAACAAAGCCGAAAAGTGTAAAACACATTTACCACATCGAAAAACTTGAATATCCGCAAAAACAATTTCCATACTTAAAAATTAGTTTGTAAAAAAAGTTTTTGTATACTTGCAAAGAATTGAAATAAACGTTAGTAACGAAAACTTTTCTGATGAATAATTCCGCTCTGAAACAACGAATCCTTAAAACTGCGACGTTTGAATTTATCACGACCGGAATCAAGCCCGTAACGATGGACAGTTTGTCCCGCAAATTAAAAATCTCGAAACGCACTTTATACGAGACTTTTAAAGACAAAGAAGAGCTTTTGTGTGAAAGTTTCGTGATGGGCGACAAACTAATGCACCGCTACATTCAGTCTATGGTAACGGATACGACAAACCCGTTAGAGGTTGTATCGTTGTTTTTCATTTATAAAATAGACGAAGCAAACTATCTTTCTCCGCGCTTTTATTTCGATCTTGTAAAATACCCGCGCGTATTGAAGTTTCTTGAAAAAATGAATCTGGAGCTCAAGAATGAGCGCGACGCCTTGCTCGAAAAATGCATAGAGGAAGGATATTTCCGCCCCGACATCGAATACAGTATAATAGGCGAAATGCTGTCGCGCCAGACTATGTATATGCTCACGAACAACATTCCAGAGACTAAAATAACGAGGATTCTTTTATCCATGTTTTTCGTATGTTTACGGGGCTGCTGCACAAACAAGGGACAGGAGGAGTTCGAGAATCTGCTGAAAAAGCACTATCATAACATACAGCCTACTACGCCCGAAATTCTCCGGAAAAGACTTGAAGAATTATAAAAAGACAGCAAACTATACTGTAACAACCTTTAACAAAGGGGAGCATACGTCACAATTCGGAATAAATGACTAATTTTGCAGAATTATGACGTGTAATCTAAACAGACTATTACAAAATCAAATCAAAATGCGGAATATATATTGTATTGCGATTATGACGCTGGTGCTTCTCGGTGCCTCATCGTGTGCTTCTAATAAAAAGATGATCTATCTGCAAGGCGCAGAAGAATTATACAAAAACCCTTCGGAGATAAACAGGAACTACAATCTTGTGATTCAGGCTGACGACCAGCTGGCCATTTATGTAAACTCGAGCGACAAGGAGCTGATACAGCCGTTCAACAATCTTACACTCATCGGACAGGGAGAAAGTGTCCGGCAAAACGGCAACAATCTCGACAAGACATCGTATTTCGTAGTAAACAAGGACGGATATGTTGATTTCCCCGTATTCGGCAGGCTGAAAGCCGCAGGAAAAACCGTGAGCGAGTTTTCGAAAGAGGTGCAGCAGCGCATGATTGACGAGAATCTTATTACAGACGCAACGGTTACCACAAAAATAATGAGTTTCAAAGTAACTATACTCGGTGACGTAAAAAACCCCGGCACACAGACATGTTCCGGAGAACGCCTTACTCTGCTCGAAGCTATAGGAAGGGCCGGCGACCTTAACAACTCGGCAATACGCCAAAGCGTGCTGATAGTCCGCGAGGAGAACAACGAACGCGTAACCTATACGGTAGACCTTACCAGCCCCGAAAGCGTTTTCAACTCGCCCGCATACTACTTGAAACAAAACGACGTGATATACGTACAGTCAAACCGATCGGTAAAAATCAAAGGAAGTTCCGGCTACTTGTACTGGAGTCTGTTCGGTACCGGAGTAGGCCTTATAACTTCAATAACATCTTTAGTCTTTGCCATAACAAAATAAACCGACATGGAAAACAACAAGCAAACAGGCGCATATATATCCCAGGAAGAAGAGGCAAACAATTCATGGATTCCCATTGTGGTAAAATCATGGAAGGTGTTTATCTCCAACTGGAAATGGTTTATTTTTTCAGTTGTTATGTGCACATTGATAGCCTATCTTTATCAGGCAAGGCTTTCGCGAGTATACCAGCGCTCCCTTACCGTTCTTATAACCGACGACAAAGGGAATAAGAAATACGGCAATGCTTCGAACTATAACGGAATGGAAGCCCTTATGGCTCTGAACGGCATAAGTGTAGGTAACAATCTTCAGAATGAAATCTTCATACTACAGTCGCACAAACTGCTATGTAAAGTAATCCACGACCTTAATCTCGACATAAATTACACTACGCATGAAGGTTTACAGACTATCTCTTTATACAAAAGCAGCCCTGTAAAAGTAACTTTCCTTAAAAAGGCCGACAAGCCACAGGAACTTGACATCGAAATAGAATCGGCACAAACTTACCGCATTAATAATTTAAAAATAGACGACGAAGACTATAACTTCGACCAGAAAGCGCAGTTCGGCAAAGCAATCAAAACGCCGGCAGGTGTTATTATCGTAGAAAAAAACAACAAGACTTTCAACGATTACCTTAAACACACTATTAAAGTCACTCATATAAGCGAAGACGACGCTGCACTCGGCTACAGCCAGAACATCACAGCTTCTGTAGTCGACAAGGAAAGTACGCTCATCAACATCGTATGCAAAGACACAAACGTTGAGCGCGCCGACGACATATTATCGAACCTTATAGAGGCTTACAAAAAAGACATCATAGAGGACAAGAACCGCATGGCCATGAGCGCCGACCGTTTTCTCAATCAGAGAATACAGCTTGTAGGCGGCGATCTGAGCACTGCCGAGAACAAAATGGCTTCGTTCAAGGAAAGCAACAAAATCATCGACTTCAATTCGAACGCAGCATTGTTCCTTACTCAGAGCAACGAAGCCCGAAACAACAGCATCCAGCTGGAGAGCGAGAAAAATGTTGCCCAATTTCTCAGCGACTACCTCAAGCAGACCGACGGTCATTACGAAGTTGTTCCCTCCTTCGGTGTAATAAACAACCAGGGCATAGCAGACAACATAGCCAAGTACAATGAGTTGGTAATTACCTACAACCGTTTATCGAAAAACGCCGGCAGCGCTTCTCCCGTGGTGCGTGAAGCCTTAGACCAGGTGAAAGCAATGCACACGGTGATTACAAAATCCATAGACAGCCACATAAACGCCACCGATTTAAAGCTCCGTCAGGCCAAAGCCATAGAAAGCAGCTTGATGTCGAACATCTCGTCGGTGCCACAGAAAGAAAAATCGGCCAGCGAAATAGAGCGCCAGAGCAAAATAAAGGAAGCCATTTACGTATACCTGCTCAACAAGCGCGAGGAGGTAGCTTTGCAGCTCGCAGTAACCGAAGCGAACGTCAACATTGTCGACACACCTTTCGGCAAAGCCATTCCTGTTTCTCCCCGCAGTTCGCTCATTATTCTCGGCGGTTTCATTCTGGGCCTGTTAATTCCCGCAGGAATATTCTGGCTCATGATAACCATCGATACCAAAGTGCGCAACCGCAAGGACATCGAAGACGTAAGCAACATTCCTATTCTCGGCGTCATACCTTTCTGGAAAGAAGAAGACGAGCAAAACAAGTTCATCAACCTCGAAAGCAAAGGCGAGAATTTCAATTCCGTAAGCGAGGCATTCCGCCTGGTGCGCTACAATCTCAATTTCATGAAAAAGCGCTCCGGCGTTATAATGTTCACATCCTCCACGCCGGGCCAGGGCAAGTCGTTCGTATCGCGCAACCTCGCGATAATACTCGGCATTGCGGGCAAACGGGTCATTCTTATAGACAGTGACATACGCAAACGCACGCAGTCGAAGCTCATCTCCTCTACGAGCGGACTGACAACTTTCCTAAGCGACGACATCACCGACATAAACCAGCTGATAATACACGACGGAATAAGCAAGAACGTTGACTTCCTTCCGGCCGGCCTCACGCCTCCGAATCCAACGGAGCTTCTCATGAGTTCCAAGCTGGAAGAGCTCACCGACGAACTTAAATCGCGTTACGACTATGTAATCTACGACACCACGCCGGCATTCTCGGTGGCCGACGCCGGAATCATAAACCGCGTTGCCGACCTCACTATTTACGTTGTGCGCATTGGAGTGGAAGACCGTCGTTCTCTCCCCGAAATAGACCGCATGTACAAGGAAAAGAAGTTCCGCAACATGTGTGTAATAGTAAACTCCAGCGTACCCGACAAATATGGATACGGTTATGGCTATGGGTACGGTTACGGATACGGTTATGGCTATGGATACGGTTACGGATATAAAGAAGAAAACGGCAATTCCAATGCCTTAGGCAAGTTCACGCAGCGTTTCAAGAAGCAACACCGTTCCGATTCCTCAAAACCGGAACAAAAAGCTAAATCCAAAAACAATAACCGCATTAATGTAAACAACCTGCGTGATGTAACAAAAGATTCCGACAAAAAGTCCGAATCATAAAGGTTGCAGAATCATAAAGAAACCCGCCTTGCGTAATGCAGGGCGGGTTTCTGTTTTGTATAATACCGCGTTTCGGAGAGGCTATAACGTACAAAGTTTCGACATAAAACAGTCGGATAAAGTTTCGGACTACCCCCCTACTTGCGTATAAAGACAATCAAGCAAAAACACTGCCAGGCGCAACAGCCGCACCGCCCTCCTAAGGATTTTGCAGACAAAAACGGTCAGCGGCCAAGCACTTGAAAATCAGCAGGTGTATATGTAGCAAAAAATATGTCTGAGATATTTTAAATTATCTCAGACATATTTTCGATTATCTCCCTTGTATTTTCAATTTCCTGCGGGAAGTTTTTTATCTGAACAAAAAAATATTTTTTTCGTATGAGGTATGTTTTTGCAAAATTGCCTCCCTGCAGGTTTCCTACGTAGCCGGAAGAACGATTCATACGTCGGATAGAACAACAGAGCCGGCATGGAGAAATAAAGGCCTGCATTACCGGCAATTCACAAGCTCCAGACAAAAAAGCAGAAGCATTGGCAGCGCAAGCCATGAAGCGACACCGAAAATCCGCCCTCTTACGAAAAAACACATCATACACATTTCAAATTGTCTCAGAGATATTTCAAAATATGTATGAGATAATTTCTCACCGCCGCCACGTCCCATAAATTCTTCATAGCAAAAGCATTCTCCCCTGCAAGTCCTTATGACTTGCAAGGGAGAATGATCATATATAGCTTCGCTGATGATTATCCTTCCTGAAGCATCAGCTTTTTCTTTTCCACAAGCGCGTCGATTACAGCAACAGCTGTAACGTTCACAATGTCTCGCACGGAACAATCGGCGTCGGTAAAATGCACCGGCCTGTTCAAGCCCATTTGAATCGGGCCTATGACCTCTACGTCGGGAGTCATCATCTTCACCATTTGGTAAGCCGTGCTCGCGGCGTTCAAGCATTGGAACACCAGCGTGTTCACTTCCTTGCCGTTGATTTTCGTAAACGGGAATTTATCGTCGCGCAGTTCGCGGTTCAGCGCATAATTCACCTGCATTTCGCCGTCTACCAGCAAATCGGGATGTGTCTCATGCAATATGTCGACAGCGCGGTGCATGTTTGCTGGCCCCTCCTCGTGGTCGGTGCCGAAGTTTGAATAAGAAACCATTGCTATTACCGGAGTACGGTTGAAGAAACGCACCGTATGCGCGCTCAGCAAAGCGAGATCAACCATTGTCTCGGCGTTAGGGTGACGGTTTATAAGCGTGTCGGCAATAAACACCGTGCCCCGCTTGGAATTTATAAGATGCATTGTACCGAAATGGCTGAACTTCGGATTTATGCCTATCACTTCCTTCGCTATGTCGGCCGTTTTCCAGTGTTTACCCGAAATGCCGGTAATCAGCGCGTCGGCGTCGCCGGTTTCCACCATCATCATGCCGAAATAATTGCGTTCGTACATCTTGTCGTTAGCCTCCTGCAGGGTGCAGCCCTCACGCTGTTTCTTCTCCGCAAATATAGCCGCATATTTCTCGCGTCGCTCCGTCTGGTCGTCGTTATGCAGGTTGAGCACCTCGATTCCGTCAAGGTCGAGCTCGAGTTCTTTGGCAACCTCGAAAATCTTCCTGTCGTTGCCGAGCAGAACAGGATAGCAAATGCCCTCCTTTTTTGCCTGAACGGCAGCGCGCACAATGGTAGGATTCGTTCCGTCGGTGAAAACGACTCTCTGCGGGTCGCGACGCGCGGTTTCGTAAAGCGTGCGCGTAAACTTGCTTTCCTGGCCCATGAGTTCCTTGAGGCGCATTCTGTAGGCTTTCCAGTCGGTAATGGGCCTGCGGGCCACGCCGCTGTCCATAGCGGCTTTGGCAACGGCCATAGACACCTCGGTTATAAGACGCGGGTCTACAGGTTTCGGAATGAAATACTCAGGGCCGAACGTAAAGTTGTTTACCGCATATTCGCGGTTCACTATGTCGGGCACAGGACGCTTTGCCAGGTCGGCAAGCGCGTGTACGGCGGCAAGTTTCATTTCCTCGTTTATCGACGTGGCGGCGGTGTCGAGCGCACCACGGAACAGATAGGGGAAACAAAGCACATTGTTTATCTGGTTGGGATAGTCGCTGCGGCCGGTGCTTATAAGGCAGTCGGGACAAGCCTCGCGCGCGTCCTCGTATGAAATTTCAGGAGTAGGATTTGCCAGAGCGAAGATTATGGGGCGCTCGTTCATAGTGCGCACCATGTCTTTGGTAAGCACATTGCCTTTGGAAAGGCCGAGGAACACGTCGGCGCCGCGCACGGCTTCCTCGAGCGTATGCACATCGGTGCGTTCGGTGGCAAACAGCAGCTTCTGTTCCGTAAGGTTCGGCCGGTCGGCAGTTATCACGCCGCGACTGTCGAGCATTACGATGTTTTCCTTGCGCGCGCCTAAGGCCATGTACATCTTGGTACAAGAAATTGCGGCCGCTCCGGCTCCGCTAACAACGATACGCACCTCTTCTATCTTCTTGCCTGCCACTTCGAGGGCATTAAGAAGGCCGGCGGCCGATATGATGGCCGTGCCGTGCTGGTCGTCGTGCATTACGGGTATGTCGAGTTCCTCCTTCAGCCTGCGTTCTATCTCGAAACATTCGGGAGCCTTGATGTCCTCGAGGTTTATTCCGCCAAACGTGGGAGCTATCGCCTTTACGGCTTCGATAAATTTCTCGGGATCCTTTTCGTTTACCTCGATATCGAAAGCATCTACGCCGCCGTATATCTTGAATAGCAATCCTTTGCCCTCCATTACGGGTTTTCCGCTCACGGCTCCTATGTCGCCGAGACCGAGCACGGCCGTGCCGTTCGAGATAACGGCAACAAGGTTTCCCTTGTTCGTATATTTATATGCGTCGTCGGGATTTTTCTGAATCTCAAGGCATGGTTCGGCCACCCCCGGCGAATATGCCAACGAAAGGTCATATTGCGTATGATAGGGTTTTGTGGGCACAACCTCTATTTTTCCGGGCTTTCCCTCGGAATGATATTTCAATGCTGCTTCTCTTGTTACCTTTACCATAATAGTTCTTTGTTTTTTATCTACCTCGAGTAATATGCACAAATATACGTTTAAAGAAAAGATGATTTTGTAGCAAAACGACATTTTTCACTACTAAAAAATGTTATTTTGCCGAATATGCAAACTGTTATTGACAAGAATCTGCCCCGCGACAGCATTTTTATTGACAAAAACATGTTTCCGGAAATTTCACCTCCCCAAAAAGGAACAAGGATGACGGCAAACGAAATCCGAATCCGTTTGAAAATAATAAAAGAAAGGATGCGGCAGATTTCCTTGCCCACCTGACATTTTTGTCAGGTGGTTTTTTCACGCCGGTAAAAAGAGCCCGAAAAATTATCTCAGACATATTTTGAATTATCTCTGAGATATTTTAAAATATGTCTGAGATAATTTTTTCCACAAGCGGGAAGTGTTTTCCCCCGTACCGGTGGGAGGTACGGGCACCTGACAAAATGTCATGTTCTGAAAAGTCCAATACCGGTTCCGGCGTTGCAGCGGCAAAACAAGAAGAAAAAATTTATCGGGAATTGTTTCTGCAATCACCGCAATCAATCTGCCGCCCCATTCAATTACGGCCCTGCCGGTTTTTACAGAAAAAAGAATCGCCGTTTCGGGAAGTAGAAAAAACAAGTCTGGGATAAATCGATTTATCCCAGACTTGTTTTTTCATAATTCCTGTTATGCACGTCTTGTTTAAGGCGACGTCAGTCGAATTTTCCCGCCTCGATTTCCTTCGCCGTCTGTTCGGCCGGCGGAATTACGCGCCCGTCTGTATCATCGCCCTCATAATCTTCAACGGCTTCGACAAAGACTTCGTTCTTTGCAGCCTTACGCCGTTTGTCCTGCTTGGTAGCCAGGCGACTAACGCTTAGAATCATTCCTATATACGCACAGTTTATCAGTGTCGACGTTCCGCCGCGAGAGATGAGCGGCAAAGGCTGTCCCGTAACTGGAAAAAGTCCCGTAGCAACCATCATGTTCACCATTGCCTGACATCCCAGCAACAGAGCAAGTCCCATTGCAAGAAAAGCGGGGAAACAACTGTTCTCGCACCGCTTGGCAATGTAGCTCACCCTAAAGAGCAGCACCACATAAAGCAACACCACGAACAATGCGCCCACAAGACCGAGCTCTTCAACTATTATGGCGTAAATAAAATCGCTGTAAGCCTGGCTGAGAAAGTCGCGCTGCACCGAATTTCCGGGACCGCAGCCGATGAAGTTGCTCGAAGCTATCGCAATGTTGGCATGACCCACCTGCGCGTTATTGAAAATATCGAAACTGTCGGGATTCATTTTCACGGCCGACTTGTCCTCGGTGTGCTTGACAAGACGGTCGCGCCATACCGGCACGCGCCCGCCGCCTTTCACGTGGTCGCGTATGTAATCGGCCTGACTGTCGGTAATGGAAAACAACGCCCCCAATACCAAACCGCCGGCAATGGCCAGCACACCGAGCAATTTGCCGAGCTGAAGCAACGGCACACGCCCTATGAACATCATCAGCACCACCACTCCGAACAGAATAACCGCAGTAGAGAAATTCTCGGGAAGAATAAGCCCGCAGATAATCACGGTAAAGACGAGAACATATTTCATGGCGCGTTTGTCGGCCCCGTCTTTTGTCTGCATGGACGAAAGAATGTAGGCCACCGTAATAATGAGCGAACCTTTGGCTATTTCGGACGGCTGCAAAGGTATTCCGAACACATTCAGCCATCTCACGGCACCGTTAAGGCTCACACCCCAGCCCATAAGAAGACAGAAAAGGGTTATAATCGAGAACATCAGTCCCAATGGCATGAGAATCTTGAAATAGCGGCAGGGAATGCGGTGAACTACAAGAACCACGAGCAGCCCCACGCCAAGAAACACCGCATGACGGAGTATCGGGTCAATGAAGCTCTCGCTCTTGTAGGTGAGCGTGCTGAGCGCGCTGAAAACCTCCACGACCGAAACTATGCAGAGCGCAAAAAACACTATCCACACTACACGGTCTCCCCTGAAAAGGCTGTTTAGTCTGTTCATCGTCCGTAAAATTTTTTAAAGCGCCCTTACGGCAGCCTTGAACTGCTCGCCACGGTCTTCCATGTTGTGAAACAAATCGAAACTTGCACAGCAGGGACTAAGAAGAACCGTATCGCCGGGCTGGGCAAACCTGTAACACTCGGCCACGCAGGTTTTCATATCGTGCGTATCGGCAACCGGCAGCCCGAGAGCGTCGAATTCGCGGTGAAGCTTTGAATTGTCGGCCCCGAGGAAAACGAGAGCGCGGCACTTTTTCCGCACCATCTCCTTTATGGGCTCGTAATCGTTGCCCTTGTCCTTTCCGCCAAGTATAAGCACGGTAGGCGAAGTCATACTCTCGAGCGCATACCAGCAGGCATCGACATTTGTTGCTTTGGAATCATTGACGTAAAGAACGCCGCGCACTTTCGTCACACGCTCCAAACGGTGCTCAACACCAGGAAAATCGGAAAGACTGCGGCGAATATCCTCGTTGCGTATGCCTTCAAGTTTCGCAGCAATGCCTGCGGCAAGCGAATTGTAAAGGTTATGCCTGCCGGTAAGCGAGAGTTCCTCCTGCTCCATGTTGAAAGGCGTTGGATATTCTATTTCATACTTACCCTCGTCGGCGTAGGCTATCGCTCCGGCCTCTTTTATGGCCGAGAACGGGCACACACGGCTCTTTATGTCGTATTTCTTCAGTTCTTTCTTTATCACAGGGTCGTCCTGCCAGTAAATGAAAGCGTCGTCGGGCGTCTGGTTGCGTATTATACGCATTTTGGAATCCGCGTAGTTCTGAAAATTATTATCGTAACGGTCGAGATGATCGGGAGTGATGTTGAGAAGAACCGCCACATTGGCGCGGAAATCGTACATGTTGTCGAGCTGGAAAGAACTGAGCTCGATAACATAATAATCGAAGTTCTCTTCGGCCACCTGAAGCGCCAGGCTGCGGCCTATGTTGCCGGCCAAACCCACATTGTAGCCCGCCGACTTGAAAATATGGTATATAAGCGAAGTTGTTGTTGTCTTGCCGTTGCTGCCGGTAATACAAATCATTCTGGCATCGGTATAGCGTGCCGCAAGCTCTATCTCGCTTATTACGTTTATGCCTTTCTCGCGGATTTTTCTTATCATAGGCGCAGTTTCGGGTATTCCGGGACTTTTCACAACCTCTGTGGCCGAAAGAATCTCGTCTTCGCTGTGCTTTCCTTCCTCCCAGCGCAAGCCGTAGCTTTCGAGCATGGCTTTGTATTTGGGTTGAATCGCGCCCATGTCGGAAACAAAAACGTCGAAACCTTTGCTTTGGGCCAGAACCGCCGCTCCTACGCCGCTTTCGCCTGCGCCCAACACTGCTATCTTACTCATATCCGTATATTTTTCCTTTTTTCACTATCGTATTTTCAAAGTTATCAAAGTAAGAGCCGCGAGCAGAATGGTTGCAATCCAAAAACGCAGCGTTATCTTGCTTTCGTGAGTGGCCGTCCGTGGCCATTTGCCGAACACATAGCGGCATTCGGGGTCAAGCTGCGACGGCAGCACGCGGAAGTTATCGTGAATAGGCGCCCTCTTGAAGATGCGCTGCTTTATGCCGCGGCGCTTGCCGAGCTTGTAGTATTCCACCTGTAAAATAACGCTCAGGCTCTCGACGAGGAACACGCCGCAAAGTAACGGCAGAAGCAATTCCTTATGTATTATTATCGCAAGCACTCCTATGATTCCCCCTATCGTAAGGCTGCCGGTATCGCCCATAAAAACCTGGGCGGGATATGCGTTGTACCACAGGAAACCTATCATCGCTCCTATGAAAGCCGAAGCGAAAATCACAAGTTCCTGCGAACCGGGGATATACATTATGTTAAGATAGCTTGCAAACTGAATGTGACTCGACACATAGGCCAAAAGCCCCAGCACAAGAGCTATTATAGCCGAATTTCCCGCCGCCATTCCGTCCATGCCGTCATTAAGATTTGCACCGTTCGAGACGGCAGTTATGACCAAAACCGTTATGAATACAAACAGAATCCACCCTGCCGCATTCTTATACGGCCCGCAGAACGACATGATTTCGCTGTAGCTGAGATTATTGTTCTTAAAGAACGGTATTGTCGTCATGTTCGACTTAACTGGCTCGCTCTTGTGGGTTATCACCTCCACTCTGTCGGCGTTGCGCGTTGTAGTGATGTTCTCACGTATAACGGCGTCGGGACTAAGATAGAGAGTAAGTCCTACAACAAGCCCCAGAACCATTTGCCCGAGGATTTTCGCCTTAGGATTAAGGCCGTCCTTGTTGTGCTTGAATATCTTTATGTAATCGTCCAGGAAACCGAGCATTCCGAACCACACCGTAGTGAGCAACATCAACAGCATGTAAATGTTTCTCAGACGGCCGAACAACAGACAGGGCACAAGAATTGACACAATAATTATTATTCCGCCCATTGAAGGAACGCCCACTTTCTGTACGCCGAACGGATCTATTTTTGCATCGCGCTGTGTTTCGCTTATGTGTTTGCGGCGCATATATTTTATGAAATGCTGGCCGAACCATGCCGAAATCAGCAACGCCAGCATTAAAGCCAGCAGTGAGCGGAAAGATATGTACGACCACATACCCGAACCGGGCACGCCGAAATCCTCCAGGAAACGGAACAAATAATATAACATCGTATTTAATTTTTATCTATCACATATTTTTCTTGCCTGCACCCGTCATGCAACAATTCTTCCCGCACGTAAAAAAAATTATCTCTGAGATATTTTAAAATATGTCTGAGATAATTTAAAATACCTCAGAGATAATTTTGCATGAAAACCTTGCGCACTTCCTCGCGGTCGTCAAAATGATGTTTAACGCCGCATATCTCCTGATAATCCTCGTGACCTTTACCAGCCACAAGTATCACATCGCCTTTTTGAGCTATCATGCAGGCCGCTTTTATGGCCTCACGGCGGTCTGCTATGGTTATGACCTTACTACGTTGGGCTGCTGACAGACCGGCTGTCATGTCGTCGATTATTGCCTGCGGCTCCTCGAAACGGGGATTGTCGCTCGTAATGACAACACGGTCGCTTCTGTTTGCAGCTTCGCAGGCCATGAGCGGCCGTTTGCCTTTGTCACGGTTACCTCCCGCGCCGCAAACGGTAATGACTTTACTGTCAAGGCTACGACTTTCTTTGAGAACTTCATGTATGGCACTCAGAACATTCACAAGCGCGTCGGGCGTGTGCGCATAGTCTACGATGACGGTATATCCCGAAGGAGAGCGCAAAGTCTCGAACCTGCCCGCCACGCTGTGCAACGTACTCAGCGCAGTAAGAATCTCGGTCTGTTCGCGCCCCAGCATACGGGCCGCGCCATAAACGGCAAGTAAATTCGAAACGTTGAATTTTCCTACGAACGAAACGCTGACTTCGCGGCTGTCGATGTCGAGCAGCATTCCCTCGAACGACATTTCAAGTATCTTAGCCCTGAAATCGGCCATAGAGCGGGTGGAATAAGTTTTCACCGTTGCGGCCGTGTTCTGCGTCATTATCATTCCGTTCTTGTCATCGGCATTGGTAACGGCAAAAGCCGTTTTGGGCAAACTGTCAAAGAACGCTTTTTTGGCGTCGCGGTAATTTTCGAATGTCTTGTGATAGTCGAGATGATCGCGCGTAAGATTCGTGAAAATTCCTCCTGCGAACAATAATCCTCCTATTCTTTTCTGCGCCACGCTGTGTGAGCTAACTTCCATAAAGGCATACTCGCAACCGCAATCGGCCATTCGGCCGAGAAGACGGTTGAGCGTAATCGGGTCGGGCGTGGTATGGTCGGTAGGCACAGCCTCGTCGTCGATATAATTGCACACCGTGGAACACAATCCGCACTTATAGCCGAACTCGCGGAACATATTATATAATAATGTGGCAATGGTCGTTTTTCCATTCGTTCCGGTAACGCCCACGAGCTTCAGTCTGCGCGACGGGTCGCCGTAGAATTGCGTGGCAATAGGTCCGGCCGCCGCCTCGGTGTTTTTCACACGAATGAAAACCGTTGAAGAATCGCGCTCCTCAGGTATTTCCTCGCACACTACCGCCAACGCGCCGTTTTTCACAGCCGCAGGAATGAACGCGTGCCCGTCCGACTGGGTTCCCCGCTCTGCAATGAACAAAGAACCTTCCGTAACCTTGCGCGAATCTATCTGCACATCGGCAATGTCGGTATCCAAATCGCCTATGACTTCCAAAAGCCTCACTTTCCGCAAAACATCTTTCAGCTTCATCGTCGTATATTTTTATTGTGTTTTTATTTTCGAGCCACCGGGCCTGACGTTATCGTTAGTCCCAGCAACAGGAACTTTTTTCAGGCTGTCATGAGTAGTGCCCTGCTCTGCAGGAAGAGGCGCAACGGGCACATTCGGCTTTGTTTCCGTATTATTTTTTCCTATTTCAAGATGTATCGCTACCTTCTGCCTGCTTTTCAACGGTGTTCCTGCGGGAATGCTTTGGCTCACCACCTTTCCTACTCCCGAAACGCTTACCCGCAGTCCTTTGTTCTCAAGCAGAAACAATGCGTCGCGTACACCCATTCCGATAACGTCGGGCATAAGATTCCTGTCCGTCGAATTTCCCTCGAGCACTAACCCTGATTCGTGCGTCTCTGCCTTAATCCAGGCATCTTCCGCACCTTTGTAACGATAAGGAACACGCAAATCCGTAAGAACTCTCTTAGTTGCATGCATGTCTCCGCTCTTGACATAAGGCCATATGTGATTCGTCGTATCGCGCACGTCGGCAAAAGAAGGACGCATGGTCTTGGCCATTACTGTCTCGGCTATGCGGCGGAAAACAGGGCCGCAACTCGTTCCGCCCGCTGCGGGAGGATTTTTCTGTATGCACACAATGCAGCTGTACTTGGGATTGTCTGCCGGAAAGTATCCCACAAAACTTACGAGATACTCCGACGTGCGACCTGCCTTTGTCCATATCTGCGCTGTACCGGTTTTGCCGGCTATCAGAAAGTTCGGAGTTCTCACTTTCTTGCCCGTTCCTTTCGAAACAACAAGTTCGAGACAGGTTTGTATGTCTTTAAGAGTTTGCGGCGAGCACATGCGCTCACGCACAACCTCTACCGGATATTCGCGCGCCACTTCTCCGTTTTTCATAAGCGACCTTACAAAACGCGGACGCAACATCTTTCCGCCGTTGGCTATTCCGTTGTAAAATGCGAGCGTACTTATAGGCGGTACCTGCGTTTCGTATCCTATACTCATCCATGCAAGAGCGGTTTTCGACCAGTTGGAGCGGTCCTTATTGGGACGGCGTATTCTCGGACAAGCATATCCGGGTATCGAAAGCTTCAAATCTTCGGCCAGACCTATCCTGTAAAGTCCGTCGACAAACTTTTCGGGATTGTTATAATAGAATTTGTCGATAAAATAGCTTACTCCCACATTCGATGACTTCTGTATGCATTCCGATGCCGAAATAACACCGTAGCCGCCCATAGAACGCCAATTGCTGTCTTTCATGTTACGCCCGTGCATGTTTTTCACACCGCTTCCGGTGTCGACCATATCGTTCATGTGCAGATATCCGTCATCCATAGCCACCATAAACGAAGCTGTCTTGAACACCGAGCCGGGCTCGAGCAGATTGCTCACTGCATAGTTGCGCGTCTCGCGGAACAGACCATCGCTGCCGCGCGTCATGTTTACGATTGCTTTCACGTCGCCGGTTCCGACTTCCATAAGAATGGCCAGTCCCTTAGGCGCGTCTATTTCTTTCAGCTGATCCACAAGAGCTTTTTCGGCTATGTCCTGCATTTCCACATCTATGGTCGAAATAATGTCATATCCGTTCTCCTGCGGACAGTCTATGATTTTGAGATATTTGTCGAGCACCTTTTGTCGGTGCGAAACGCCTGGCTTTCCGCGCAACACACTATCGAAACCGAGTTCCAACCCGTAACGCGCCGTATCGGAGCTCCCGTCTACATCGCCGAGCGTGCGTCCTGCAAGCGAGCCGAAAGGTTTTGTGCGTTTATACACACGATCTCCAAAAAAGCCGCTTTTGTTGTTCGACTCCCTGAAAAGCGGAAGTTTCTTTATTTCCTGGAACTGTACATACGACACCCGTTTGTTATACAGCCGCCAATAGCGGCTTTTTTTCTTTTGTCCGTCAATAAGCCTGTCCTTAAAGGTTTTTGCGCTAACTTCCGGAAAGAGTTTGTGCAGCCCTTCGCCAATGCTGTCGGCTTTGACCGTTATCATGGAATCGCGCCAGTGCTGCGTTTTAGCGCGTAGGGCAGAATCCTTCTCGGTACATACATATTCCATGCAGAGGTAGTATTCCGGCAGCGACGATACGAGCAGCTGGCCGTCGCACGAGTATATATTGCCCCGCACAGGGCGCAGCGGAATGTTTTTCACGACGAAGCGTTTGCTCACAGCCACCCAATAATCATGCTCCACGAACATTATATAAGCCGTCTTGGCTATAATGCCCGCACCGAGAAGCGTGAGAAGAATCACAACCACGTTATACCGTGGCATAATCTTTTTTACGGGGAACTTCATTCGGCTGTATCGATTTTTATTATATACGGAGGAACGGTAGACACCTGCAGTGCACTGTCGCCTCTTTCCTTAAGAAATTCTTCTATGTAGCTCTGGCGGCTGCGTTCGAGCAGTTCGCACGAGTGTATGATAGCAACGTTCCTCACGCTGTCTATTTCTTTTTTCAGTCTGTCTATCTCTATCGTTTCCTGCTGACTCACATATCCGTTTCCCACATACAGCAATGCGAGCACCACAATCAGGATGATAAACCCCACATTGCGGCGCACCCATTCGCCTTGCAGTATGTCGCCGCCGAGAATGCCCGCAACGGTTATGCGCCGGCGCGGAGCGTCGCGCTCACTCGTAAGCTCGCGAAGGCTTTTCAAGGCCCGCCGTTCGTCAGCAGTCTCCTCTTGTCTGTTGTATTCAGGTTGTTCTTCCATTCTCTCGTTTCGGAGGTGTTTGCAAACACAGACTTCCGCCTGTTATATTTTTTCGGCTATGCGCAGTTTAGCACTGCGGCTGCGCGGATTTTTCTCTATCTCGTCATCGTCGGGCACTATCACCTTATTGTTCACCGCCTTCAGCGGAACGAGGCGGTTGCCGTAGAAATCCTGCTCCACTTTGCCGAGGGAGTTTCCGGAGCGTATGTAGTTTTTAACTATCCTGTCCTCTATGGAATGATAGGTAAGCACTACAAGCCGTCCGCCCGGCGCGAGCAGCGAAATCGCCCCCTCGAGCATGCGGCACAATGCCCCTGTTTCGTCGTTCACTTCCATGCGCAGGGCCTGGAATGCCCGCGCCAGGTCTTTTTTCTCGCGGTCGCGCCCCACGAAGGGCTGCAAAACGTCCACGAAATCGGATATGCGCGCAAACGGTTGCGCGCTGCGGCGCTTTACCACCGCGGCGGCAAGCTGACGTGCGTTTTTCATTTCTCCGTACAGGCGGAACACACCGGCCAGGCGGTCTTCGTCGTAGCGGTTGAGCACTTCGGCGGCAGTAATACGCGCCATACGGTTCATGCGCATGTCGAGCACGGCGTCGTGACGGAACGAAAATCCTCTCTCCACGGCGTCGAAATGGTGGCTCGACACTCCGAGATCGGCAAGAACGCCGTCTAATCTCTCCACACCGTAATAGTGCATCCAGTTGTCTATATGCCTGAAGTTGGAGTACACGAAAGTAAACCGCGCATCGTCCGGTGCGTTGGCTATAGCGTCGCCGTCCTGGTCGAAGCCGAACAAACGACCTCCGGTGTCCATTCGCCGCAATATTTCGCGCGTATGTCCTCCGCCGCCGAACGTCATGTCGGCATACACGCCGCTCTTGCGGATATTCAGTCCGTCGACGCTCGGCACGAGCATTACCGGCACATGATAAACCGTTTCCAATCCGTTCATTCCTTATCGGCCATTACGTTTTCGAGTTGCCTTGCAAAATCGTCGGCCGGCAACGCCTGCGAAGCGAGCGCCTGCTTCGACCACACCTCGACGGTATCATCCATGCCGAGAAACACTACTTCCTGCGTTATTCCCGCCATTTGGGCGTAACGCCTGGGAATAAGAAAACGGCCGTTTCCGTCGAGCGAGATTACCTCCACATCCGACACGAACTGCCGCAACAGCGCTCGGTGAGCAGCGTTCCAGCGGCTAAGCCTCCGGCTCAGCTCATCGATCTGACTGTTCCATACGCTCCACGGATACACCACGAGGCAAGACTGAAAGGCGTCTTTCGTAAGCACAAGCCTTTCGTCCGCGCTCTCGCCGAGAATACGGCGGAACACAGCGGGAAAGAACACACGCCCTTTGGCGTCGGCCTTTGCTTCGATTGTTCCGGTAAAACGCATAATATCCTCTTTTTTATTCAAGCTGGTATATTAACAGACAAAAATAGTAACTTTTCTCCACAATTCACCACCATGCGACACTTCTTTTGGTTTTTCGTTGAAAAAACGAGCACTTTTAACATATCAATGTGTTAAAACAAAACATTTTACACCTGAAGAAAAAGCCCGCAACGCCGGTGGGGAAGTACGTTCCGGAAGTTTTACGAACACCGCGCGTTTATCACACAAAAACTCCCGCAACGAAAAAAATCACCTCCTAAGTATTACAAGCAATATCATTCTCTGCAACAAAAACAAACGCAACATAAAATCCGCACCGCCTTGCCGCAGAAGTTTACAGACAAAAACGGTCACCTGCCAAGCACTTGAAAATCAGCAGGTGTATATATAGCAAAAAATATGTCTGAGATA
>CAJKQZ010000025.1 GCA_905202115.1 uncultured Prevotellaceae bacterium | reverse complement strand
CGGCAAAGAAAATAAGCGAGCTTATTTTGCTCTGCGCTCGCCTTTTGCTATATTTGCATACACAATAATTTATGTTAGCATGGCCAGGAATGGCATTACGGTAAACGGTAAACTTTTCAGGAAATTCATCGACCGCGCAGAAATAGAACGCCAGGTGAAACGGGTGGCACATGAAATCGAGTGCTCAGCCAAAGACAACATACCTTTGTTCGTGTGCGTATTGAACGGCTCTTTCGTTTTTGCAGCCGATTTACTGCGCAACATCGAATCTCCTTGCGAAGTATGCTTCGTACGACTGGCCTCATACGAGGGAACATTGTCAACAGGCTGCGTAAAAAACATACTCGGACTCAATGCCGACATTTCGGGAAGAGACATTATAATAATAGAAGACATCGTAGAAACAGGAAGGACGTTGCAGGCTTTACACAAAACCCTCTTGGAAAAAAACGCGAAATCGGTAAGTATCGCATCGTTAGTGTCGAAACCCTCCAGACTCGAAACCGACATCATCGTGAAATACTGCGGTTTCAAGATGAAAGACACGGATTTTATCGTGGGGTACGGCATGGATTACAACGGGCAAGGGCGCAACATTCCCGACATATACATTGCGGCCGAATGAAAAAGAAATAAAACAACAACATAAAATCACAAAACATATTATGAAGAATATAGTAATATTCGGCGCCCCCGGTTCGGGAAAAGGCACACAAAGCGACAAACTCGTACAGCATTACGGTTTACGTCACATATCGACAGGAGATGTTCTGCGCAACGAAATCAAGAACGGCACAGAGCTCGGAAAAACCGCAAAACGATACATCGACGAAGGACAACTGCTGCCCGACAGCCTTATGACCGACATACTTGCGTCGGTTTATGACAGCCTGTGCCCGTGCGAAGGCGTTATTTTCGACGGATTCCCCCGCACTATCGCGCAAGCTGAAGCACTTGAGGAAATGCTTCAGAAAAGAGGCGCGGAAGTAAAAGCGATGATAGAACTCGACGTACCCGACGAAGAGCTTACCAGCAGACTCTTGCTGCGCGGAAAGACATCAGGACGCGCCGACGATAACGAAGAAACTATAAAGAAACGTCTCGGAGTATATAAAAGCCAGACTGCTCCCCTTATAGAATGGTACGGAGCGCGCAACAAACATCATCACATCAAAGGTTTCGGCGAACTCGAGAAGATTTTTGCCGACATCTGCAACGTTATCGACAAACTCTAACCACAACCATACAGAAGCGCAGCCCGCAATGCTTGCGGGTTGCGCTTTTAATACAAAAACAAAACGAACAAACATGCCGGAGAGCAATTTCATTGACTACGTAAAGATATTCTGCCGTTCGGGCAAAGGAGGACGCGGAGCCATGCACCTGCACAGGGCCAAATACATGCCGAAAGGAGGACCCGACGGAGGCGACGGAGGGCGCGGAGGCAACATCTATCTGCGCGGAAACCGCAACCTGTGGACTTTGCTCCATTTGCGCTATCAGCGTCACGTATTCGCAGGCAACGGCGGAAACGGTTCAAAAGATTGTTCGCACGGCAAGGACGGAGAAGACAAATACATAGAAGTTCCCTGCGGAACAGTAGCCTACGATGCAGAGACAGGACAGTTTATAACCGACGTTACATACGACGGACAGGAAGTACTGTTGCTGAAAGGCGGCCGCGGCGGTTTGGGGAACTGGCAGTTCCGCACGGCAACCAACCAGACGCCACGATATGCGCAACCAGGCGAACCGGCACTCGAACAGAATGTGATTCTGGAGCTGAAACTGCTTGCCGATGTTGGTTTGGTAGGATTTCCGAATGCCGGCAAATCGACATTGTTATCAGCTCTATCGTCGGCAAAGCCCAAGATAGCCAACTATCCTTTCACCACACTTGTTCCTAACCTGGGAATAGTTAACTATCGCGACGGGCAGTCGTTCGTTATGGCCGACATACCCGGAATAATCGAGGGAGCGAGCCTCGGCAAAGGACTCGGGCTGAGATTTCTGAGACACATTGAACGAAACTCTCTGCTGCTGTTCATGATACCGGTGGACTGTGACGATATAAATCGCGAATATGAAATTCTTCTGCATGAACTGGAACAATTCAACCCACAAATGCTCGACAAACACAGAGTAATCGCAATAACGAAATGCGACCTACTCGACGAAGAAATGATTGCCGACATAGCCAAGCAAATAACAATCGGACTTCCCACCGTATTCATCTCGGCTGTTGCGCAAAGCGGACTCGACGAGCTGAAAGACATTCTGTGGAAAGAGCTCAACAGCGAAAGCAACAAGCTCGAAGCCGTTCAAACCGAACAGCTCGTGCACCGCAAACGCGAGGTAAGACAATCTGACGAACCCGAAGACGAGATAGTTGAAGACTTCGACATTGACGAAGCAGAAGAAGAGCTGTAAAAAACAATGAAACGGCCGCAATTACTCACTTACAACATATCACCACACGTAACAGCTTTCAGTTCCACACGTCATGGCGGTTACAGTAAAGGGAATTACGGTGAATTCAACATAAATCCATATTGCGGCGACGAAACCTATGCGGCAGAACTCAACCGTAAGGCACTCTGCGAAGAACTTGCATTGGACGAAGCCTGTCTGATACTCCCGCATCAGATTCATAAAACCGAGATTCTGAAAATCGACGAGGATTTCCTTAAACTCGACACAAAACAAAGAAGAGAAAAACTTGAAGGAGTAGACGCACTCATAACTCAAAAAGCAGGTATCTGTATTTCTGTTTCAACCGCCGATTGCGTTCCTATACTACTATATGCACAAGACAAGAAAGTTATTGCGGCCGTACATGCTGGCTGGAGAGGTACGCTCGAAAACATAGCCCAAAAAGCAACAAAAGTTTTAATCAACGAATACGGAGTAAATGTCAACGCAATAAAAGCAGTTATAGGGCCTTCCATTTCACAAAAAGCGTTCGAAGTGGGAAATGAAGTCTACGAAGCTTTCTTAGACAAAGGATTCGACATCGACAAAATCGCAATACGACAAGAAAACAAATGGCACATCGACCTGTGGGAAGCAAACCGTATGCAACTCGAGGGCCTTTCAATCGACAAAAACAACATCCAGACTATAGGAATCTGTACATTTTATAATAACGACGACTTTTTCTCGGCGCGGCGCCTGGGTATAAACTCCGGAAGGATTGTTTCGGGCATAATTTTAAGAAAACCATGAACACACACACGATAAAACACTTTATTTTCATATTATTAGTAATATTGTTATGGATACCGATATTATTGTTTGCCGATAATTTCACCCCTAAAGAGAATCAAGAAATAAATACAGCGACGCAGGGACTTTTTGCTAAGACAAAATCGTTCAGCGTAGACTTCACCAATATTAAAGAAACGGAATATTCATTCCCCTTACCCGTAGGAAAAGCAACGGCAACTACACGCGGCCTCGAAATTTTAACGTTAAAAGGAGATGCCGTAAAAGCGATGTTTCCAGGAACGGTGCGCCTTTCGCGAAACTTGCCGTCACACGGAAACGTAATAGTAATAAGACACAACAACGGACTTGAAACCGTTTACGGAGGCAATTCACAAAACCTTGTAAAAGTCGGCGACCGTGTAAAAGCAGGACAAACGATAGCAATAGTAGGAACACAAGCTGAAAATGCAGAAAAAGGACGATTGTTGTTTGAAATAATGGTTAACGGTTGCAACATAAATCCGCAAACGCTTATACAAATAAACGGGCACAAGCTCTACAAGCATATTTATAAATTCACGAATCGCGACAAAAGCGTTGAGATTGAAATTGAAGACAATGAAGAAGACGCTATCGATAACGCTGACTCCCCTGTCGACATGGAACGTGAATTTACATCACAAGAACAATGCATTGTAAGCGCAAAGACACCCGGATTATTCGACAACAGCAATACAATAACCATAAATTTTGCCGAATACGAAGATAATGACTGGTGCTATCCTCTTATCGGTTCACACGTAATCAGCGACTACGGCGGGAAGCGCAGACATAGCGGTGTCGATTTGAAAACAAAGCCGAACGATGACATTCATGCAGCATTTACAGGCAGGGTTCGCTTTGCAAAATCTTATGCCGGATACGGAAATGTTATTGTTATACGCCATGCTTCCGGATTAGAAACATTATACTCGCACAACTCCAAGAATCTCGTAAAAGTAGGAGATTGGGTAAAAGCAGGACAAGTAATCGCTCTCACAGGCCGTACAGGCCGTGCCACTACCGAGCACTGCCATTTCGAGATTCGCATAAACGGAAAGGCATACAATCCGGCGCTTATATTCAATCACGCACAAAGAAAACTGAAACGCGTGAAACTTATAGCTAACAAAAACGGCAAGATTTCAGTTTCCTCCGTAAAGTAAATGTTCCGAAATATCTATATTTGCACAAGATGAAAATATTTACAGGCAGTCAGTTAAAAGAGCTCGACGCTTACACAATAAAAAACGAGCCGATAGAATCCATAAACCTTATGGAACGCGCAGCTATCGGAATATGCGAAGCCATAACACAGCGTTTCGGAAGAGAGCACCACTTTATTGTGTTTGCAGGCCCTGGAAACAACGGAGGAGACGCTTTGGCTGTAGCCAGATTGCTGGCACAAAAAGGCAGGACTGTCGAGGCATACATTTTTAATATCGGAAGTAAAATCAGTGCAGATTGCGAAACGAACAAAAACCGCCTAAAAAAAATAAAGTCTATAAAATTCACAGAAATAACCCAGCAATTCGATCCTCCGAAACTAACAGCTAAAGACATTATTATAGACGGACTTTTTGGAACAGGCCTTAACAAACCATTAAGCGGAGGATTCGCGAATCTGGTTAAATACATAAACGCCAGCCCCGCCTACGTAATATCTATCGACGTTCCTTCGGGACTTATATGCGAGGATAATTCGTTCAACATCCAAAGCAACATCGTAAAGGCCCAGCTTACATTAACCATAGGCCTTCCGAAATTGGCTTTTTTCTTTGACGACATGGCCCAATTCGTCGGCGAAATAAAAAACATCGATATAAAACTCAGCAAAGAATATATAGACATTACAAAGTCTTCTTATTCCACCGACGATACTGCTGAAATAGCGTCCATGCTAAAGACGCGTAATCAATTCGGGCACAAAGGGACATTCGGTAATGGTTTACTGATAGCAGGCTGCTACGGAATGGCCGGTGCTTCTGTCCTTGCGGCACGAGCTTGCCTTCGCAGCGGAATAGGCAAACTTACCGTGCATACACCACGCTGTAACAACAATATTTTACAACAAACTATTCCGGAGGCTGTACTTTCTCACGACAGCAACGACTGTTTTTTTACTCAACCGGAAAGGACAGAACCATACGAAGCCGTTGCAATAGGCCCGGGATTAGGGGCTTTTCATGACACCGACCTGGCTTTTATAGAACAAGTACGTCATGTTTCTTCTCCACTTATTATAGATGCCGACGGTATAAACATTCTGGCGCGCCATAAAGGCTGGATTGCACAAATTCCGGCAAAATCCATACTCACTCCCCACCCCGGAGAATTCCACAGACTAACCGACACGAAAACCGATTCATACACGTCATTGAGCAACGCACGGCAAATGGCCATGCACTACCAATTATACATAGTACTCAAAGGCCATTATACTTTTATAAACACTCCCGAGGGACATACATTCATAAATACGACAGGTAACGCCGGAATGGCTACGGCCGGAAGCGGAGATGTGCTCACAGGTATTCTGCTTTCACTTCTCGCCCAGGGATACAATCCCGAACAAGCCTGTCGTTTGGGTGTTTTCCTGCATGGACTGGCAGGAGACATTGCCGCTGCCAAACTATGCCAGGAAAGTCTTATGGCTTCCGACATAATAAATAATATTCCTTACGCTTTCCGCGAGATATACAACATTCGGAAAAGCAACACTAACACCAAAAACAAATAAGAGACAAATCTTTACCAAGAACAAAAATGAAATAAAATACACAACCATGAACAAATCCATATTTTTGTCCTTTATTATAGCTGCCGTCTCATTAAACATGTCAGCTCAAACCGAAATAGCGCCATACGCTCCAGGAGCGACACCTGAGGGAATAACCTATTATTTGCCGCGCACAGAATTGCACATAATTGTCACGGCAACGAGTACGACATACAAGCCCGGTGATTTCCGCCAATACGCCGCACGATACCTGCGCCTTGACAACATACCGCGCGACCCGTCGGTTTCGTGGAAAATAGACGAAATAAAGATGTACGCCGTCGGTGTGCCAGACACCAGCAAGATTTTCACCGTAAAGCTCAACCCCAAAACATCCGCTCCTTTAGTAGGACTTACAAGAAACGGTATTCTGCTTTCCATTAACGCCGACGCCCCCGCACAGGAGAAACTTCCGGCGTTACCGGAGCCTGTAATAAAAAATTCGAACCTGAATCCTCGCGATTTCATGGGGCAGGAAATACTTGCAGCCGGCAGCATTGCAAAAATGGCGGAGCTGACAGCCAACGAGATTTACGACATACGCGAATCGCGCACATTACTTGCAAAAGGCGAAGCCGACAACATGCCTAAAGACGGCGAACAGCTCAAACTCATGAACGAACGTTTGGATACCCAGGAGCGAGCGCTTTTACAATTATTCAAAGGAACGGAAACGGTTGAGACCCGTTCTTTTGAATTTGTTTACAATCCGACCGAAAATGTGGAACGCGATATACTTTTCCGCTTTTCCTCAAAGCTCGGTCCCGTAGATAATGACGATCTTGCCGGTTCACCCATATACATAAGCATTAAAAACAAGCAAACAGCCCCCGCTCCCATGCCAGCAGACCCCAAAGCGAAGAAAAAAATACTTAACGATATACGGTATAACGTACCTTCCGACGTGGAAGTCAAAATTTTCAACGATAAGAATACTTATATCAACACCACTTACCCTATGGGACAATTCGGCAACGTTGAACATCTCGGCGAAGACCTGTTCAACAAAAAAATGGGCACCCACGTTTTGTTCAACGGCATGACAGGAGGAATATCCAAACTCGAAATGCCCGATCCTTCTGAAAAGTAACGACCTTCCCACCGATTATGCACAAGCGCAACAGTATTACGACAATCCGGACAAACAACAATAAACAACATAAATAAAACATAATGAACAAAACCATAAAATTAGTGGCAGCTATAGCGTTCATGTTTGCCACAAGCAACGCTGCCGCCGAGGACGACAAAACTTTCGCCGCATACGACACTCCCGAAACGCAGGGATACACCGTGAATATAAATACGGACAACGCTGCTTCGAAATTCATCCAAGATATGAAACCCACGGTAAAGTTCGGCGGCTTCATCATGGGAAAATATTCTATAGACGACAGGGACGGACAGTCAACCAACGGCGGTTTCGATTTGCGCTATCTCCGCCTTTATGTCGACGGCAATGTGTATAAAGACTTCTACTACAAGTTCCAGCTCGAAGTGAACGGAGCTCCGGGCGATGATAAAGGCCCGCGCCTGCTGGACGCTTTCATGGAATGGCAGAAGTATGACTTTTTCCGTGTCAAGTTAGGTCAGTTCAAGCGCTCGTTCGGTTTTGAGAATCCATACAGCCCTTTAAACGTAGGTCTCGGCTCATATTCGCAAGCTTCCACAAAGCTCGCTTCGCTCGGCGACCGTAACGGAGAGCATAAAAGCTCCGGACGCGACCTCGGCGCACAAATTCAGGGCGATCTTCTCCCCGCAGGCGACGGGCACAAGTGGATACACTATCAGATAGGCTTTTTCAACGGGCAGGGCATAAACCATACCGATAAAGACAAGCACAAAGACCTTATCGGCGGACTATGGTTTTCTCCGGTAAAGAATCTCGCCATAGGCGGATTCGGCTGGAACGGAAAATACACCAACGAAAAATACGACGCCTCAAATCCCAAAAGCCTTAAAAGCGTCAAGCGCATACGCTGGGGAGCCGGAATGAAATACGAGAGCAAATGGACGCTTCGCGGCGAATACATGCACTCCGTAGGAGGCGTTGTAAACGACGCCACAGCGCCCGATCGTTCCGACGCATGGTATGCAACGGTAGGTGTTCCTGTTATGAAAGACCTCAAAGTATATGCACGATACGATTGTTACCGCGACGACAAGACATGGAAGTCGCTTAACACCAACTACGGTCTTTCCGGAAACTATTACTTAGGAAAAAACCTTATTTTCCAGCTGAACTATACTTTCACCGACAACCGCTCGGCCCGCAATGCCGCCGTGCCGGCAGACTCGCACTACAATACGTTTGATATGCAGGTTACGGCGCGGTTCTGACAAAGCACAATAAGAACACAGACAGCTGAAACGAAATATGCACAAAGCGGCCCGATTTATTATCGGGCCGCTTTGTGCATTACAACCACCCTCCGCAAAAATCGCGACACCTTGCAAGAAAGCTTTACAGACAAAAACGGTCAGCTGGCAAGTACTTGAAAATCAACACATGTATATATAGCAAAAAATATGTCTGAGATATTTTGAATTATCTCAGACATATTTTCGATTATCTCCCTTGTATTTTCAATTTACTGCGGGAAGTTTTTTACCACACGAAAAAAATATTTTTTTTCGTGAGAGAGCGATTTTATATCAAACCCTCCCTCGCCTCTTTTCTGCCGGACATAAGAAAAGTCATACTTATAATATGAAACGGCTAAAGGATTTAAATCCACCATATATCACAAAAAGACACCAATAGCCTGCAGTTTATAAAAGAATCTTATCACCATAATTCTGCTGCCATACACCAACGCACCAAACCAAAGCTTTGGAGAATCATCATACAGTAATTATTTTAACATTAACATTCAACAACATCTTCCCCTATCTACGTTACAGAAAGATAAATTGCGTATATTTGTGAATTCATATTCGGTCATGTAAAGGCAGAGAATAAATTAACAAAATACCTAAATACATCATTTATGAAGAAAACTCTACTATGCCTGTTATTGTCATTCATTTTCCTATCCGTCGTGTTGGGAGAAAATGCAACTCGAGCGGCGGTTCCGATAAAACGGGAATTCCGCGCCGTATGGGTATCGACGGTTTATTGCCTCGACTGGCCCACAAATTCACAAGGCACAGCCATACAAGGCACCACGCCTACAACCATTCTGACGCAGAAAATGCGCCTGCGCCAGATACTCGACTCAATGAAACAGCACCGCTTCAATGCCATATTCTTTCAGGTACGTCCCATGAGCGACGCCATGTACAAATCGTCATATGAGCCAATATCGTCTTACCTCTCCGGCACCCGCGGCACAAGAGTATCGTGGGATCCGTTGGAATATGCCATTACAGAAGCCCACAAACGCGGTTTGGAACTCCACGCATGGGTAAATCCTTACCGCTGGGCCGGCTCGGCAAGTGTCGATTGGAACACAGCCTGGGATCAGGAGATAAAAGAAAAAGGATGGATTCTTACAAGCAGCGCGGGAAAGATTCTGAATCCCGGCCTGCAGGAAGTAGAAGACCATATCGTGAAAGTATGCAAGGAAATCATAACAAAATACGATGTGGACGGTCTCGTTTTCGATGACTATTTCTATAACAGCGGCACACCCGCCGACGCAACAGCCGGCGACTATGACACATACAGAAACAGCGGCACTAAAATGAGCATGGCCGACTGGCGGCGCGACAACGTGAATCGCATGGTAAAAGCCGTATACGACATGGTGCAGGAGAACAAGCCCTATGTGCGCTTCGGTATAAGTCCGGCCGGCGTAGCCTCGAAAGGAGCAGCCGCGGTAGGAATCACTCCCTTCTACGGAGCGAGCGACTGGCAGTATGACGGCATTTACAGCGACCCGCTCGCATGGCTGAACGAAGGAAGTATAGACTACATTTCTCCGCAACTTTATTGGAAAACCGACCACACCACGAATCCGTTCGGACCGCTCACCCAGTGGTGGAGCCAAACGGCAAAACATTTCAACCGCCACCATTATGCAAGTCACTCCGTGTCGTCGCTCACAAACACAAGCACAACCAACGACTGGAAAGAATACGCCACACAAGTACAACTCTCTCGCAACTACACCAAAGACAACGCACCGGGGTGCGTGTTTTTCCGCACAGGGTTCGTAAGCGGACCTAATGCCAAAGGCCTCGGCCATTATCTGGAGAATGAAAAATTCCAGAAAGAATCGCTCGTTCCGGAAATAACATGGAAAAACCACGAAACCTACCAGACCGTAAACGATGTCACTATCTCTGAAAACAAACTGCAATGGAACGGCATAGAAGGCGAACCTGTAAAATACTCTGTATACGCCATACCCTCGGGCGTGGACTATGAAGACGCTTTGCGCAGCGACGGCGACGGTATAAGCTCGGAATATCTGCTTGGCGTTAGCTATGAAAACAGCTACACCCTTCCCAAAGACAAAACAACCGACTACGGATATGCCGTTTGCGTACTCGACAGATACGGAAAGGAATACACGCCGCAGACATTGGGAGTAGTAGGCATAAATACCGTGAGCAATGACGGTTTCACCCTGAAAAAATCCGGAAACGTACTACGCTTCACAAACGTTGCGGCAAGCGTACAAGTTTACGACCTTATGGGAGTCTGCGTATCGGAATACTACAATGTAGACGAAGTGAAAATCGACCTTCCCGACGGCATTTATATCGTAAAAGCGAAATCCGGCTCCGGTTCTTTGATAACAAGTAAACTAAAAATACGTTAATATGAAACTTTTCTGCACCATATCATTGATTTTATGCGCTTCGAGCACCTATTCCCAGGTTATGAGCGTCGATTCCGTCCAGGAACTAAAGCTCGCACAGCCTGTTGAAAGAGCTACAATAGCCCCTTCGGGAAAATATCTGCTGCTTAGCGACTACAACTACTCTGGACTAACAAAAGTAGACCTGACCTCTAACGAAGAGAAAATCGTAACCCGCGCTGCCGGCGCAGGTTACAACGCAAAAGTCCTCGACAACGACGACATAATCTATCGCGAAGTGATAAAATCCCCGCTAAAGGAAACAGCTATCAAACGCTATTTCTCCTCTACCGGAAACTCTGCTACACTTATACGAGCCACACGAAGCAACGTACAACCCGAAAATGCTATCGAGGCAAACAACGTTACCACCGGCACAGACTTTCAATTGAAACTAACCGTTGGGGGCGAAACCAGCACTCTCTCGCCGCTCGGAAACGACAAGCGATACATCTGGCCGTCAATCTCGCCCGACGGAACAAAGCTTCTGTTTTTCGTCTCGGCACAAGGAGCTTACATAAGCGACCTTGACGGAAACAATGTAAAGGAATTAGGAATAATTCGTGCGCCTAAATGGTATGGAAACAATATCGTAGTGGGACAACGCGACTACGACGACGGTTACGTAACAACCTCCTCGAGCATTGTAGCCAAGAATATCGACACAAGCGAGGAACAGACCCTAACTCAGGAAAACATAATAGCCATGTATCCGTCGGTTTCGGAAAAAGGCGACAAGATTCTGTTTTCCACTCCTGAAGGAAAAGCATATTTGATTCATATAAATATAAAATAAGGAGACATTACAATGAAAAAGACCCTTCTTATTATATTCGCAGCCCTTTCGGCATTAATCACAGCCAACGCGCAAGACGCAAGCTCAATCCGAATATATCTCAATCCAGGCCACGGAAGCTGGGGGCCGGACGATAGACCTCTGCCAACAATTCCCTATCCCGCCACAATAGAGACAGGACGCCCCGACACCTGCGGCTTTTACGAATCAAACACAAACTTGTGGAAAACACTTGCCATAGGCGACAGACTTATTGCCAACGGATTCAAGAAAAGCAACATCGTTCACTCGCGCACGCAGAACGGGCCGTATCCCTACGTAGCCGGAGCGGCCGACGCAGAGAAATACAACCGCAACTTAACTGAAATCTGCGAAGAAGTCGAAGCCGGCAATTTCGACATGTTCCTTTCAGTACACTCCAACGCTGCCGGCGAAGGCGCAATCGCGAACTATTCGCTCTTGCTGTACAGGGGATACGATGACGGCTCCGGCTCTGCTCCGGGAAGCGTAGAAATGTGCGAAAGTATCTGGCCTCACATAATGTCAAACGGGATAGATTACTTCACAGCCTATCAAACAAGCACAAACATACGCGGCGACATAGACTTTTACCACGCCCAATACACGACATGGCTTTCAAACGGAAAATCCTACACAGGTTACCTCGGTGTATTGAAGCACGGAGTTCCCGGTTTACTTTCAGAAGGATATTATCACACTTACCAGCCTGCCCGCCACCGTGCGCTGAACAAAGATTACTGCGGCCAGGAAGGTGTAAGGTATACCCGTGGAATACTCGACTATTTCGGTCTGCCGAAAGAGAAAGTCGGCTACATTATGGGAACGGTAAAAGATTCCAAAAACAGGATAAGTCATTCTTTATTCAATTACGCAGCAGATTCCAACGACCAATGGTTCCCTATAAACGGAGCAACCGTAAAACTGCTCAAAGACGGCGAGCCGATTTCGGAGTATAAAGTAGACGACAACTATAACGGCGTTTTTGTTTTCTCCGATCTCGAACCTGGCGAATACACTCTCGAGTGCACAGCCCCGAACTACAATCCGCTTGCAGACACATACAAGAAAGTAACAGTAACGGCAAACACGACAACCTACCCTAAAATATTCCTCACCCCCGAAACGGGATACACGCCCTCCATTCCCGGGATGACGGCAGAAAGCGAAGAAAGGACGTACTACGCTTATAGTCTTCGCCACAGCGTCTCGAACGAAGTTCACACTTTCGCTTTCCGGTCGACCGGCGAAGCAAAAAGCGCTTCAGTAATTCTAACCAACACGGAGAACAACCAGGAAATGACATTTCCCCTCGAGAGCGTGATAGAAGGTATGAATACGCTTAAAATAGAAGAATCAAAGATACCTTACGGTACATACAATTGGGCGGTACAGATAGAAAGCGAACCCCGCAGCGAAGCAAAGATAGCATTCCGCCTTTCTTCCACCAACTCCGGCAGCGGCGTAGCAGTAAATACCGATCCCAACAGCAATTACTTCGGACAGGTTTATTTCTCCGATTCGTATGCAACGAAAGGAATACACATGCTTAACGCCGACCTCTCGAAGGCAAGAACCTCGGCGCTCTTCAGTTCCGAATTTGCCGGAGGACAATACTATTCTCCTGGACGTCTGGCAATAAATCCCAACAACAGTTACGTCTATATAGCCGACTGGCTCGACGCTCACGGCGGAATATACTATTTCAACCCCGCCTTGACCACGCGTCTCAACACATTCTTCATGGGCACACGCGAATCATCGGGCCGGATAGTAGCCGGAACAACAGCAATAGGCAGCAGCACGTCAGGACTTTGTTTCCAGGGAACAGGTGCAGACACCAAACTTTACGCTTTCGAAGAAGACTATCCCACCGAAAACGCAAACAGACTCTGCCGATACGATATCGGAACATCATCGACATGGAATAAAGCACCCTCCGAGACTTACAATTCGGTTTCCAACCTCATGCTCAACACCAACGTCAGCCTTGTTGCAAACGACAAAGGTGTATGGCTGTCGCAGATACGAGGCGTAGGCAACAACACGGCAAGCGTACCGGCTTTCGTTTTCATGAAAAACAGCGGAATCGTCGCATACAATTCAGGAAGCAAACTCCCCACTCTCAACGGCTGTAACGGAGGCGCTCTGGCAGTCAATACAGACAACACACTTCTGGCCGTAACAAACGGCAACAGCAACATCGAGATATACAACGTAATATGGAGTGCGAGCAACACACCTACGCTCCGGCTAAGCCAGACAATAACAAACGGCAACGGCGCCATCGCGCAAATGGCATTCGATTACGCAGGCAACCTGTTAGTCAGTGCACGCAACGGAAACTTCCTTATAGCCCTGCCCGACGAGAAGCCTGTTGTAACGACTCCCGCCGCGGGCTCATTTACAATAGAAATTCCCAACTCGATAGAAACGATAGGTAACGACGAACAAAAAATTCGTGCAGACGTCGACAACGGCGTTCTCAAGATAGAGTGCCCTGCGCAAGACGTACAAAGCATAGACATATACAGTTCCGACGGTATCCGCCTCAGAACTATTAAACCGAAAAACGGCAAAGCAGTGGCGGCAAACCTTCAGAAAGGCATTTACATCGTAAAAGCAGGAACTCATACCATAAAAGTTCTTGTGGAGTAAAGAAAATATCCTCTGAATCAGTAACAGATTCAGAGGATTTACACTGTTTTTCAAATCGATACACAATACAAAGAATGCAATGGAATACAAAAAACGTATCCCATTGCATTTTTTCATAAGCAAGCACAACTAACGAAGCACAAGAAAAGTATCCGAAAAAAATATGTTCAAGGTATTTCAATATGAACCATATATAAGCAAAGCAGCTCCGCAGAAAATCGGCCGTGAGAGGTTCCATTAAAAAATGGCTTCTCACGAAAAAAAAATATTTTTTTATTTGGTAAAAAACTTCCCGCAGCAAATTAAAAATACAAGGCACATAATCGAAAATATGTCTGAGATAATTTAAAATATCTCAGACATATTTTTTGTTATATATACACCTGCTGATTTTCAATTACTTGCCAGCTGACCGTTTTTGTCTGTTTCGGGCGTGCATAAGGCACGTACATTTTACATCCACCGAAAGGTTTGATAACAAGTTCATTCGTCTTAAACGTTTCGGGCAGAAATTCCATAATATTCGTATTTTTGAGCTAAAGCTCCAATATAGATTGCGGCTCGGCAGAGAAAATGAGCAAGCTCATTTTGCTCTGCGCTTGCCTTTTGCTATTTTTGTACATAAATACGGTAATATCATAATGTTCAGCAAAAACAGGATAAAGCAAATCCGTTCATTAGCCATGAAGAAACGCCGCGACGAAAGCGGTCTGTTCGTGGCCGAGGGGCCGAAACTCGTGGGCGACATGCTTGCGCGCTTCCGCTGCCAATACATGGCTGTGGCCGAAAACAGCACATTTGCCGTGCCTTCGGGAGTAAAGGAATGCGACATCGTAACGCACGAGGAACTGTCGCGCGCAACCCTTCTCACCACTCCTCACGAAGTGATAGCCGTGTTCGAAAAGCCGACGGCAAACAAAACTCCCCAACCCGCATTGGCAGCACGCAACAAGCTGTGTCTTGCACTCGACGACATACAAGACCCCGGCAATGTGGGCACAATCATACGCACGGCCGACTGGTTCGGAATAGACACCGTGTTCTGCTCGGCAGGTACGGCCGACATTTTTTCGCCGAAAGTGCTGCAGGCCACTATGGGCGCCCTCGTAAGAGTGAACGTACACTATTGCGATTTGGAGCAGACTCTTGCCGCACTGCGCGACGAAATGCCCGTGTACGGAACATTCCTTGACGGAAACGACATATACTCGGCAAATCTCGCCGAAAACGGGATAATAGTTATCGGAAACGAAGGAAACGGTATCTCTCCCGCCGTGGAAAGAACCGTAACGCAGCGCCTGCGAATCCCTTCTTTTCCCGAAGGGCGCAAAACCGTTGAAAGTCTCAATGCGTCGATTGCAACGGCCGTTGTATGTGCCGAATTCCGCCGGCGGAGTATCATATAAAAAGACATCAGTACAATGCAATACATATACGCTTTTGCCGAAGCCCTGCCCGTGTGGATTCCGCTCGGCGTAATGCTCCTCGGTCTGGCTGCATTCATTACGCTGCGGCTGAAATTCTACGGCGTTATCAGGAAAGCCCGCGAAAACGAACCGGCCGAAGTCCCGTGCGACGAACGCGAACCGGTGACAGTAGTAATATGTTGTCGCGACGAAGGCGAAGCCCTCGATAAAAACCTGCCCTCCGTGCTCGGACAAAAAGGCGTGCGGCTCGAAGTAATAGTTGTGGACGACGGTTCCACCGACTCCACCGCCGAAGTGCTGAAACGTTACGAGAATTCCTACCCCAACCTACGCCATACTTTCGTGCCGCGCTCGGCCCGCTATGTGAGCCACGAAAAACTCGCCGTAACACTCGGCGTTAAGGCCGCAAAATACGAATGGATAGTAATCACCGGCGCCGACTGCTCACCCGAAAGCGATTCCTGGCTCGAAACGATAAGCCGCAACTTCACTCCGGAAAACGACATCGTACTCGGATATTCGAATTTCAGCGACGACGGCTCGATAACGACACGCCGCGCAATTTTCGAAAGGCTCATGTACCAGCTTCTGTGGTACAATGCCGCCGGAAAACGGGCTGTGGGCGGCGACGGGGCAAACCTGGCATTTCGCCGCTCGGCATTCCTGGCAGGAAACGGATATGCAGCAATGCTCGACTTTACCTACGGCACCGACGACCTGCTTGTAAACTATCTTGCCCGACCCGGACGCACCGCAGTGTGCTGCTCGCCGTCTGCAATAATCAGACAATGCGGCCATGTAACCGTACACAGATACCGGAAACTGAAAATGAAACGCGTGCTCGCGCAGCAGGCCATGAACATCAGAGACCGCATGTGTTTCCTGCCGGCGAACATCATGAATACAGGGCAATATCTGTTTGCCGCCGGCGGAATAATCTCGGCTATAGCGCTCTTCGCGCTCGGAAACTTCGTTGCCGCCGGTGCGGTGTGCGCCGCAATCGTTGCGACAACGGTTACCGACATCCTTATGTTCCGACGCGTAACTTCGGCTCTCGGAGAACCGCTCTACGTTGTATCGCTTATTTATTACGAGACCGTACGCCCGTTGCTTTTCCCGCTGTGGAAACTGCGCTGCCGCCTGCATCGTCGCGACTTCAACAGAAAGATATGAAAACGTCTGCCTTGCTTTTCATCTTGTTTGCGGTATTAAACCTACCTGCAAGCGCACAGACAAATAAGTTTGTGCGGGTGAGAGGCGTGGCCGACTTAGACATTTCAAAAAATTACCTTATCGCTTCGTCGCACAACGCGCCGCGCTTTTTTCTTGGCAGTAACGGAGTGAAAAACAATTCGAAACTCGCGGCCAAAGAAGCATACGTTTCGGGCGACACCTTAGAAAATTCCGACATTTCGCTTTTCTGGAAAATTTCCCTGGCAAACGGCACGTACACAATCTCATCCGTGCAAAACGGCAAGCACATTGCCGCCGGAAAGAACCCCGCCGATTTAACAACAGACGCAGAACCGATAGAATGGGTGCTTTCCGACAACGACAGAGCGATATGTTGTGCTTGCAACACAGGAGGTAGTGCGCGTTATCTCAGTTGCGATACGATTTACAACTACTTCGGCCGCTTCGCCGACCGTAATATTTACGGCGATCTGGTATTTTACAAAAACGTTTCCGCTTCTTGCGACAACGACTCCTCGGATGTTCCCGTTTCCACCGCAGATGAATGCTGTCTTGTGGCTTACGCAAACAACCGCATTTATTCCGCTTCGGCGCGGATAGGAGATAATTCTTATCTCGGCTTTTCCGATGTGTCTCTTTGCGAACTTTCCGACGGGAGTTTCTCGATGTGGAACAAAAACCTGCGCTGGAAAACGAAAGACAATGCCGACGGAACATTCCTGCTTCTGACTTCGGAAGACAGATGTATAGCTCCCGACAACAACGACGGAGAGTTTGTGAAAGTCAGTTCGGTCACAAAGGAAGCGTCGGCGCTTTTCAGACTGAAAAACGGCTTTGTTGTCACACAGGCTACCGACGGAAGCGAACTTTACCTTGCTTTCAGAGCCGCAGCCTCGGGGAGCGGTGCATTCTTCTGCTTTGCCAGGCAGGAATACATCGACGAAACAACGCTTTTCGGCGTAAGAATAAAAAATCTTGCCGAAACCGGCACTTTTATTTCCGACGACAACGGACTTAAAACGCTCCACGGAGGATTCGACACCGAAATGCTTGCCAGAGCACTCGAAGAAACCACTACCTCGCTCGACCTACGGAACATTGTTCTGCCAAAAACGATACGTGACTTCGACATATCCGACGCCACCAACTGCATAATCTACATACGCAGGGACATGCTCGCAGACATTCCCGCAAGCTGGAGAAACGTGGTAGAATGCGATGGCTCCGGTGCCGGTCATTTGGAGCGTGTAATGCTTATCGACGACAACGCAGCCTTTCATGCAGCATATCCCTTTACCGCAGGAAAAGACTCTCTCATATATTCGCGCGACATTCCGCAAACAGGCTGGAGTTCTCTCTGCCTTCCGTTCGATGCGGAAGCTGTTTCTCAAGACATTACACTTTGCGATATCGATGATATAGAAAACAACGAAATAAAACTGTCGGAACGTACAGAGGTAAAGGCCTTTCAGCCGTATCTAATGCGTTGTTCCGAACAGGGAGAAGAACTCGCGACAATCGTTTTCACCGCTTCGCAAGGGTATGTGCCCGCAACCGAAACCCGTCCGCATGAGGAAAACCGTTTATTCGGAACTCTGAAACGGAAGGATGTGGAATCGGAGGATGACAATACTTTCCTACTGTCGACCGACGGATTCCGTTTCGTCAAAGCCGCCGCCGGCAGTTATCTTAACCCTTTCCGCTGTTATCTCAAACCGGATAACATTGCATCGAAAAGCCTTTATCTAACCGACGACGGAGTTACGGGCATTGACCATGTGAAAAAGCATTACAACAACAGAATTTATAATACCGAAGGTATATTTATGGGAGAGGCCGGCGAAGAAAGCATTGGCAACATGCCGCTTAGCCCCGGAATATACCTCATAAAAGGCAGAAAAATCATTAAAAAGAAATAACAGACATGAGAATCGCAGTAGATTTTGACGGAACAATAGTAGAAGAAAGGTATCCGGAAATCGGCAAGGAAAAACCTTTTGCCATAGCCACGCTGAAACAACTGTTAAATGAAGGACATCTGCTCTGCCTTTGGACAGCGCGCGAAGGTGAACTGTTACAGGACGCCGTGGAATGGTGCCGCGAACGCGGAATAGAATTCTATGCCGTAAACAGTGATTATCCCGACGACGAGAGTGCCGCGGAATACATAAAATCGCGCAAACTAAAGGTAGACATCTTTATAGATGACAGAAACATAGGCGGACTGCCCGACTGGGGAACTATTTACCAGATGATAAGCGAGCATAAGTCGTACGAACAGATTCTGGCCGAAAGATCAGGCGGCCCGATACGGAAAAAGAAGCCCTGGTGGCATTTCCTGTAACCGTGGCCGCATGGCCGGCAACGAGAAACGCAGGCATTTACACGGCCATAAATGCGGTAAGCACGTTCCGCACAAAATGCCAATGAAGAAAACCGGAAGGCAACAGAATTATCTTGGAGCAGACCTTTCACGAAAAAAAATATTTTTTTCACACGGTAAAAAACTTCCCGCAGATAATTGAAAATACAAGGGAGATAATCGAAAATATG
>CAJKQZ010000024.1 GCA_905202115.1 uncultured Prevotellaceae bacterium | reverse complement strand
CATATTTTGAATTATCTCCTATGTATTTTCAATTTCCTGCGGGAAGTTTTTTACCATGTACAAAAAATATTTTTTTACGCAAGGAACACGTTTCGATATAAAACTTTTCCTTGCTGATTTTCCGCACACCCCACTCCGATTTATACAGTTACGCTCTAAAACATCTAAGGCACAACCCTTTGTCATACACAAGCGTTCCCGATGCGGCCTAACCGTCCGGATAAACTTGCCACAGCGGTACACGGAGCGCGCTACCACGCGCCGGAAAAGCGAACCGCGCCACGCGCTATCGGCCAAGACCACAAACAAGTCTCAACTAATTCATTGCAACAATACAGATTTCATACAAATTTTGTACTTTTGCCATGCTTAAAAAACGTGCGCATGAAACTGATCGTAATAACCACGCCCGAATTCTTCGTAGTGGAGCATTTAATAATAAATGCGCTTTTCGACGAAGGGCTGGATGCCCTGCACCTGCGCAAGCCGGGAAGCGATGCCGTTATTGCAGAACGGCTGCTGTCGCTTGTAAACGAGGAATACAGGGACCGCATTATCACGCACGACCATTTTTACCTTAAAAAAAAATACGAATTGGGAGGAATACACCTCAACAGCCGAAATCCGGAAATGCCGGAGAATTATAGAGGCAGTGTAACCTGCTCTTGCCATTCATTGGAAGAAGTGGAGCTATACAAGAAAAAGATGAAGTACGTATTCCTAAGCCCCATATTCAACAGTATCTCGAAAACGGACTACCACTCCGCTTTCAGCGAATCTGCCCTGCAAAATGCGGCCGACCGCGGAACGATAGACAGTAAAGTCATCGCACTCGGAGGCATAAGCGAAGCCAACATTCCAAAGCTGCGGGATTACGGATTCGGAGGAGCAGCCGTTCTCGGCGCGCTGTGGAACAAATTCAACGCCGTATCGACGCAGGACTTCAAGGAAGTGATAAATTATTTCAGGACACTGCGCAGAATATCCGGATAAACGACATTACATAACAGGGAACACATAAAAACAACCAGACAAACCTTTCATACAATGAGCGAAAAACTGCCTTATATGGTTTTCTCAGGTACAAAATCGAAGTACCTGGCAGAAAAAATCTGTGCAGAGCTGGGCTGCCCGCTCGGCAAACTTCTGTTCACGAAATTCGCCGACGGCGAATTTGCCATTTCATACGAAGAATCCATTCGCGGCCGCGACATATTCCTCGTGCAGTCCACATTTCCCAACTCCGACAATCTTATGGAGCTGCTCCTTATGATCGACGCGGCAAAACGCGCCTCCGCGCGCAACATCATCGCCGTAATTCCCTACTTCGGCTGGGCACGGCAAGACCGCAAGGACCGTCCGCGAGTATCGATCGGCGCCAAACTCGTGGCAGACCTGCTCAGCGTGGCCGGCATAGACCGCATGATCACAATGGATCTGCACGCCGACCAGGAACAGGGATTTTTCGACGTCCCCGTAGACCACCTCTACGCCTCGACAGTAATGATGCCCTATGTAGCCTCGCTGAAACTCGAAAACCTCTGTATCGCAACCCCCGACGTAGGCGGTTCCAAACGCGCCAGCACCTACGCCAAGTATTTCGACTGCCCGCTCGTGCTGTGCAACAAAACAAGAAAGAGAGCCAACGTGGTCGGTGAAATGCAAATCATCGGCGACGTCAAAGGCATGGACGTGGTTATAGTCGACGACATAGTAGACACGGCCGGCACCATTACAAAAGCCGCAAACCTGATGAAAGAAAACGGTGCGAGATCGGTAAGAGCCATAGCCTCGCACTGCGTAATGTCCGATCCGGCAAGCGTCAGGATACAAGATTCATCGCTCGAGGAAATGGTATTCACCGACAGTATACCCTACTCCAACCGCTGCGCAAAAGTAAAGCAGCTTACAGTAGCCGGAATGTTTGCCGAAACGATTCGCCGCATAGAAAACAACGAATCGATTTCGTCGCAATACCTTATATAATATATATAGCCTTAAGCAACGGTTTAAACACACGCTGCCGCGCATAAACAAGAAAGAAATGCGGAACAAAAGGAGAAAAAAGTGGTTCGTCCCCGAAGGCACTAAGCCTACAGAACTGGAACGCCGCGTAATGGCGGCCGAAGAATCGGGCGCGATAGTACCTCCCCGCAACCTGATAAAGACTAAAGAACAAATAGAAGGAATAAGGCGCAGCGGAGTGGTAAACACCGGCGTGCTCGACGCAGTTGCGGCAGAAATACACGCAGGAATGTCCACGGCCGAAATAGACAGGATAGTTTACAACTACACCATAAGCCACGGAGCCATACCCGCGCCGCTAAACTACGAAGGCTTTCCCAAAAGCGTCTGCACGAGTATCAACGAAGTAGTGTGTCACGGCATTCCCGACGAAGACGAGATTCTGCAGGAAGGAGACATAATCAATGTTGACGTGTCCACAATTCTCGACGGCTACTTCAGCGACGCCTCACGCATGTTCGTAATCGGAAAAACAACGCCGGAAAAACAACGGCTCGTAGACTGCGCCCGCGAATGCCTTGAGATAGGAATGCACGTCGCAAAGCCATTCGGTTTTTTAAGCGACATAGGTTATGCGATAACGAAACACGCACACGCCGCAGGCTTCTCTGTCGTTCGCGACTTGTGCGGACACGGCGTAGGACTGGAGTTTCACGAAGATCCCGACGTAGAACATTATGCGCGCAAGCGTGGAAAAGGAATGTTACTCGTTCCGGGAATGGTTTTCACCATAGAGCCTATGATAAATATGGGCGACTGGCACGTTTTCATAGACGAGGCCGACAACTGGACCGTAGTAACCGAAGACGAACTGCCGAGCGCACAATGGGAACACACTTTCGTTATGACCGAAAACGGACCGGAAATTCTCACATACTAAACCTTTTGGAGAGACAAGCATGACGGAGCAAAAACGAGCAAACAACAAAGTCACCATATTAGGAATAGAATCGAGCTGCGACGACACTTCGGCTGCCGTCGTGCAAGACGGTTTCCTACTCAGCAACGTAACCGCCTCGCAGGCCGTTCACGAGGCTTATGGAGGCGTTGTGCCCGAGCTGGCCTCGCGTGCCCACGAAAAGAATATAGTGCCTACAATCGACACGGCGCTGAAACGCGCGGGCATAAAGCCGGAAGAGCTTTCTGCCGTCGGTGTGACATTGGGCCCTGGGCTCATGGGGTCGCTGCTTGTAGGTGTTTCATTCGCCAAAGGCCTTGCCTTATCGTTGGGAATACCTTTGATTGAGGTAAACCACCTGCAGGGGCACATTCTTGCGCATTTCATAAAGACCCGCGAGGAAGAGGCGCACATTCCGGAACTTCCGTTCATCTGCCTGCTCGTCAGCGGCGGAAACTCCCAGATTGTAAAGGTAGACGCATATAATAAAATGGAGATTCTCGGGCAGACGATAGACGACGCCGCAGGCGAAGCCATAGACAAATGCTCGAAAGTTATGGGCCTCGGATACCCCGGAGGCCCCATAATAGACAGACTTGCACGCAAAGGCGACCCCAATGCGTTCACATTCAGCAAGCCGCACATCGCGGGCTATGATTACAGCTTCAGCGGACTGAAGACATCGTTTCTCTACGAACTTAGGGATTACATAAAGCAAGACCCCGATTTCATAGAGCACCACAAGGAAGACCTCGCGGCTTCTCTGGAGCGGACTGTCGTGGAAATCCTTATGAAAAAGCTCGAAGCAGCCGTAAAGGACACCGGAATAAAAAGGGTTGCCGTTGCCGGAGGAGTCTCGGCCAACACCGGACTGCGCCAGGCTTTCATGGAGAGAGCGGAAACCCTGGGCTGGAAAATTTTCATCCCGAAGTTCGGATACACTACCGACAACGGAGCGATGATTTCCATTGCAGCCTACTTCAAATACCTTGACAAGGACTTTTGCCCGTTAGAAAAGCCCGCATATTCACGCGTTACAATAAAATAAAAATACATTCACTATGAATTTAGACATTAGAATAATGAGCCGCGACATAAACGAAATGCTATGGAAGTCGAAAATGACTTTGTCGACGGCAGAAAGTTGCACTTCCGGACGCATTGCGACAGTACTCACGGCCACACCCGGAAGCTCCGAGTATTATTTAGGAGGAATCGTTTGCTATGCCGACGAAGTAAAAGAAGAAATTCTTGGCGTTGACAAACTTCTGATAGAGAAAGAAACGTCTGTAAGCGAAGAAGTGGTAAAACAGCTCGTAATAGGCTCGAACAAACTGTTTCACACCGATTTTGCAGTTGCCGTAAGCGGTTTTGCCGGCCCTGGCGGAGGAACACCCGAGGTTCCGGTAGGAACAATCTGGATTGCTGTAGGAAATGAAGAAAAAATAGTAACACGCAAATTAGAGCTCGATTCGGGTCGCGACAAAAACGTTGCAATAGCAACATTCACAGCGATACAAATGCTCCATGAGCTCCTGTCAACCTACAAAGCCAAAGCAGAAGACTAAAATTCCGTAGGACTTCGGGAAATGGAACCGCGATTTTTTTCATACAGCCAAACGGAGTATGAGAAAAACAATTATGATATATTAACAAGTCTCCGAGATAATTCGAAAGCTTCCCTAAACATTCCGGCAATTGCCTGCACAGTCCGGAAAGCTACAGGCATTGAAGCAAACAGGCACCGGAGAAAAATCAGCGGCAGATATTTTATCTTGAATCGGGGCTCCGAGAAAAAAATATTTTTTTTCACACGGTAAAAAACTTCCCGCAGCAAATTGAAAATACAAGGGAGATAATTCAAAATATGTCTGAGATATTTTAAAATATCTCAGACATATTTTTTGATACATATACACCTGCTGATTTTCAGTTACTTGTCAGGTGACCGTTTTTGTCTGCAAAACCATACGGAAAAACACCACGGATTCTACGAAAAGCGAAAATTCATTCTCGAATGAACACACTCCGGCAGAAAATCCTGCTCAAGCGGAAATTCATCTATACCGGTTTCCTACGGCACCAATGCTTCCCCACATATTTTCACCAGAGCCCGAAACATACACGACCCATCTAATGTTTGCCTACGAATCCGGATTACAATCGGGCACTACAAACTATCCGGAGCACGAACGCCACAGCTTTTTACGAAGAAAAAACATAAATGATTAAGTTTTTTCACAAGAAATGCTTATACTTAGAAAAATAAATGTAACTTTGCAACCCGAAAAGAGCGTGACGGAAAGAGTGTGTCCGAAACGCACCCCGACAAGAATATAATAAATAAGAATACGATGTCAAAGATTTGTCAAATCACCGGAAAGCGCGCTATGATGGGAAATAACGTTGCCCATTCCAAATTACGTACAAAGCGCACGTTCGACGTAAATCTGTTTACAAAAAAATTCTATTACCAGGAAGAAGACTGCTGGATCAGCCTTACCATTTCGGCAGCAGGTTTGCGATTAATAAATAAAATCGGGCTCGACGCAGCTTTGCGCAGTGCAATAGAAAAAGGCTATTGCGATATCAGAAGCATAAAAATCATAGCTTAAAAGAAAGAGGATTAAATTATGGCAGGAAAAAAAGCTAAAGGCAACAGGGTACAGGTTATCCTGGAATGCACGGAAATGAAACAAAGCGGTCTGCCCGGCACGTCGCGCTATATAACAACGAAGAACCGCAAAAACACGCCCGACCGTATGGAACTTAAAAAATACAACCCCATACTCAAGCGTATGACCGTTCACAAAGAAATCAAGTAAATTCTATCAATCATGGCAAAGAAAGTAGTTGCAACCCTGCAGACAGGCAAAAAAGACGGCCGCTCTTACAGCAAAGTCATCAAAATGGTAAAAAGCCCCAAAACCGGAGCCTACATTTTCGATGAACAAATGGTTCCCAACGAAGCTGTAAAAAATCATCTGAAGAAATAATCATCCGTTCTGAAAGACGAATAAACGAAAATATAGAATAAGCAAGAATATACGTTAATCAATAAAACGTTGTTCTTGCTTTTTTTATGCGCCAACGAATAATGTACTGCGTATTTTCGTAAATTTGCAAAACATAAAACACTGCAATCAACCGGTAAGCCGCACCGAGCTCTGCCGGAACCACAAAAAAGCAAACAAATGGAACCGTTAAAACACGAATGCGGTATAGCAATGGTTCGCCTGCTGAAACCACTTGCACATTACCAAGAAAAATACGGAACCTGGAATTATGGGATAGAAAAACTCTATCTCATGATGGAAAAACAGCACAACCGCGGACAGGAGGGTGCCGGTATTGCATGTCTTAAAATGCAGGCGCCCGCCGGAGAAGAATATATCTACAGGGAACGCGCAACCGGAAACACCGCAATACAGGAGATTTTCGGCAGAGTATCGAAAAGCCTCCGGAATATACCGCGCGAACGGATAGCCGACGCCAATTTCGCCGAAAAACACTATCCCTTTGCAGGAGAAATCTACATGGGACACCTGCGTTACTCAACAACAGGACGCAGCGGGCTTACCTATATACATCCTTTCCTTAGGCGTCACAGTTGGCAGGCACGCAACCTTTGCATCTGCGGAAATTTCAACATAACAAACGTAGACGAAGTTTTCGGACATCTAACCTCGCAGGGCCAGCACCCGCGCAACAATGCGGATACCTATCTGCTGCTCGAGCAACTCGGACATTGCCTCGACAACGAAAACGAAAGACTTTACAACGAAGCCCGCAACCAGAAATTAGCAGGCAAAGACATAACCAGATACATAGAGGAAAAAATCGACATCGCAAACGTGTTCCGCAATTCGGCTCACCTATGGGACGGCGGTTATGTAATCTGCGCCATAACAGGAAGCGGAGAAACGATAGTCATGCGCGACCCCTGGGGAATACGCCCCGCTTTCTGGTACAAAAACGAAGAAACGGTTGCAATAGCTTCCGAAAGACCGGTTATACAGACATCGTTCAATCTCGACACAGAAGACGTTCACGAACTGAAAGCCGGCCAAGCCATTATCATAAACAAGAAAGGCGAAGTGCGGTTCGAGCAGATTATTGAAGCAAAAAGACCGAGTTCCTGCTCCTTTGAAAGAATTTATTTCAGCCGCGGAAGCGACAGAGACATATACAAAGAAAGAAAAGCCTTAGGAGCAGAACTGCGCGACCAAATACTGAAAGCAATAAACTACGATACCGACAACACAGTATTCTCGTTTATCCCGAACACGGCAGAAACAGCATTCTACGGAATGATGGAAAGTTTCAACGCCTACCTCAACAAAAAGAAAATAGCCGAGATAAAAGCACTCGGGCACAATCCGACGAACGAAGAACTCGGAAAAATCCTGAACAAAAGAATCCGCTCTGAAAAAGTAGCATGGAAAGACATAAAAATGCGAACATTCATTGCAGAAGGAAACAGCAGGAACAATCTTGCGGCACACGTTTACGACATAACTTACGGAAGCCTCGTTCCGAAAAAAGACAACCTCGTAATAATAGACGACAGCATTGTAAGAGGCACAACCCTGCGCGAAAGCATAATACGTATACTCGACAGATTAAACCCCAAAAAGATTACAATCGTTTCATCTTCGCCGCAAATCCGCTATCCCGATTATTACGGAATAGACATGGCCAACCTCGACGAATTCATAGCCTTCAGATCGGCTATTGCACTTCTTGAAGATTGGGGCAAGCAGTACGTAATCAGCGATACCTACCGAAAATGCAAGGCACAGGAAAATCTGCCGAAAGAAAAGATGAAGAACTTCGTGCGCGATATATATTCTTCATTTACCGATGAAGATATTTCAAACAAAATGGCCGCAATTCTGAAAGCAAAAGAAATAAAAGCCGACGTTGAAATAGTTTTCCAAACAATCGAAAACCTTCACAAGGCATGTCCCGATTCCCCCGGAGACTGGTATTTCAGCGGAAATTATCCTACCACCGGAGGTATAAAGCGCGTAAACCAAGCATTCATTGACTATATAGAAAATATTTATTCAAAAAAGAACAACTAACAGATTCCTTTGGATGAACAATATAAAACCAAACAAAATGAGAAAAGTAACACTCCTTCTGGATGACGGGACAAGTTTTCACGGAAGTTCATTCGGTGCAGAAAGACCAATAGCAGGCGAAGTCGTTTTCAATACGGCAATGTCAGGATATCCGGAGAGCCTTACCGACCCCTCATACGCAGGACAACTTATGGCACTGACTTATCCTTTGATTGGAAATTACGGTGTGCCTCCCTTTACTATCGAGCCAAACGGCATTGCCACCTATATGGAAAGCGACAAGATTTATGCCTCGGCAATAATAGTGAGCGACTACAGCGAAGGATACAGCCATTGGAGTGCTGTTGAAAGCCTTTCCGCCTGGCTTAAACGCGAAAACGTTCCAGGAATTACAGGCATAGACACCCGCGCATTAACAAAAGTATTGCGCGAGCACGGAGTTATGATGGGAAAAATCATTTTCGATGACGACCCCGAAAATATCCCTACGGCAGAATACGAAGGCGTTAATTATGTAAGCCAGGTTTCCTGCAAAGAAATAATCAGATACAACGAAGGCAAAGACAAGAGAAAAGTATTACTCGTAGACTGCGGCGTCAAAAACAATATTATAAGGTGTCTGATAGAACGCGGAGCAGAAGTAATACGTGTTCCCTGGGACTACGACTTCAACGAAATGGAATTCGACGGACTTTTCCTGGCCAACGGCCCCGGAGACCCCGACACATGCTCGAAAACAGTTAATAACATACACAAGTTTCTTGGTTCTTCCGACATCCGGCCGTGCATGGGCATTTGTATGGGCAACCAGTTGTTGTCAAAAGCCGCCGGAGCAAAGATATACAAACTTAAATACGGGCACCGAAGCCACAACCAACCGGTTCGCCAGGTAGGAACGAACAAATGCTACATAACCAGCCAGAATCACGGATATGCTGTCGACAATGCAACTCTTCCCAACGATTGGGAGCCACTGTTCATAAACATGAACGACGGCTCAAACGAAGGAATTCGCCACAAAAGCAGTCCCTGGTTCAGCGCACAGTTCCATCCTGAAGCTTGCAGCGGTCCTCTCGACACAGAATTTTTATTTGACGAATACTTGAAACTCATTAAATGAACTAAGAATATAAGATGAAAGAAGCAGATATCAAAAAAGTTTTGCTGTTAGGCTCGGGAGCCTTAAAAATAGGCGAAGCCGGGGAATTCGATTATTCTGGTTCGCAGGCATTGAAAGCCTTGCGCGAGGAAGGCATTGAGACTATTCTCATAAACCCGAACATCGCAACAGTACAGACAAGCGAAGGAGTTGCCGACCAAATCTATTTCCTGCCGGTAACACCGTTTTTCGTAGAAAAGGTAATCGCAAAAGAACGTCCGCAAGGAATAATGCTGGCTTTCGGCGGGCAAACGGCGCTCAACTGCGGTGTGGAACTTCACAAAAACGGCATTCTCGAAAAATACGGCGTAAAAGTATTAGGAACTCCTGTTGAAGCTATAATCAACACCGAAGACAGGGAACTATTCGTTGAACGCTTGAACGAAATAGACATAAAAACGATAAGCAGCGAAGCCTGCCAGAACATAGAAGAAGCCCGCAAAGCAGCAAAAGAGCTCGGTTATCCGGTCATAATACGCGCCGCTTACGCTTTAGGCGGTTTGGGTTCGGGATTCTGCGACAACGAAGAGGAATTGAACAAGATTGCAGAAAAAGCGTTCTCGTTCTCTCCTCAGGTGCTCGTTGAAAAAAGTCTGCGCGGCTGGAAAGAAATAGAATACGAAGTAGTTCGCGACCGTTACGACAACTGCATAACGGTATGCAACATGGAGAACTTCGACCCGCTCGGCATTCACACAGGCGAAAGCATAGTCGTTGCCCCATCGCAGACGCTTACAAACCACGATTACCACAAATTACGTGCGCTCAGCATAAAAATTATCCGGCACATAGGTATCGTAGGCGAATGTAACGTTCAGTATGCGTTCGATCCATACTCCGACGATTACCGCGTTATAGAAGTAAACGCTCGCCTGAGCCGTTCTTCTGCCCTCGCCTCAAAAGCCACAGGCTATCCGCTTGCTTTCGTTGCAGCCAAATTAGGATTGGGATACGGACTTTTCGAACTGAAAAACTCCATCACCAAAACGACGAGTGCATTCTTCGAACCCGCCCTCGACTATGTGGTATGTAAAATACCGCGCTGGGACCTCAGCAAATTCCGCGGCGTGGACCGCGAACTCGGTTCAAGCATGAAATCCGTAGGCGAAGTAATGGCAATAGGCAGAACGTTCGAAGAAGCCATTCAGAAAGGAATCCGAATGATAGGCCAGGGAATGCACGGATTCGTAGACAATAAAGATCTCGAAATAAAAGACGTAGACGTTGCACTCAAAGAACCTACCGACAAGCGCATCTTCGCCATTTATGAAGCTTTCAGAGAAAATTACACTATCGACAAGATTCACGATCTTACAAAGATAGACAAGTGGTTCCTCCAGAAGCTATTCAATATTTACGAAACAAACGAACAGTTAAAGGCCTGCCCCAACATTAACGTTCTCGACAACGAACTTATCCGACGTGCCAAATCGCAAGGGTTCTCCGATTTTCAAATTGCACGCGCTCTGAAATTAGAAAAAGAGATGGGCATGAACAAAGCCATGTTATTGGTTCGCGCGCGACGCAAACAGGCAGGAATCGTTCCTTACGTAAAACAGATAGACACGCTTGCCGCCGAATATCCTGCACAGACCAATTACCTTTACATGAGTTACAACGCCTGCTCGCACGATATAAACTACGAGCGCGACAACCGTTCGGTAATTGTTCTCGGCTCGGGCGCTTACCGCATAGGAAGCTCCGTAGAATTCGACTGGTGCGGAGTGCAGGCGCTGCAGACCATTCGCCAGGAAGGTTTCCGGAGCATTATGATAAACTACAACCCCGAAACCGTCTCGACCGACTATGACATGTGCGACCGGCTCTACTTCGACGAACTGACGTTCGAACGCGTAATGGACATCATCGAGCTGGAATTACCCTACGGCGTAATCGTATCTACCGGAGGCCAGATACCAAACAACCTTGCTGTACGTCTCGACGAACAGCGTGTTCCAATCCTGGGAACATCGGCCAAAAACATCGACAACGCCGAAGACCGCGAGAAGTTCTCCGAAATGCTCGGAATGATCAACGTTGACCAGCCCGAATGGAGCGCACTTACCAACATGGACGACATACACAAGTTCATAGACAAGGTTGGTTTCCCCGTCCTCGTACGTCCTTCCTACGTGCTCTCGGGAGCAGCCATGAACGTATGCTCCAACAACGAAGAGCTCGAACGCTTCCTGCGCCTGGCAGCCAAAGTTTCAAAAGACCACCCCGTCGTTGTAAGCCGCTTCATAGAACACGCAAAGGAAATAGAAATGGATGCCGTGGCCCAGAACGGCAATATCATAGCCTATGCCATAAGCGAGCACATAGAGTTCGCAGGAGTTCACTCCGGAGACGCCACAATACAGTTCCCGCCTCAGAAACTATATGTCGAAACGGTGAGAAGAATAAAGAAAATCTCCCGCCACATAGCAAAGCAGCTCCATATCAGCGGCCCGTTCAACATACAATACCTCGCCAAAGACAACGAAATAAAAGTTATCGAGTGCAATCTCCGCGCTTCGAGAAGTTTCCCGTTCGTAAGCAAGGTTCTGAAACTAAACCTCATCGAGCTGGCAACGAAAATAATGCTCGGCCGCAAGGTAGAACGCCCCGAAAAAAACTTGTTCGACCTCGAATACGTAGGTATAAAGGCAAGCCAATTCTCGTTCAACCGTCTTCAGAAAGCCGACCCCGTATTGGGAGTCGACATGGCCTCCACCGGCGAGGTGGGCTGCCTGGGAGACGACACCGGCTCGGCCCTGCTTACAAGTATGCTCTCCGTCGGCCATAAAATTCCCAAACAAAACATACTCCTCTCCACCGGTTCGGCCAAGCAGAAAGCCGAAATGCTCGACGCCTGCCGCATGCTCGAAAAGCACGGCTTCACACTCTACGCCACCGGCGGAACATCGCGCTACCTCAACGACAACGGCATAGCCAACACGCTTGTTTATTGGCCCAGCGAGGAAGGCCAGCCGCAGGCACTCGAAATGTTGCACGAACATAAAATCGATCTCGTGGTCAACATTCCGAAAAACCTCAGCGAAAGCGAACTCGGAAACGGCTACAAGATTCGTCGCGCGGCAATCGACCTTAACGTGCCGCTCATAACCAACTCACGCTTGGCCGAAGCCTTTATCTCGGCATTCTGCCGCATAAACATCGACGACCTCGCAATCAAGAGCTGGAGCGAATACGGCAACGACGACATCTAAGCCGCCGTCCGCAATAAAAAGTCAGAAAAGATTAAGGGGAGAGCAGACATCTGTTCTTCCCTTAATCTTTATACAGAAGCGGCATTCTTTTAAGGAATGCCGCTTAAATTGCAAACGGATGTTCCGAACCACAAGCGTAACGGAGCTCCTTGATAAAAAACTCAAATCAAACAGATTTCAATCGAAGCGTCAGTCTTCCGGCTTGAAATCTTCCTTACCTACTCCGCAGAGAGGGCAAACCCAATCATCGGGAATATCTTCAAAAGCCGTACCCGGCTCAATGCCACTCTCAGGATCTCCCAACTCGGGATCGTACACGTAACCGCATACTGTGCAAACATACTTTTTCATAATCGTGTCTTTTAAAGTTTATACGAGGCAAATATAGCAAAAGGCGAGAGCAGAACAAAATGAGCTTGCTTATTTTTTATGCCGAGCCGCAATCTATCTTGGAACTTTAGTTCAAATATAATAATATATCGCATACAGTGTGCCGCACCGCACAAAAAACATAAAAACATTCACACCAGCACTCCCGAAAATTATCTCCGAGATGTTTTAAAATAACATAAGCGTAATACAAGCACACTCATTTTTATCCATAAAACACAATCAATATAAAAAATCCGGCATATCATGCCATTGGGTTTTACAGACAAAAACGGTCACCCTGCAAGCACTTGAAAATCAGCAGGTGTATATGTGGCAAAAAATATGTCTGAGATATTTTAAAATATCTCAGACATATTTTGAATTATCTCCCTTGTATTTTCAATTTGCTGCGGGAAGTTTTTTACCGTGTAAGAAAAAAATATTTTTTTTCGAGAGGCGGCAAAAAATAAAATATATGTCCAGTGGTTTTACAGCTCCAAGCGGTATTTTACGCGGTGGCGCTTTGAAAATCGTTTCCAGAAAGCCGCTCTCGCCTCGCGTATGAGTTCGAAACATTGCCCTGCATCGGCGTTTCGGGCCTCGGCGTATTCTTCGGCCAGTATTCTGAAGAATCCTATCTGCCCCCAGAGGCGTGCGAAGTTGCGGCAGCCTTTTTTCACGCTTACTTTCCCGAACCGCATTCGGTTTATGTCGACAATCGAAAAGCGGTATTGCCCTTCAATGTTGTCGAACAGTATGTTCCCGGGGGAGAAGTCGCGGTGAAGTATGCCGGCTTCGTGCAGCGCGGCGGCGTATCGTGCGAAAGCCTGCACTATGTCGCGGCAGCTGTCGGGGTCGGCGTCGCCAAACTCGTAGAAGCGTCGTCCGTAGGGGCAGTGCAGACTTATGAAATAGCTGGTGCCGATTATTCCGAAGCGGCGGCGCTCCACGTAGGCCACGGCGGCAGGGGTCTCGAAGCCGGCGCGGTTCACTCTGAATGCGTATTCGTATGCGCGCAGGCCTTTGGGCTTGCGTATGAAGGAATATACAATGCGGTTGAGAATGTTGGGGCGGCCGAACTGCTTTACCACCAGCTCCGTGCCGTTTTCCGTGAATATCCTGAGGGTGTTGCGGTTTCCTTTCTGCAACAGCCGGCCGGTGTTGAACGTGTGTTCTATGTTTTCGGCAAAGGAGCGCAGGTTTTCGTAGTCGGGGTTTATGAGAATCTTCTGCATTCGGTGATACGGGACGCACATATGCGCGCGTTGCGTTAAAATTGTTCGGAGCAAAATTAGCAAATTCAGACGAAATGTATAATTTTGTGCTCACGTAATAAGCTTATTAATACTTTTTGTCATGCAAAACCGTCACCTCGACCGACGAAGCTATTTCAACGAACTTGCCACTACAAGCGAAACCTGGTATGTTCCGTATCTTGAAGCGATGACAACGCTTGCGCCCTCTACCCGTATTCTCGAAATAGGCTGCGGCGAGGGCGGCAACCTTGAGCCGTTTGCCGAAAGGGGCTGCGATGTCACCGGCGTGGACATCGTGGAGGACAGGGTTACGCAGGCGCAGACTTTTTTCGCGCAAGACGGGGTGAAAGGCACTTTCGTCTGCCGCAACATACTCGAATGCGGCAGCGAGTTCGACGGGAAGTTCGACATAATACTGGCCCACGACGTGATAGAGCATATTCCCGACAAGAAAGCCTTCTTTGCGGCGGCAATGCGCTTTTTGCGTCCTGGCGGAATAGCGTTTTTCGGTTTTCCTGCGTGGTATATGCCGTTCGGCGGTCACCAGCAGATATGCCGCAGCCGTTTCTGCTCTCATGCTCCCTGGCTGCATTTGCTGCCGCTGCCGCTGTATCGCGTGATTCTGGAGTGTTGCGGAGTAAAGGAAAAGGATGTCGAGGAACTTATGAGCATTCACGAAACGCGCACTACCGTGGAATATTTCGAACGTCTGGCAAAACGGGCGGGATTTGCCGTGGCCGACCGTAGATTCTGGTTTATCAATCCGCATTACAAGGCTAAGTTCGGTTTGCGTCCGCGACTGTTGTGGAAATGGCTCGGGGTAATTCCCTATGTCCGCGACTTTTTTACAACTTCGGCGTTTTATATTCTGAAAAAGCCTGCAAACTGATTTTTTTAAGTGTAGCGGAAAAAGCTGCGCTGCGTTGTGCGAAAAAATACCTCAGAGATAATTTTATTTTGGTGCGGGAGGTTTTTCGTGAGGCATGAGGCGGGTGATTCGTTATCGTGAACCGTTCCCGTTTTGTTTGCCAACGGAATGTTTTTTATGCTACAGGCCTTTTTCTTCAGGCTTATGCGGAGCAGAATAAAAAATCAATCGGCAGGAATAACATTCCGGCCGATTGATTAAGGCTTTCTGATTTGTCAGAGAATCGCTTTGAGAGCTTCTTCGAACTGCGCTTTGGTGGCAGCTCCCACCATTTTGTTTTTTACATCGCCGTCTTTTATGAACAACACCGTAGGAATGTTGCGTACTCCGTAACGGGCTGCTATTTCGGGGCAGTCGTCGACGTTGCAGCGGGCTATCACCGCGCGGTCGGAGTATTCCTCGGCAAGGCTCGCGATATAGGGCATAATTTGCCGGCAAGGGCCGCACCAGTCAGCGTAGAAGTCAAGCAACATAGGCTTGTCGCCGCCTATCAGGGCTTCGAAGTTGTCGTTTGTTACAATCGTTTCCATAATTAGTTCCTTTCTATGTTTGTTGTTTTGGTTTCGGGCTTTTGAGATATGCCCTCTGGGTGCAAATGTACTAATTAATTTTATACTCGAAAGCGTCGCTCTTCTTAAGGAATTCGAGCAGCGAGCGCTCCACGTTTATACGTTTGGCGCGGGAACGCACCTTTACTTTCATGCGCGTCTTCAGGTCGATGAAATTAAGGTAGAGGTTTGTGTTTCCCTTGTTCCTGTCGATGAGAGCTATGAGGTCGTTCACCGCGACGTCGTCCAAACGGTCGATGAAAGCGTTTATCGTGAAGTTTTCTATGTCTTTGGTCTTTACATCGGCCAGAAATTCTATGTTCTTTATGTTTATGTCGAACATGTTTTCGTTGTAGCGGCGCGGCTGTACGTTTGCGGTTATGAATACGGTGTATCCCTTTTTCAGAAAATTGCTCCAGCGTGCCCAGTTGTTGCCCCAGAACGGGATTTCGCCCGACGATTCGAAATCTTCGAAGCGCACTATTCCGTAAGGCTTGCCGCTTTTGCCCATTCCCTCGCGAATGGAGGTTACTATTCCGCCTAAGGCAATGTCTCTGCCTGCGAGCGCCGACAAATCGTCGAGCTCGCCGAAGTGTACGTTGCAAAGGTTTTCGAGCACAATGCCGTAAGCGTCGAGCGGGTGGGCGGAAAGATAGATTCCTACCAGTTCGCGCTCTTTTTCGAGCTTTGTCAGGTCGCTCCACTTCTCGTATTCCGTCGGCACTTCGGGGGTGGGAATCTCAATGCTTCCCATGTCGCCGAAAAGGGAGTTCTGCGAATCTGCCTTGTCCTGCTGATAACGCCAGCCGTACTTTAGTAGCACGTCCATGAACGTCTCGCCGTTCGCTCCGGTTGCCATATAACTTTCGCGAGGCAGGCCGAAACAGTCGAGCGCACCGCTCATGGCGAGGCATTCGAAGCTCTTGCGGTTGCAGGCGTTTACGTTTATTCTTTCCACGAAGTCGAAAACCGTCTTGAACGGCCCGTTTGCGCGGCGCTCCTCTATGATGTTCTGTGCAGCGGAGAATCCCATTCCTTTTATGGCGGCGAGCCCGAAACGGATGTTCCCCTGCGCGTTCACACCGAACTTCAGGTTACTCTCGTTCACGTCGGGCGAGAGCGTCTGTATTCCCATAGCCTTGCACTCGTCCATAAGTTTTGTCAACTCGGTTATGTCGGATAAACTTCGGCTCATTACCGCCGCCATGTATTCAGGCGGATAATTTGCCTTGAGGTATGCCGTCTGGTAAGCTACCCACGAATAGCAGGTTGCGTGGCTCTTGTTGAAAGCGTATGAGGCGAAAGCCCGCCAGTCGTTCCATATCTTTTCGAGCACGTTCTTGTCGTATCCGTTTTTCTGCCCGCCGGCAATGAATTTCGGGTAAAGGTGGTTCAGTTTCTCGATTTGCTTTTTTCCCATAGCCTTTCTCAGCGTGTCGCTCTCGCCGCGCGTGAAATTCGCGAGCTGGCGGGAAAGAAGCATGACCTGTTCCTGATAAACCGTAATGCCGTAGGTGTCTTTCAGGTACTTTTCCATGCAAGGAATGTCGTATTGTATAGGCTCTTTTCCTTGCTTGCGGGCGATGAATTGGGGAATGTAGCTCATGGGCCCTGGACGGTAGAGGGCGTTCATGGCTATGAGGTCTTCGAAGGTGGTGGGTTTCAGTTCGCGCAGGTATTTCTGCATTCCGGCGCTTTCAAACTGGAATGTTCCGACGGTCTTTCCGTCCTGATAGAGTTTGAATGTAACAGGGTCGTCGATAGGAATCTTGTCGATGTCTATTTTTATTCCTTTGCTCAGGCTTACATTTTCTACGGCTTCCTTCAGTATCGACAGCGTCTTGAGCCCGAGGAAGTCCATCTTTATAAGTCCCGTTTCTTCAATCACGGAACCTTCGTATTGCGTGCAGATAAGTTTTTCGCCTGTGGCTTTGTCTTCGGCCGTGCTCACGGGAACCCAGTCGGAGATAGCGTCGCGACAGATTATAATGCCGCAGGCGTGTACGCCGGTGTTTCTTACGTTTCCTTCGAGCATTTTCGCGTATTTCAGCGTGTCGGAAAGCTGCGGGTCGCTCGACGCTGCGGCTTCGCGCAGTTCCGGAATGGCTGCCACGGCGTTCGGAATATTCATTTTCGGCGACTTTCCGTCGGGGCCTTCGGGAAGTTTGTCGGGTATGAGCTTGCAGAGCCGGTTGCTCGTTTCGAGCGGAAGTTTCTGCACGCGCGCCACGTCCTTTATTGCGAGTTTCGTGGCCATTGTGCCGTATGTTATTATATGTGCCACCTTTTCGAATCCGTATTTCCTGGTTACCCAGTTAAGCACTTCGCCGCGTCCGTCGTCGTCGAAGTCGACATCGATATCGGGAAGGCTTATTCGGTCGGGGTTAAGGAATCTTTCAAACAGCAGGTCGTATTTTATCGGGTCTATCTGGGTTATTCCGAGGCAGTATGCCACAGCAGAGCCTGCCGCGGAGCCACGTCCGGGGCCCACCCATACGCCGAGTTCGGTGCGTGCGGCGTTTATGTAGTCCTGCACTATGAGAAAGTATCCGGGAAAGCCCATTGTTTTCATAATGTGCAGTTCGAAACGCAGGCGTTCTGCCACATCGTCGGGCATCGGGTCGCCGTAACAGATTTTTGCCCGTTCGTATGTGAGCTTGCCTAAGTAGTCGGCTTCGAGTTTTATGCGGTAAAGCTTGTCGTATCCGCCGAGTTTTTCTATTTTCTTCTTGGCCGCGGCCTCGTCGCACACTATGTTGCCGTTTTCATCGCGGGTAAATTCGTTGAACAGGTCTTCTTCGGAGTATTTCCGGCGATATTCCTCTTCGGTTCCGAAGTCGGCGGGAATTTCGAAGTTAGGCATTATCGGCGCGTGGTCGATTGTGTATGTCTCCACCTTGTCGCACACTTCGCATGTGTTTTCCACGGCCTGGGGATAGTCATCGAACAGCGCGTTCATTTCCTCGCGCGTTTTGAACCATTCCTGTTTGGTGTAGACAAGTCGGTCGCGGTCGTCGAGGTCTTTGCCGGTGGAAAGGCATATCAGCCGGTCGTGCGCCTCTGCGTTTTCTGCGTCGACAAAGTGCACGTCGTTGGTGCAGACGAGTTTTATTCCGAGTTTTTCCGAGAGTTTCACAAGCTGTTCGTTCACTTCCTGCTGCGCGGGATAGGCTTCGCGGTTGGCGAATATCTCGGGATCGGTTACTTTGTGGCGTTGCAGTTCAAGGTAATAGTCTTCGCCGAAAAGGTTCTTGTACCACAGTGCGGCCTCTTCGGCATCGGCCAGGCGTCCCGCGCGTATCTTGCGCGGCACTTCGCCTGCCAGACAGGCGGAGCAGACAATGAGACCCTCGTGATACTTTTCGAGGTCTGCGCGGTCGGTTCGCGGGCGCATGTAAAAGCCGTCGGTCCATGCTCGTGACACGAGTTTTACCAGATTGTGGTATCCTGTGGCGTTTTTTGCGAGGACAACGAGGTGGTATCCGCTCATGTTTTCCTTGCCTTTCATGTCGTACTTGGAGTTGCGCGCCACGTACATCTCGCAGCCGAATATCGGTTTGAAGGCAAGCACGGCTTTCTGCTTGCGGATGTCATTTTCGAGCTCTTCGCGTTCACTGCCGGAGGCGTCTGCGAGTTTATCCTCACATTCTGCGAGCTTGTCTTTGGCTTTGCCTTTTATTTTGTTCACGTAGTTGAAAAACTCCTTTATTCCCATCATGTTTCCGTGGTCGGTTACGGCCATGCCGCGCATGCCGTTCTTTATGGCTTTGTCAACGAGCCGCGGAATGCTTGCCTGGCCGTCGAGAATGGAATACTGGGTGTGAACGTGAAGGTGTACGAAGTCTTTCATAACGTGGATAACTGATATGCTTTCGCGATTGTTTTACAAAGTTACTCGTTTTGCTCAAAACGGCAACGGAGTTGTGCGGTTATTTTCGGCCGTTTGAAATGTCGGGAAAATCATCTCACACATATTATAATATATGCGTAATACGGGCCTGATGGTTTACGACGGCAAAAACCGGCTGCGGCAGAAAATGGAATGTGAAAGGTTTTATATAAAATCGCTCTCCCGTGAAAAAAAATATTTTTTTTACATGGTAAAAAACTTCCCGCAGGAAATTGAAAATACAAGGGAGATAATCGAAAAT
>CAJKQZ010000023.1 GCA_905202115.1 uncultured Prevotellaceae bacterium | reverse complement strand
GACATATTTTGAATTATCTCCCTTGTATTTTCAATTTGCTGCGGGAAGTTTTTTATCGTGTAAAAAAAATATTTTTTTTCACAGGGAAAATATTTTGGAATAAATCTCTTGTTCTCCTGTTTTCCGCAGACATGGTTTTTGTTGCTGTAAAAGACTATGCTTTTGCCGGTTGCCGGCGTGAAAAATAAGGCGTTGACCGTTTGCTTGTGAAACGGACAAAGCGAAATAAGGCTTTTTGTGCTTTCGCTCGTGCGTGTGCGATATAAAAACGTGCCGCGTCAATATAAAAATCGGAAAAAATGAATTATTTTTGCAACGAAATCATGATACTTTTATATGAACCTTGATGTTTTGACCGCAGTAAGCCCTGTCGACGGGCGTTACCGCTCCAAGTGCGAGCCGCTGGCTCCTTATTTTTCCGAATATGCTTTGATGAAGTACCGCACAAAGGTGGAAATCGAGTATTTTATCTGGCTTACCGAGATACCTTTGCCGCAACTTAACGGTTTCGACAGTGGGCTTAAACCGCGTCTGCGCGCTATATACCGCGACTTTTCGGAGGCCGACGCAGAGAGCGTGAAAGAAATCGAAAAGACAACGAACCACGACGTCAAGGCCATTGAATATTTCATAAAAGGCAAGCTCGACGAGATAGGAGGCTTCGATTCCTACAAGGAATTCATTCATTTCGGCCTTACCTCGCAGGACATAAACAATACCTCTTTTCCGCTTATGCTGAGCGATGCGCTCAACGAGGTGTATCGTCCGCAGCTTGACGAGTTGATAAACAAACTCGACGAACTGGCGGAAGAATGGAAAGACATCCCTATGCTTGCGCGCACGCACGGACAGCCGGCCTCGCCCACACGCTTGGGCAAGGAGGTGAAAGTGTTCGCATACAGGCTGGCACGCCAGCGCGAACAGCTCGATGCTCTCAGAATTACGGCAAAGTTCGGCGGCGCAACGGGAAACTTCAACGCACATCATGTGGCTTATCCCGAAATAGACTGGAAAACGCTTGCGAACAAGTTCCTCGACGAACGTCTCGGGCTGGAGCGCGAAGAATATACCACACAGATTTCCAACTACGACGGACTTGCCGCCGTGCTCGACGCACTGAAACGGATTAATACCATAATACTCGACCTCGACAGAGACTTCTGGACGTATATTTCGATGAACTATTTCAAACAGAAAATACGTGCGGGCGAGGTAGGCTCGTCGGCAATGCCGCACAAGGTGAATCCTATCGATTATGAAAACTCCGAGGGAAATCTCGGAATAGCCAACGCTCTGTTCGAACACCTCTCGCACAAACTGCCCGTATCGCGCCTGCAGCGCGACCTTACCGACAGTACCGTGATACGCAACGTGGGCGTTCCTTTGGCACACACGCTTATCGCAATCCAAAGCACGATGAAAGGACTGGGAAAACTGCTGCTGCATCGCGAATCTATAGACGCCGATCTTGACAACAACTGGGCTGTAGTGGCAGAGGCGATACAAACCATACTGCGCCGCGAGGGCTATCCTCATCCCTACGAGGCTCTCAAGGCACTTACACGTACGAATACCGAAATAAAACAAAAAGATATAGAAGATTTCATTGCTTCTCTGAACGTTTCCGATAACGTTAAGGAAGAATTGGGCAAAATCTCCCCGCGCAGCTATGTGGGAATCTGACGGCAAGTATGCGGAAACGCATAACCTGTGAACGAACAAGGGAATATAAATTGAAATATGCTCCGCATGGAGCACGAAAACAGATTATTAAACAAAAAACAATCCGAGATGGACAACGAAGAAATCAAGAACCAGCAAACGGAGCAGAATCCGAATAATGAAGGCGAAGGAAATTCGAATCGCCCCGCTTACCGCCGCGTAAACGTATACGGCGGAGCCGGAAAGACCTATGAAGGAAACAACTATCGCCGCTCTTATGGCGAACGTTCCTACAACAGCAATTATCAGCGCAGGGATAGAGACTTCTATCCGCAGGAGCGTCGCAACGACGGCGGCTACCGCAGCGAAAGGAACTACGGGCAACGCAGGGATTTCAACAATCCCGCAGGACGACGCCCGAATTACGACCGCTCATACCAGGGAGGTCAGGAATATAACCGTGGCGGATACGGCTACGAACGCCGTCCGCGCATTTACAACGCAGAAAAGGCGAATTATTCTGCCGATAACCAGGCATATAAGGAAAGTCGCGGCGGAAGATACGAATACCGCCAGAATTATAACGGTGCCTATGGCGAACGCGGCGGACGTAATTACGCGCGCCGCCCGTATTCGCAGAATTACGACCCGAACGCAAAATACAGCATGAGGAAACGGGTGCAGTATGCTGAGGAAAACTACGATCCCGACGCACCTATACGTCTTAACAAGTTCCTTGCGAATGCGGGAGTCTGCTCACGTCGTGACGCCGACAAATATATCCAGGCAGGAGTGGTTACCGTGAACGGCGAAACGATAACCGAACTCGGAACCAAAGTAAAGCGCAGCGACGATGTGCGTTTCCATAACGAGCCTGTCTCGCCCGAGAAGAAAGTTTACGTACTTCTCAACAAACCTAAAGATTATGTCACCACGAGCGACGATCCTCAGAAACGCAAGACGGTAATGGATCTCGTGCGTAACGCATGTAAGGAGCGCATTTATCCCGTAGGACGTCTCGACCGCAACACAACGGGCGTTCTTTTGCTTACCAACGACGGCGAACTGGCTTCGAAACTTACTCATCCCAAGTTTCTGAAGAAAAAAATATATCATGTGTACCTCGATCGCAATGTTACGGCGGCCGACATGCGGCAGATTGCCGACGGAATCACTCTCGATGACGGCGAGATACACGCAGACGCAGTGGAATACGCTTCCGAAGTAGACAAGAAGCAGGTAGGAATAGAAATCCACAGCGGAAAGAACCGTATCGTGCGTCGTATTTTCGAGTCGCTGGGTTATCATGTGATAAAGCTCGACCGTGTTTATTTTGCCGGACTGACAAAGAAAAACCTGCGCCGCGGCCAGTGGCGTTATCTCTCGCAGGAGGAAGTCAATGTTTTGAAAATGGGAGCGTTCGAGTGATTTGCAACACGCGGGGTTCCTTATAAAGAATTACAATTATATGGATAAGATCAAAAGAGTCAGAATCGTTGAACTGCTTGACCTCAAAGATTACGGTTCAAAAGTAAATGTGAAGGGGTGGGTGAGAACACGCCGCGGCAGTAAGGCGGTAAATTTTATCGCTCTCAACGACGGTTCTACAATAAAGAATATACAGATCGTCGCCGACGTTTCGAAATTTGATGACGAGCTTATAAAGCAGATAACAACCGGCGCTTGTCTGAGCGTGGACGGCACTTTGGTTGAAAGTCTCGGAAGCGGGCAGAGCGTTGAGCTTCAGGCCGACAACATAGAACTGCTCGGCGCCTGCGGCAGTGATTATCCCATGCAGAAAAAGGGACAAAGCTTCGAGTACATGCGCCAGTATGCGCATTTGCGCCTGCGTACGAATACGTTCGGGGCCGTAATGCGCATACGCCATAATATGTCGATAGCCATACACCAGTATTTTCACGAACACGGCTTCTTCTATTTCCATTCGCCTATCATTACGGCGAGCGACTGCGAGGGAGCGGGACAGATGTTTCAGGTTACGACAAAGAACCTTTACGACTTGAAGAAAGGCGAGGACGGAAAAATTGTCTATGACGACGATTTCTTCGGCAAGCAGGCTTCGCTGACGGTGAGCGGACAGCTCGAAGGCGAGCTTGGCGCCACGGCTTTAGGTGCTATTTACACGTTCGGGCCTACGTTCCGCGCCGAAAACAGCAATACCCCGCGTCATTTGGCCGAGTTCTGGATGATAGAGCCGGAGGTTGCCTTTATCGACTTGAACGGGTTAATGGATCTCGAGGAGGACTTTATTAAATATTGTGTGCAGTGGGCTCTCGATAACTGCAAGGACGATTTGGAATTCCTTAACAAGATGATAGACAAGACGCTTATCGAGCGTCTGGAATCTGTCGTTGCCGACTCGTTCGTTCGCTTGCCTTATACAGAAGGTATCAGGATTCTTGAAGAAGCCGTGAAGAACGGCCGCAAGTTCGAGTTCCCCGTAAGCTGGGGCATGGACCTGGCAAGCGAGCACGAACGCTATCTTGTGGAAGAGCATTTCAGGAAACCGGTGATTATGACCGACTATCCTAAGGCGATAAAGGCTTTCTATATGAAGATAAACGACGACGGCCGTACTGTGCAGGGCACCGATGTGCTCTTCCCGCAGATAGGAGAGATAATCGGCGGCAGTGTGCGTGAGGAAAGCTACGACAAACTCATGGCCGAGATTAAGGAGAGGAACATTCCTATGAAAGACATGTGGTGGTATCTCGATACGCGTAAATACGGCTCTTGTCCTCACGGTGGTTTCGGACTCGGTTTCGAGCGGCTCATACTTTTCGTTACGGGGATGCAGAACATCCGCGACGTAATACCTTTCCCCCGCACTCCTAAGAACGCGGAATTCTAAAAACGTTATCAATTTTGTAGAAATGTAAACCGGAAATGCAGACGGCTTTTTAATGCGGCCTGTATTTTCCGGTTTTTTTGTCTGTATTCTCTGACTTGCGCAAGGCCGTTGCAGAGCCGGTTGCACTCTTTCCGCTTGTAATAAAAATTATCTCTGAGGTAATTTGAAATATGTCTGAGATATTTTAAAATATCTCAGACATATTTTTTCGACCTCTTTTTGTGTGTTGTTTTTAGGGAAGAAAAAATCCTGAAAAAGTCGATATGGAGTGTTAAAAATAAAGACGAAAAACGCGGAAACCTGTCAAAAGCGCCGGTTTTACTGACAAAATGACATGCTTTCTGGCGGCTTTGGCAAAGAAAATCCGTTGGCATGATAGTTGTCTCTATTTATGTGAACTCCAAAAGGACGAAAATCCCGAGGAGTTGTGAACTCTAAGTATAATTTAAAAGAATAGGAGATTTGATTATGTCAACAGTAATGAGAAGGAACCAAAACTGGTTGCCGAGTATCTTCAACGATTTCTTCGATAACGCTTGGATGGAAAGAACGAACGCTACGGCTCCTGCCATAAACGTGATAGAGCACGAACACGACTATTGCATAGAAGTGGCTGCGCCTGGTATGACTAAAGAAGATTTCAGCATTCAGATAGATGACGATGACAATCTTGTCATTTCAATGGAAAAGAAAGAAGAGAAGAAAGAGGAACAGAAAAACGGGCGTTATCTGCGCCGTGAGTTCTCATACTCGAAATATCGCCAGTCGATAATTCTGCCCGACGATGTGGACCGCAACAAGATTTCCGCCCGCGTGAACAACGGTGTGCTTGAAGTTGAACTTCCCAAGCTGCCGGCCGAGGCGAAAGAGGCAAAGGTTACTAATATCGAGATAAAATAGTTTAGTTTTTCCAGCCCGCATATGCGGCGCAGACTGAATGTGTTACAGCGTGTTCCGTAAAGGATTCCAACTTTGCGGAACACGTTCTTTATGCCCCTGAAGATAGCGGTCTTTGTCGGGAAAAATCCGTATATTTGACCGGATTAAAAACAGAAAGAACATTATAATGCATGATTTTGCGGAGAATTCATGTCCGAACAGCGTTGCTGCGCCCATAAGCGTAGGGAGTATCCTTTTTCGAGAGGGCGAAGCCGACCGGATAAACGGCTTCTGCCGGTGTGACGCATATTATATTTTTTATGTGTCTGAAGGGAGTTTGACGGTCTGCGCGGATTTCAGCGAAATATCCGTGAACGAAGGCTTCCTGCTCGCCTTGCCTCCTGGCAGTGTCTGGCGTATTCAGGCAGATACGGCGTGTTCGGGAAAACTTGTGTCGTTCTCGCCCGATTCTTCCTGCTTTTCCGACGAAGATATTCGTTTCTTGCGTTCCGCCGAGGTGTTCAGTTCTTTCGGCAAGGCACATGTCATAGATGCGAAAGCCGAACCGGTGGGAGAAATCCTGGAACTTCTGAAAAATGAGCTTGACAGCGAAAAATGTCCTTATCGTGAGGAAACATCTCTCTGTTTGTTGCGTTCGGTTCTGTATGCCGCCGAACGGCAATGCCTGGCAGTGCGTTCCGATGTGCCGTGCGGCCTTGCGCGTATGTTCTGCAGAGCGGTGGAAGAGGGGTTCCGCGCGAGCCGTAACGCCGACCATTATGTGAATATGCTGCAGATAAACGAGAAGAGCCTTTCCCGTCAGCTTAGAGAGGTATCGGGAATGACGCCCAAAGCATATATCGACTCGCGTATCGTGCTTGAAGCCAAACGCATGCTTGCATGTAGCAAAATTACGGTAAAGGAAATTTCGGGTAAGCTCGGTTTTGGAGAACAAAGTAACTTCAATAAATATTTCCGCAAATTTACGGGCGTAACTCCCGCAATGTTTCGTTCTACCGTAACAGACCGACTTTAGCGAATTGCAACCGCAATTGAAAATAACTCAGTAAAGATTACGGATTGTATCGTTTCGTGTAAGAATGTTATTGAATACTTGCTGTAAAAGTGTAAAAAAGAAATATGTTTATTTTGCCTTGCGCCGGTCTTTCGCTATTTTTGTACAACTAAAAAATATAGATATGAAAATTCAGAAAATCCTTTTTACAACTCTTCTTTCAATGTCGTTTGCCTTTGTGTCGGCACAGCCTAAAGTCATTGCTCATCGTGGGTTCTGGGACACACCGGGGGCCGCTCAGAACAGTATAGCTTCTCTCGTTAAGGCCGATTCTATAGGTTGCTACGGGAGCGAATTCGATGTGTGGCTTACGACGGATAACTGCGCTATGGTTGACCATGACGGTAACTTTAAAGGCGTAAGAATCGAGGATTCCGATATGAAAACCATTTCGGCAATACGTTTGAGCAACGGAGAGAATGTTCCCACTCTTGAAGCTTATCTGAAACGTGCGCGCAAACTTAAAACAAAGCTAATTCTTGAGGTTAAGACCCATAGAGACGAGGCCAGAACGATAGCTTGCGCCGATATGGCTATGAAACTTGTGAAAAAATACAAGCTGACGAAGCGCACCACTTATATAGCGTTCTCGCTTGCCGCAACGAAACATCTAATTGCCAACGCTCCTAAAGGAACAGAGGTGTATTATCTTAGCGGAGACCTTACGCCGAAGCAACTTAAGGAAATAGGAGCCGCAGGGCCCGACTATTCCTGGGATGCAATAAAGAAAAACATGGATTGGATACACCAGAGTCACGCGCTTGGCATGAAGGTTAACGTCTGGACTGTGAACGATGAAAATACGCTTCGTGAATTAATAGACGCGAAGGTGGATTTCATAACGACAAACAATCCGTTGCTGCTGCAAAAGCTGCTGAAAGAAAAGAAAAACGATTGATAAGATTTAAAGAAAACAGCCGAATACGATTTCGGCTGTTTTCTTTGTTATGCAGAGTCGGAAATTTTGTTCGGATTTGGCAGGCGGGGAAGATTATTCTGTTTTATGTAAAACATGACGGCTTTGCCGTATAGTTTTGCAGACAAAAACGGTCAGCGAGCAAGCACTTGAAAATCAACAGGTGTATATGTAGTAAAAAATATGTCTGAGATATTTTGAATTATCTCAGACATATTTTCGATTATCTCCCTTGTATTTTCAATTTCCTGCGGGAAGTTTTTTACCGTGTAAAAAAATATTTTTTTTTTCGTGAGAGACTGTTTCAGTATAAACTTATTCTCTGCTGATTTTCTACCGGACTTTCTTTGGTATGTATTGAAATTACGTTGTTACGGAGGTGTTTTGTGAAAAACAGACAGGCGTGAATATTCCCTGTCGCGGTATTTTGTCCGGTCTGGCAGGTGCAGCCTTTTATTGTATCGGATATTTTCAGTCGTGATATTGTCTTAAACCTTGTCAAATAAAAATCGAAAGATACAGCGATAACGAATTATTATTTCTATCTTTGCATATTACGCGGAGTGTAAGCATGAAAATTTAAAAAGTCCGAATTTAAAGTATTGAATGCCGTTTCAAGGCGTTTGGTAAACAAGGCAAAATCGAGATGGACAGAACTCTTAGAATAATAATCAGCGGTGGAGGAACAGGAGGGCATATCTTTCCTGCAATATCCATTGCAAACGCAATACGGGAGATTAATCCCGAGGCAAAGATTCTTTTTGTGGGAGCTGAAGGACGCATGGAAATGCAACGTGTGCCGGCAGCCGGATATGAAATAAAAGGTCTGCCTATTTGCGGCTTTGATAGAAAGAATCTTTTTCGCAACATTCGTACTGTATTCAAAATAATAGAGAGCAAACGTATAGCAAAACGTATAATTAAGGATTTCCAGCCTATGGTGGCTGTGGGTGTGGGCGGTTATGCAAGCGGCCCTACGCTCAATGAGGCACAGGCTATGGGCATTCCCACGCTTTTGCAGGAGCAGAACTCTTATGCTGGAGTTACGAACAAGCTGCTGGCCAAGAAAGCCGAAAAAATATGCGTGGCTTATGAAGGCATGGAGCGTTTCTTTCCGGCCGATAAGATAATATTGACAGGTAATCCCGTAAGGCAGAGTCTTTTGAATACAACTGTTTCTCGTGAGGAGGCGCTTGCTTCTTTCGGGCTCAGCGCGGAGAAGAAGACAGTTTTAATTATCGGGGGCAGTCTCGGCGCCAGAACAATAAACGAAGCGATACTTAACAGCCTTGTGCTGATAAAACAAAACGACGTTCAATTTATTTGGCAGACAGGAAAATATTATAGCGCTTCAATAAAACAGGAACTTGAAAAACGCGGAAAACCGGAGAATCTTGTGGTCTGCGATTTTATCGCGGACATGCCGGTGGCCTATAAGGCCGCGGACCTTGTGGTATCACGTGCCGGTGCTGGGAGCATTTCGGAGCTTTCGCTTCTGGGCAAAGCTTCTATTCTGATACCTTCGCCTAATGTGGCTGAAGATCATCAGACCAAAAACGCCCTTGCTCTTACAAGTTGCGACGCAGCGCTGTATGTGAAGGACAGCGAGGCTGTCCGCACTCTTATACCGCGAACATTGAATACCGTTGCAGATAATGCCGCTCTTGATAAACTGAGAAATAATATAAAAGCAATGGCACATCCTGACGCGGCGGATGTAATAGCAAAAGAAGTTTTGGCTTTGGCCGAAAAATACAAGAATAATTAATAAGAAAACAGTAGAAATATATAACTATGGATTTAAATGATATAAAAGCCGTTTATTTTATAGGTATAGGTGGTATCGGAATGAGTGCGATTGCACGTTTTTTCCTTTCTCGTGAAACTCCTGTTGGCGGTTATGATCATACGCCTTCGGTGCTTACTGAACGTTTGAAGGCAGAAGGTGCTCATGTGATATATGATGACGATCCGGATGAGATATCTCCGGTGTTTAAGAACCCGCGTAATACGCTCGTGGTCTATACTCCTGCAATACCGAGCGACAATAAAGTGTTAGGCTATTTCAACAACATGGCATTCGACGTGGAGAAGCGCGCCCAGGTGCTCGGAGCGCTTACACGGGCCTATCGCGGCTTGTGTGTGGCGGGAACGCATGGAAAAACCACAACCTCTACAATGGCGGCTCATATAATTCATCAAAGTCATGTGGGATGTAATGCTTTTCTGGGAGGAATATCCAAAAATTACGGCACAAACTATTTGTTGAGCTCTTCGAGCCCTTACGTCGTTATAGAAGCCGATGAATACGACCGCTCATTTCATTGGCTTACGCCTTATGCTTCTGTAATTACAGCTGTTGACGCTGATCATCTGGATGTGTATGGCACGCATGAGGCATATATTGAAAGTTTTGAAAAATATACATCTCTTATCAGAAAAGGCGGTGCGCTCGTTGTTCATAATAAATTGGGTATGAAACCGCAGCTTAAAGACGGCGTCCGCTTGTTTGATTATGGTGTAAGTGAAGGTAATTTTCATGCGGAAAACATACGCATTGGGAATGGACGTATAATGTTTGATTTCGTTTCTCCGTTTGGAAACATAAACAATATAGATTTGGGCGTTCCGGTTTACGTTAATATAGAAAACGGTATAGCTGCAATGGCTTTAGCACAGATTGCCGGCGTATCGCCCGAAGATATTCGTGAAGGAATGAGAACCTTCTCGGGGGTTGAACGCAGGTTTGATTTTAAAATAAAGACCGATAAAATAGTTCTGGTAAGTGATTATGCACATCATCCTAAAGAAATAGAACAATGTATAAAATCAGTGAGAAAAGTCTTTGACAGAAGAAAAGTCTCTGCAATATTTCAGCCGCATTTATATTCAAGAACACGTGACTTCTATAAAGAATTCGCGCAAAGTCTTGCGTTATTAGACGAGGTCATATTGACAGAAATTTATCCTGCTCGTGAAAGACTTATTCCCGGTGTAACGAGTCGCCTTATATATGACGAACTTCGTCCTGATATGAAGAAACGATTGATACGAAAGGATGAAGTCCTTGATGTAATACGTTCATCTGACATAGATGTGCTTATAATTTTAGGCGCAGGAGATTTGGATACGCTTACTCCTGAAATCGAAAAAATACTTTTGCCAAGAAGCTGAATAAACCGAAACTAAATAAATAGTTGAAGAATGAAAGTTCTGCTCAGAATATTACTGCTTTTTGCTCTCATTGTGTATTTGGTTTTTGCCGTAACCAAGTTTAACAATCCCGAGGATATGAAAAAGTGTACAGCGGTTAATATAGTCGTTGAAGACAGCGCAAAAGCTGTGTTTATAACTCCTAAAGAAATCCGCAATATTCTGAACGTATCTAAAGCTTATCCTTTAGGCAAGAAAATAAGTAATGTAAATTGCTATGAAATGGAAAAAACTCTTATGAAAAATCCATTCATAGATAAAGCTACGTGCTATAAGACAGCCGGAGGACAAGTCGTAATCAATGTGAATCAACGTCTTCCGGTAATGCGCGTTATCAGCGATTCGGGTGAAAACTATTTCATCGATTCTCAAGGTAAGATTATGCCTCATTTGCATTATACGGCCGATATGGTTGTGGCAACAGGCAACATATCCCATTCTTACGCTCATAAGAATCTTGTTCCGATAGGAGTTTTTTTGCAAGAAGACGATTTTTGGAACGGGCAAATAGAACAGATTCATGTTGACGGCGATGAAAACATGGAAATAATACCTCGTGTCGGAGAGCATGTGGTATATGTAGGAAAACCTGTAGATATTAAGCGGAAGTTTCAGCGCCTGAAGGCTTTTTATGAAAAGGTTCTTTGTAAAGTAGGCTGGAATAAATACTCTCATATAAATATAGAGTACAATAATCAAATAATCTGTAGAAAATAATATTATAATATATGTCTGCAATCACAATTAACGACGCATTCATAGCGGCAATAGAGATAGGTTCATCGAAAATTACGGGAATGCTTGGGCGGCGCATGTCCGACGGAAGCACCCAAGTGCTTGCTATGGCTCAGGAAAATTCTTCTTCCTTTATTCATAAAGGGGCAGTGTACAATGTGGATAAAACCGTCTTATGTCTTAAGTCTATAAAGAATCGTCTGCAAAATGTAGCGGGCAGGAAGATTGCCCGGGTATACGTTTGTTTTGGAGGACAGGGCCTGCATTCCGTTCGCAATACTGTAAGGAGACAATTCGAAGTAGAAACCAGAATCTCGCAAGAGCTGGTAGATACCATTTATGAAGAAAATCGAAGCCAATGCCTGCCCGATTATTATCTGGTAGATATAATACCGCAGGAATACAAACTCGGTTCTCAACTTAACATGTCTCCTGTAGGAGTTCTGGCAAGCGGGATAGAAGGAAATTTCCTTAATATAGTTATAAGACGCACTTTCTATAATAATATTAAATCCTGTCTGGAGCAGGCAGGTATAGAAGTGATACAATTTTATACCACGCCTATTGTTCTTGCCAATGCTGTTCTTAATGTAGATACGGATAAACGTCCGGGGTGTGCGCTTGTCGATTTCGGTCGCGATACCACAACCGTTGCCGTATACCAGAAAAATTTATTGCGTCACCTTTCTGTTATTCCTTTGGGAAGCGATAATGTTACCAAAGACATCGCTTCGAGTCTTTCTATTGAAGAATCCGAGGCTGAGAGCCTGAAATTAAAATACGGTTCCGCTTATACGGAACTTACAGAGGAAACAGAAGAGGATAATTATACTCTTAGGGACGGTCGCCTGGTGTCACGTAAATTGCTTTGCGAAATTGTCGAGGCCCGTATGGAAGAAATTCTCGTGAACGTTTCGGATCAGATTTTGGCTTCAGGAATTAAGGATACTCTTATAGCAGGTGCCGTTCTTACAGGAGGCGGAGCAAATATAAAAGACATAGAAAAAGCTTTTACCGTCTACACAAATATTGAAAAACTGAAAGTTTCCAAGTATGTGAACTTTGCCGTAAATTCAAAGATAACTGAAGTGAAAGCAAAGGACGGAACGAAGAATGCCATACTCGGAATGCTTGCAATGGGAGATGAGAACTGTGCAGGAGCGCTTGTGACCGAAGAAGACAGCAATCTGTTTGTTGATGAAAATGCCGAGAGTTCAAAAACACAGGAAACTGTTGTGGCCCGTACAAAGATAGAAGAGCTGAACGACCATAAGAAGCCGTCGCAGAAAGAAGAAGCCGAAAGACTTGCTGCTGAAAAGGCCGCTGCCGAGGCTGAAGCTGAAAAAGAGAGGATAAAGGCCGAAAAAAAGAAGAAAAGAGAGGAGTGGAAGCAGAACAATCCTTTGCGTCGCGCATGGCGCAAGGTTGCAAAAGTTGCCACCGATTTAGTAAGCCCTGAAGACGAGGACTAAACGTCTGCGTTAGTTGCGAGCGGCAATACCTTTAATAAAATCAAAGAACAATAAGAGAACACTGTTTACAGCAGTGTAAAACAAACAAATATAATTCACAGAAATATGCCCGAAAACGATAAAGTAATAGGTTTCGAATTTCCTACCGGAAACCCTCATATTATAAAAGTAATTGGTGTTGGCGGTGGCGGCGGGAACGCCGTAAATCACATGTATCAGACCGGCATACACGATGTGTCGTTCGTTGTTTGCAATACCGACAATCAGGCATTGAGTGATTCTCCGGTTCAGATCAAGGTGCAATTAGGCAGTGAAGGCCTGGGAGCCGGTAATCGTCCGGATAAGGCCCGACAGGCTGCCGAAGACAGTCTTGAAGCTATAAACAAAATGCTCTCCGACGGAACCAAAATGGCTTTTATCACCGCCGGTATGGGCGGAGGAACGGGTACGGGAGCCGCGCCGATTATAGCCCGCGAAGCGAAGAAAAAGAACATTCTTACGGTTGGAATCGTAACAATACCTTTCCAGTTCGAAGGTAACAAGAAGATAGACCAGGCTCTCGACGGAGTTGAGGCCATATCTAAAAATGTAGACGCCTTGTTGGTTGTAAACAACGAGCGCTTGCGTGAGATTTATCCCGAACTCACTATTCTTGATGCTTTCGGGCGTGCCGACGACACTCTTACCATTGCGGCGCGAAGCATTGCGGAGATTATCACGACCCACGGCAAGATAAACCTTGACTTTAACGATGTATGTACTGTACTTCGCAATGGCGGGGTTGCCATAATGAGCACCGGAGAGGGCATGGGAGAGAATCGCGTGAGCAACGCCATTAACGACGCCCTTAATTCGCCGTTGTTGAACAACAATGACATCTTCAACGCCAAGAAAGTGCTGCTCAGCATTTATTGTTCCGATAAAGACGAGGATACAATAACTATGGAGGAGATGAACGAGATTCATGAATTCATGAGTAAGTTCGGTCCTGATTTCGAGGTGAAATGGGGTGTGACTTTTGATCCTGAACTCGACAAGAAAGTGAAGATAACGATTCTCGCTACCGGTTTTGGGCTCGATAGTGTGCCTTTCATGGAAGAGTTCCTTGCACGTCCTAATACCGACGATGCTGACCGTCAGGCCGAACTTGCCGAGGAGGAAGAACGCAAGGCCATACGTCGCGGCAAGTTCTATAAAAACGACCAGAAGGTAAAGAACACCAAACGCCGTCATCATGTTTATCGCTTCACGGAGGCAGATATAGATAACGAGAATATAATTTCAATGGTCGAGCAGACGCCTACGTATAAGCGTAGCAGCGCAGTTTTGCAGAAAATCAGGAACAAAACCGACGATACCGGTGTCATTTCTCCGGAGCCTCCTTCCGAACCCGAACAACCTCAGATAATAAATTTCCAGTAGGCTTTATTTTCCGGCGAATATGAGAAATTTTCTTTTTCAAATGCGAACCGGAAGTTATGAGCACGACTTTTGCAAAAATAAGAAAGGAACATAATATGTCATTATTTGAAAAGGTGAGCAGCGATATAATTGCTGCCATGAAGGCGCGCGACAAAGTGCGCCTCGATGCTTTGAGAAACATCAAGAAGAACTTCATAGAGGCAAAGACCGCGCCTGGAGCCAACGACCAGCTCAGTGATGAGGCAGCTTTGAAGATACTTGCCAAAATGGCAAAGCAAGGCAAGGATACCGCGGCCCTTTATCGCGAGCAGAATCGTCCCGATCTTGCAGGCGAGGAGGAAGCGCAGGTGGCTGTTGTTGAAGAATATTTGCCCAAACAGCTAAGCGATGAGGAAATAGAGGCTGAAGTAAAATCCGTGATAGCCGAAACGGGAGCTTCTTCCATGCGCGAAATGGGCAAGGTAATGGGAGTTGCCACGAAGCGCCTTGCCGGTCGCGCCGAGGGTGCGAAAATCTCTGCTGCGGTAAAGAAACTTCTTGCCTGATAACCTTGCCGGCTATGGGATGTTCGTAAATCAAAGGCCGGCCTTATTTGAAAGTTACTGCTTTAGCCTATTTTGTGTATAGATAAAGCAGATGTTGAAAAAGATGTTTGAGATAAAATGAATTATCTCAGACATCTTTTTTTTCAGTTGGCGAAGATGATTTTCTGGAAACATATTTTTTATCGGTTAAGTAGAATTTGAATGGAGGTGGCAGGCTTATACATATGAAATAATTAAGGCGCATTTCGTTGTTTCTCTCTCTTTGCTGCATTCGCACGCCTATCGGCAATTGTATGCGTTTTGTTTTTGCCGTTTTCCCTGCCGGAACGGTATTTGGACTTTTCAGAACATGACATTTTTGTCAGGTGTTCGCACCTCCCGCCGGCAAAGGAAAAAACTCTTCCCGCTTGTAGAAAAAATTATCTCAGACATATTTTGAATTATCTCTGAGATATTTTAAAATATGTCTGAGATAATTTTTCGGGCTCTTTTTGCCGGTATGAAAAAAGCCACCTGACAAAAATGTCAGGTGGCGGAGAAATGTCAGTTTCCGTCCGACACGGATTATTCTACAGAGTTTGATTTTTTCTTTCTCCCGAAAGGTCTATTCGTTTTTGAGATTCTTGTTTACCAACGTTCGGGTTCGTTTCCAAAGTAATATTCCGCAGCACAGGAATCCCAAAGGAAAAGCCATCCAAATGCCGGTTATTCCCCATTTGAAAACGAAGCCGAAAACGTATCCCGAAAGCATGCCGCCGAAAAAGTATGAGCAGAACGAAATCCACATGATTGCTTTCACATCGGCCAGGCCGCGCAGGGAATGCACGAGAACCAACTGTACGCTGTCGCTCAACTGATATAAAATAAGCATAGGTATCAGCAAGACGATGATAAGGTTTACCTCTATGTCGTCGGTAAAAATGTGCCCGACCCGTGCCCGTGTCAGAAAAAGAATAATGCAGATGATTGTTGAAGCGACCAGCGCCAGATGTACTCCCGAAACGGTGTTGCGGATAACGCTTTTCCAATCGCCCGCGCCTTTGTAATAGCTCGAACGTATGGCCACAGCCGAACTTAGCCCTAAATATATTACGAAACTGATGTTAGAAATGGCTATCACCACCTGGTGGGCTGCCAGTTCCGCGCTTCCGAGCCAGCCTACCATGATTGCCGTAACCGAAAACGTGGACGCCTCTATGCCTTGCTGCAACCCTATTGGCCAGCCAATGGCGTTAAGGCGTTTTATCTGCTTCGCGTTTATGCGGAATAATATGAATCCGTGACGGTATGGGCGATATTTGCTGCGGTAAAGGAATACGGCAACGAATATCACCAACGTGATGAAGCGCGAAACAAACGTGCTTATGCCCGCGCCGTTAAGTCCGAGTTCGGGAAAGCCTAACTTTCCGTAGATGAGTATGTAGTTTCCTGCTATGTTGAGAACGTTGCCTATTAGCAGCGCCCACATCGAGACAGTGGGGTCGCTTATTCCTTCTACAAACTGACGGAACGAATTGTAGAGCATTACGAAGACCAACGACACTGCGCTTATTACAAAATAAGGCCTTATAAGTGGCAGCAGTTCCTCTGGTTGTCGCAAGGCTTCTACGTTCGTGTAAATTACGGCCAATACGGAGCAGATGAGAAGTGCTACGAACGTGTTTGCAATCAAGCTGTTTTTCAGCCAGCCGCCTATTGCCGATTTTTTGCCTGTGGCAAGATTCCGGCCTATAATGGGAGTGAGGTTGAAAGAATAGCCCGTTCCGAGCATAAGGAAAGTGCCGATGATATTGTTTACGAACGATGAGGCGGCAAGTTCATCGGTGCTGTGCTGTCCCACCATTACCGTGTCGGCGAGTCCTGTTGCCACAATTCCCAGCTGGCCTATTATTATAGGTACTCCGAGCTTTATCAGCGGCGTATAGTATGTTTTGTGTTCCGTATATATGTTATGCAGTTTGTTCATTTATCCGTGTTGCTTGTTTGAGCATTTTTTCTTTTGCTGAGTGGAGCAGGCGGGTATAATAGGAAATTCATCCTTTTGGATTGTTGTGCTTTCGGAACTGTTGCCTACGGTTTCGTTCCGAACGGTAAACAAAAAATGCAGAGTGGATTTCTGTATATGCAATAATGTCATCGGCACATGTTTCCTCGTCGTTCCGAATACAGACGGGAAGTTAAAATAATTGTGCGGCGATATGTTGATTTGCAATACATTTGTTTTGTGAATGATTCACGGCAGCAAATGTACGAAGTTTTTCGTTATTCGGCAGGCAATAAAATACCCGAAAAAATATGTCTGAGATATTTCGAAATATCTCAGACATATTTTAAATTATCTCTGAGATAATTTTTTTCTGCTCTTGGAACTTCTTGTTTAAGTTCCTACCTTTGCAATAAGGAACGTATTATATGTCTGTTACAAATTATCTTAATAAAATCATTTGCGGAGATTGCCTTGAAGTTATGAAGCAGCTACCCGACAGTTGCGTGAACCTGGTAGTGACTTCACCTCCTTATAATCTGAAAAACTCAACCGGAAACGGTATGAAATGCGGTAAGGGAGGAAAATGGTCGAATGCGGCTCTTATTAACGGATATGCAACGTATGACGATAATATGCCATACGAGGATTATTGTGCGTGGCAGCGCGATTGTCTGAAAGAAATGATGCGTCTTCTGAGCGACGACGGTGCAATTTTTTATAATCACAAATGGCGTGTTCAGAATGGCCTTATCCAGGACAGGCGTGAGATTGTTTCCGACTTTCCCGTGCGCCAGATTATAATATGGAGGAGAAAAGGGGGCATAAATTTCAATGCAGGATATTTTCTTCCCACTTATGAGGTCATTTACCTGATAGCAAAAAAGGACTTCAGATTATCGCAGGGGGCCAATCGTTATGGCGATGTATGGGAATTTACGCAGGAGTTGAAGAACGAACACCCCGCGCCTTTTCCTGTTGCTCTTATCGACAGGATTATCGGTTCTACAAACGCGAAGGTTGTGCTCGACCCTTTTATGGGGAGCGGTACCACCGCTGTCGTTGCGCAGGCTCTGAAGAGAGATTATATCGGTATCGAGATAAGCGAATACTATTGCAGAATGGCGGAAGAGAGAATAGTGAAAAATAAAGTCAATCCTGAGATAGCCCGTTTTCATACACCTACATTGTTCGATTATGCAGAAAAATAATCTTCAACCTATTTCCAAAGCTGAATTGATAGAGAAATTCAGAGAAATAGAACAGCGCGGTTGGATTTTAAACACCCGCAGAGGAAATGACGGTGCCGTAGGAAATGTTCTGGAAGATTTATTGGGGATTCCGGAAAACAATCTGCCTATTCCGAATGCTGCGGAATGGGAATTAAAGGCCCAGCGCAAAAATACTACCGCATTATTGACTTTATGTCATATGGAACCTTCGCCGCGAGCAATGAAGATAGTAACCGATATACTGTTGCCTAAATATGGATGGAGACATAAAAAGGCCGGAATAAAGTATCCTGCTGATGAGATGTCTTTTCGTGCCACGCTCAATGCCCGTTATTTTACCGACAGAGGCTTCAGATTGAATGTAAATCGAGAGGAACAGCGCGTCGAAGTAGGATTTGAGATGTCGGAATGTTCAGAAAAACATGAGGATTGGCTTCGCTCGGTTGAAATAAGAAATGAAAATGCTGCGGCTTTCTCGCTGATTCCTTATTGGGGTTTCTACGATTTGTTTGCTAAGGTAGGTGCAAAGCTGACGAATTGTTTTTACGTGCAGGCCGATACGAAAGTGGAAAACCGCAAGGAATATTTTCATTTCAATAAGGTATTCATGTTGAAAGACCTGAATCTTTATAAATTTATAGATTGCATAGAAAACGGCAAGGTGTATGCTGATTTTGATGCGAGAACGGGGCATAATCATGGTACAAAGTTTCGCATACATTATCAGGATATTCCTTTGATATATGATTCGGTTTCCGAAGTGCTATGAGTTCGGAAATAGAAAGTGAGGTTATAATATAGGAGGCTATATTTGCCGTCTCGAAAAATATGTCTGAGATAATTTGAAATATCTCAGACATATTTTAAATTACCTCAGAGATAATTTTTTTCTGCTGCGGAAGGATTTTTTGCTTTTGCGGGTTTCGGGCGGTTTTCCGGCTGCCGGTTTCTTGCATGTCATTCCAGTGTTTCCGAAATGTGCATTATTTCGGCTGGGTCTACGTTTTGTACGCAGTTGCCGTGGCGGTCGATTGCCTGGCAGGCGGCGAGGGCGGAATTGGCTCCGAGAAGCATGAACACAGGTTCCATGCGTATGGAACCGTATGCTATGTGCGAGGCCGAAAGACATACGGGAACAATGACGTTGCGGGCTTCTTCTTCCTTAGGTGTGATTGCGCGATAAGAAACCTTGTAGGGCGCGCGCACTGGTTTCTGTACGTCGCCTTCGTTCTTTACCATGCCGTTTACTACGTATCTTCCGCAGTTGTGCGAGTCCATTGTATAGCTTGCCCAACCTATCGGGTCGTCCACGGTTTCCTTGCTTTCGCAGTGATTCTGCGTCATAACCATGCGGCCTACCATTCTCCGCGCTTCGCGTATGTATAGTTGAGGGGTGAAGTGCCCGTACTCTTCGTACTCGTCTTTGGGATAGCCCCAGGAGAGCATGGCGTCGCGCACATTCTGCGGTATGCGCGGGTCGTGGCCGAGAAAGTAGAGGAATCCTTTAGTGTAGTCGGTATGTTCTCTGGCAATGCGTTCGCGTTCCTCGTAGCTTGCTTCGGGATAGTTCCAGTTCGCACCTATCATGTCGGTCGAGAATCCACCGTTGTTGTTTATGTCGGTTTTGTTGCCTGGCATCATTCCCCAGTAAATTACATCGTGAATGGATTGCCAGGGAGCTATTTCTTTCAGACGTATGAGTAGTTCGTATCTGCTCGGGTCGTAGTTGTCAGGTCGGGTGATTTCTATGCGGTTTTCGGGGTCGTTTGTTAGGGTTATGCGGTAGTTGTAGGCCTGTATCGTCTTGTCGCCGCTGCCTTGTTCTCCCATTTTGCCGTCGGATATGCCGTAAAGAAGTCCGCTTGAGGGGTCGCCTTTTATTTTGTAGGGATCCACTCCGTCGGGAAACTGATGCTTGTCGAGCATTTGCACGCCGTTCCATGTTTCGCCGTAAACGGAGTTGGCCTCGCGCCCGCAGGTATAGGTGATTCCTGCTTTTGCCATGAGATCTCCCTCGTAGCTGCAGTCGATGAATACTTTGGCTGTTACTTTTGCCTTGTTCTTGTTGTTTTCGCTGTTTTCGAGGATGATGTTCCGTACAGTGTTTCCTTTTTTCGAGGTTTTCGTTATGCGGTGGCTGTAAAGTATGTTTATGCCAGCTTCGGAAACGTAGCTTTTGTAGACATTCAGTGCGGCTTTTGGTTCGAAAGTGAACTGTGCTCCGTCTTTTCCGTAATATTTTCCTATGCGTTTATAGAAGTCGAGGGCGTAGCCTTTTATTGCTTCGGCGTGGCCTATGTCGGTCTGCCCGAGGCCGCCGGTGGTAAGCCCTCCAATTCTTTTGGTAGGTTCGACGAGCAATACGCTTTTGCCTTGTTTCCTGGCTGTATAGGCAGCCATGACTCCTGCCGACGTGCCGCCGTATATGCAGATGTCGACGTTGTATGTTTTTGTGGCTGCTGTTTGTTCCTTTGCGCCGGTGTTTCCGGCTTTCCGGCCTGTTGCTGCGGCGTGTGCCGATAGTGCAGCGAATGCCGCAGCTGCCAGAATTAATGTCTTTCTCATGAAATTAAACATAAGGCGTTTTTTGTTTTAACGGTAAAAGGTTTTTCGCAAAGATAATAAAAGGTTTGTGGCGGCAAAGTGAATCTGTTCGTTTTGCTGCGACGAATTTTGTGCTTTTTACGGAGAATTTCAGAAGCGTTGTATAGAAAATGTGCTTGTGTATGGCAGAAAACCGGCGTGAGAGGGTTTTTATGAAAAACGGCCTTGCGCGAAAAAAATATTTTTTTCGTGTGGTAAAAAAGTTCCCGCAGATAAATGAAAATACAAGGGAGATAATTCAAAATATG